>JAITQS010000058.1 GCA_031288795.1 Holosporaceae bacterium | reverse complement strand
TTGCGTCTCGAATATATTTAGAAGCGTTTCGAGCCGGAATGATTACTGAAATTAGTGACTGGCTCGCTGTGTACCTCTCTCCAACAATTTTCTTGAGATTTTCTGTAACAAAATCGTAGGGAATATCATTTTCTTTGTATAACACTAGAACGCTTTTTGTATTATATCTTAGCGTAATATTATCACCATGAATACAGCGATTGTAGTATTGATTTTCAAGACAATGCTTGAGATTTATTCCCATCGTTTGCATTCTAAAAAGCAATTCCGTATCCTCGCCAATTTTCAGCTCATTCATAAAACTGCCGCATTTTTCAAAAATTCCACGCTTTAGGAGTGCAGATGCCAAATAATGTTTGCTCCAAAGTTCAATTACCAATTCATTTTGGATCTGTTCTTGGATTAGTTCTATGTCTTTTAACTTTTCATCCGTTAGAAAATTTTTATAGCGAGTAAACACGATCTCACATTCCGGATGCTTCTGAAAATATTCTGCCTGGGCTCTTAGCTTTCCAGGAGCATAGGTGTCGTCGGAATCTAAAAACGCGATCCATTCTCCGGATGCTTTCTCAACGCACGAATTTCTACTTGCTGCTATGCCACGATTTTCCTGCTGAAAATATTTTACCTGCGCACCGTAATTTCCGTTGGCAATTAATTCACGTGTGCCATCGATGGAGCCATTGTCCACAATAATTATTTCAATGTTGGGATAGTCCTGTTTCAAAGCGCTGTCTAGAGCACTCGGAAGAAATTTTACTCGATTATAAGTGGGAATCAAAACTGAGATGAGTGGAAAATCGTTCATCATGACTAGTATCCCTGCGACAAAGCAGGCGACCATCCTTCCCAATCTTCCACATCGTGGATTGGGTCGGCGATAAGCATTGCCTGTATGTCCGAATATTCCGTAATTGTCATTTCAAAATCGTCTTCGGCTGCTATGGCAGCGTCTATGCTTATGCCGGACTTTGAGATGTCTGTGCTCTCTTCACTATTTGCGATTATTATACCTATTAGCAGGAGTTCGTTTATGAAATGATCGAGTTTCTCATCTATGTTTGTTGGAATATTTGGAATATTTTTCAGTAGAGTGAGGATTTCATCTCTAGAATATCCACCAATTATTCTTTCGAACACCATGCTACCAAATACATTTATTGAATAATAAACGCCGGTGATAAAATTAATTATTATGGCTACGCCATCGGTTATGTCGCAAAATACTTTTTCTTCATTAAGTTTATACATATAATTTTTCTCAAAACTCTGACAAATTAGGTTGACAATTTTTTTTTTCGCTTTTTCTACGTATTCTAAGAACGCCTTCCCATTTAATAGAAATTTTGCATTTCCAGCATAATGAATCATGACCGGATGTAGCGTGGCTTCCGTAAATTCCTCCTGAGAATATATGTTTTCCTGCAGAGCGTCATTGTATATTTGGGGAACAAAATTATACTTCAAAGGTAGAAAGAGTTTTTTCCCGTGGCAGGTATAGTTTAATATGTCCTGATCTGGACAAGCATAGCCTGTGCGTTTCGAAAGATCCACCCATTGGGCATATAAATTTTGGTTACGTATTTCTTTTAGATTCATAATCAAAAAACCCGAATTTATATAGGTGCCACAAGCTAGATATTTAAAAACATTTCTTCCCAGAAAGGATTTCCACATCGAGCTTGTATTAACAATATCCTTAACGCCGGCTATGAGGTTGGCTCCTATATTTATTTGGTTGGCTTCTAGCAGATCTGCGTTGAAAATGGTGTCGACATCTGCGTATATGATTTTATCAAGATATGGCAATAGTATCGGTAGCATAAAACGATAATAAATGGCTACGGTTTTCCATAAAAAAGACTGGTCAAAATCACTATTGGGTTCTAAAAAAATTATCGACGATGCTGCGTCTTGCTGACGTACCGCATTCTCCAATTCTTTAGCATGTAATGCTCTGGTTTTCTTATCGACAATGCAATACATATTGTAGTGGCATTTGGAAACGGAGTTGCATAGAAGTGAATTTATGGAATCCTTCGCTTGCAGATAAAAATTTTCGTCGAAACAAAAAGCAATATTTATAACAGTATTACTCGAAGTAATTGCATTATTCCCTGTACTCATGTTTCGCTGTTTTTTGACAATAGGGGGTAAATCGATAGCGGTGTCTATGCTTATGCCGGACATTGGAACATCTTCGTTTTTTTCATTACTTATGATTATTACACCTGCCCGCAGGAGTTCGTTTATGAAATGATCGAGTTTCTCATCTATGTCCAATGGAATGTCGGTAATATTTCTAAGTAAAGCGAGAATGTCGTCTCGGGAATATCCACCAATTATTTTTTCGAGCACCATGCTACCAAATGTATTCATTGAATAGGAAACGCCAGTAAAATAATTGATTATTATGGCTATGCCATCGGTTATGTTGCAAAATACTTTTTCTTCATTAAGTTTATACATATCTTCTCCTCATTGTTCCAATTAGATTCCTCAAGTTCATTTATAAACTTGCGTAGAACGTCTACATTTGCTTTAAAATCTGTAGACAAATTGATTTGATAAACATCCAAACCTTCCATAAACGACAAAATATGCTTCATGTGTTCTGCTGTATTGCTGCTGCAGGTAAATTGGCGTATACGCTCCAGATCATCCTTGAAATGTATAACGTATTTCAAGTGTCTAGGGTGGATTTTACTACACATCTGAGAGACGGTGGAATGTGCCATCTGTACTACGGCTTTGCTTCTATTGATTTTTTCTATACTTGGTTTTTCGGCGGCGGCTATGGAGGGGAAGATTATTACTTTTATCGGCAGTTTTTCCACAAATCCAGCATGGTGGGCAGATAAATCGATTACATGCTTTGTATTGTTCCAATTATCGTTGAGAAATTCGTATGCAAGTCCGTTCATTTTTGAGATCACGCCTGGCGCCAAAGAAGATGTGGAGTACATTGGATAGGCATGAAGTCCATTTTCTTTGGTTAGCACAAGATAATCTTCGGACACAAACTCAAATCCATCCAATAGCGCTGACACCGCCAGCGTCGATTTACCGGCGCCACCTCTACCGCAGATAAGTACGCCATTTCCGTTGATCCCCACTGCCGCAGCGTGAAATACAGCATTGGCAGCGTCGCTTATGATGTTATTCAGAAAACACACGAATAAATGCTCTCCCCATAAATCCACAATTTTGTTTTTCGACATATCGCCGGAAGCAAAGTAATGGGTACGCGTCTGGGCATTATAGGCATTAAGTACATTTAGTCGTTTGTAAAATTCTATTTTGGACGCAGCGTCATTTTCTGATCGATACGTCATAGAATAGCAGTTATCGATGGCGAGTTGTTTGATGAGAGAGGCAACATCTTCTTCCCAAAAACGAACGGCTATGTCATAATGGCCTTTAGCTTCGTTTGCGATATAGGCGAATTGCTTATCCAGGAGTTCATGGATATGCGGCAGATAACATTCCAACTTAACTATTTTGGGACCAAGATGCAGATGGCGTACAAATTTTTCTTTTTCGCAGCTGGCGCTGTCCAATCTGTTCCAATGGTGATTCATTTTTTCTGCGGATAAAGTCTGCTCTGGAAAACATTTTTTAAGTTTTTCATTCATAACATTATCGTTTTCCTTTGAATTTGATATGGGGTCTTGAAATACATATAATTTTTCGGTTTTATCATTGGCCGGGGATTTGGCTTTTTGGCGCAATTGATTTTGTGTTCGGAAGAGTTTTATGATTTTCATATCTCTTTTTATTTTGATGTTGGTATCCGGATCTTCGAGCATATGCATTTGTGTCAGGAGGTTCTGCGGAAGTATACCGGGAAGCGATTCGTCAAATATTTTCAGCAGAATTTTGGTCATATGGAGCGTATGTGTTTGGGCTGCGTTGTCTAACACGATATTCCAGTTGATGTTATTACTTTTTACGAGGTTGGCGACGTCGTACATCCAGGAAATACTCATGGCCGACACCGGATACTTACTCGTATCCCAGAAAAAACCATCATATATCATGCTGCCATAGAAATTTATAAGAATCAGAAATATCAAATCCTCCGGAATCGGAATGAACGCGTCCACGCCGAACGCTCGAACCTTCTTGGCCTGTTGCCACATTTTGCTGTCGAAGGAGCTATTTTCTTTTACTACTATGGAATGTATATCTATTTTCATGTTATTGCCGAAGCACATATCTATGGAGTGCAGTCCCTTGAATGTAGTGGAAGCTCCGAGATTTTCAGCGGCTTTTACGGCTTCGTCGAAACGATTTTTGGGCACGGCAAAATCGATATCGTACATGTGTCTCGGATATTTTTGATATAAATAGCGCATAGCGAGTCCTTTTATCATTAGAATGGGAATATCTCGCCGATTAAGCTCTTTTCCAATTTTGTGAAATCCCTCCAATAGTAGCACGTTGCCATATTGAAAATACTTCACAACTCCCTTAAATTTCGGCAAAAGAGGATGATTTATATCAGAGCATCTGCACACAAGAGACGATAACATGAAATTTATACTCAAATGTTCATCGTGTATTTTGTATTTAGGTACCAATTCTATTATATCTTCTGTTTTTATATCGTCAGCGACCATAAGTTGCAGTAGATCTATATCTTGTTTTCTAAATTCCAATTGTTCTTTAAAAAAATCTACATATGGTGTCATTTTTTTATGCTCCAATCTCGTCTATGGTTATGAAAGCGTCGTGCCAAACGAATTGTCTGTAATGCCAACAGAGACAGCAGGGGGATTCTTCACATATTTCCCCTCCCAGGAGCATTTTTTTCGTTTTCTGCACTGCTTCGGATTCTAAACATTTTTTTAATCCCTGTTCGAAAACGTTGAGATCGGAAATGCCAGTGCCATTGTAATGGCAACCTAGAAACTTACCGTCGTAATTTAGGGAGGGGAATTTCCAGAGATCCAGGCACGGAGGATTGGCAGCTCTCGTAAAGTTATCTTCGTATTCGAATGTCGTTTTGGGATATGTGAGTCCTGTTTCCTCGTAGATCATGTCAGTATCTTCGGGGATGTAGTAGAAAATGCGGTCCTTGCAAAAGTGCAGGGTTGCATCTAGTTCTTGGGCCATTTTTTTGGCGGCGCGAAGTTCTTCTCGGGAAGAATTATGTTTAAATACCAGGTATAGCAAATTTACAATGGGAAGATCACTGGAATATGTTTTTTTGCATATCCAAAGTTTTTTTATATTATTAATCACTGTGGAGAAGTTTCCGCCGTATCTATATTGTTCGTAGGCTTTTTGATTGACGGCGTCCACATTTATGGATAACGCGAGAAATTGGTTAACCACCATGGATTCAATGACGTCGTCCGACACGGTATTGAAATTAACGCTGTTCATTGCCGTAAGCAGAATATTTTTGGCATGAGCAAATTCCATGATTTTCGACAGATCAGGGTTGAGAAAAATTTCTCCGCGATTTGCGATTTCAATTCTTTGCACAAACGGGTTCATTTCAACGAATTTTACAAAATCATCGAATTTAAGGTAGCCTTTTCCGAAATCGCCGTAGTCACCTTTTCCAACGGAGCATTCGGGGCAAGAAAGCTGACAAAAAGTACAAAAATCTAACCTAACGCCACTTGGTAATGTCTCCTGCACCAAAGATCCACCTCGCATTTTTATTTTTTGAAGAACGCAATCGAAAATAAAAAAAGCCTATTCACTGAAACTATACGAATATCATTGTTAAAGTCAATTAAAATCTCTAAAAATTTAATCAAATTTTTGGGGCCATCAGGGGGTCTTTAATTCTTGCGTAAGAAGTGATATAATGAACGGATAGTTTTTAAGAAGAGGCAAAAATTCAAGAATAAATTGATCTGCCAGTTCTTTAGAAGTGCTGAATAAGAGCGCGTTACCATCTGGTGCTGATCACTCAATTTCTGGATTTGGTATCATTTTTAAAGCGCGTCCCAAATGCAATATTTTTACTCAAATATCAAACAAAATGCCCTGACTGAAAACAAATTTTTAAAGCAGGTTGTGTATATTTTCAGCACATTCCGGCTGGGAATAGAATGAGAAAATTTGAAAACGACGAGAACTAAATCAACAAAATACTTATAATTGACTTTGGGGAGGTTTTTGTTTAACTTTCGGTATGTCTAAGCAATGGTGAATGTAATGAATTTTAAGGATACGATTTTTTTACCAGAAACAGATTTCCAAATGCGCGGAAATTTAGGTCAAAAAGAGCCGGAAATTTTAAATTATTGGGAAAATCTAAATATATATGATCGGTGCAGATCTAGTTCCCAAGGATGTCCTAGGTTCATTTTACACGACGGTCCTCCGTTCTCCAACGGTACGCCCCATGCCGGCACCGCCATGAACAAGGTTTTGAAAGACATTGTCGTGCGCCTAAAACAAATGCAAGGATTCGACGCGCCGTTCGTGCCGGGATGGGACTGCCATGGCCTCCCCATCGAATGGAAAATTGAGGAAAAACTAAAAGAAGAAGGAATCAATAGAGACGATATCTCGGTGGCTGACTTTCGTAACATGTGCCGAGAATTTGCCGAGTATTGGATAAACGTTCAGCGGGAAGGATTCAAGCGATTGGGCATAAACGGAGACTGGGAAAATCCCTATTTGACCATAAGCTACAAAGCCGAATCTACCATCATAAAACTAATCGGGAAATTCATACGGGATGGAGCCATTTATAGGGGGGAGCGTCCGGTTTTTTGGTCGGTGGTGGAGAAAACGGCGCTGGCGGACGCAGAAATAGAATATATGGATAAAAAATCTACCAGCATCTACGTGGCGTTTAAAATAAAGAAGTCGCCGAATTGCGCTTATTTACAGGATGCTTTCTGCGTCATATGGACCACGACTCCCTGGTCAATTCCCGGCAACAGAGCGATTTCCTATTCCCAAAAAATAAATTATAGTCTTTTAAAAATCGCCGATAAAAAATACGTCGTTGCCCAAGACTTGGTGGAAAATTTTTTGAGCACCACCGGTTTCAGGGGCGAAATTTTGCAGGAGTTTTCCGGAGCTGTCCTGAAAGAAGTGGTGTGCAGTCACCCGCTGGTGGACTTCGGCTACGACTTCGAGGTGCCACTGCTGGACGGAGACCACGTGGAGACAAATGCAGGCACCGGTCTGGTTCATACGGCTCCAGAACACGGCGTCGACGATTTCTACATCTGCAAAAAATACAATATCAAGGTGCCCCAAACCGTCGACGGCGATGGTCTCTACTACAATCATGTACCGCTATTTGCCGGAAAGCATGTGTTTAAGGTGGAACCGGCTCTGCTGCAGGCGTTGAGCGATGTCGAAGCACTGCTGTTCAAGTCGGTCATAACGCACAGCTACCCGCATTCCTGGAGGTCCAAGGCCCCGCTGATATTTCGGGCGACACCCCAGTGGTTCATCAGCATGGACAACACCGGACTGAGAAAAAAAGCCCTGGATGAAATAGAAAAAATCAACTGGATACCAAAACAAGGCTACAATCGCATTAAATCATTTATTGAAAATAGAGGCGATTGGTGCTTGTCCCGCCAGAGAGTTTGGGGAGTACCTCTTCCGCTGTTCCTGCATAAAAAAACCGGAAAGCTTCTAAATGATGCCGAAATCTTCGAACATATCGCCGATGTTTTTGCCCAAGAAGGCTCCAACGCCTGGTTCTCTCATGATGCCCAATATTTCCTGGGTGATAAATATAACGCCGACGACTACGAAAAAATAAATGACATCATGGACGTCTGGTTCGAAAGTGCATCGACCCATTCCTACGTCATCAGAGACCATGAAAATCCCGAAATCAAGGCGGATTTGTATCTGGAGGGATCAGATCAGCACCGGGGTTGGTTCCAGCATTCGCTGCTGAATTCCTGCGGCATCTATGGAAATTCCCCCTTCAAAGCCGTGCTCACCCACGGTTTCATCGTGGATGAAAAAGGCAGAAAAATGTCAAAATCCCTCGGTAACACCATAACGTTGGACGAAGTCGTACAAAATTGGGGAGCCGACATCTTCAGAATGTGGGTGGCCGGCAGCGATTATACCCAGGATCTTAAGCTAGGCATAAATATTCTTAAACAGCTGGAAGACGTATATAGAAAATTAAGAAATACTTTGCGCTATCTGCTGGGAGCACTCTCGGGCTACGACGCCAAATACGAAAACGTTGAATATTCCGCATTGCCGGATCTTGAAAAATGGGTGCTGCATCGATTGCAGGAAGTGGAAAACGAACTAGATCAATGCATAAATTCCTATGACATCAATAAATATTTCACACTTATACATACATTCTGCTCCGGCGATCTGTCGTCTTTCTTTTTTGATATCAGAAAAGATTGCCTCTACTGTGATCAGCTGACTAATAAAAAACGCCAAGCCTATCGCCATGTGTTGCACATACTGTTCCAGCATCTGGTGAGACGTCTGGCTCCAATAATTGTGTACACGGCGGAGGAAGCGTGGCTGAGTTTCCAAGAATTACTGCCGAAACAAGAAGCCTCCGGCGAAAAAGTCGCTTCCGTGCACCTGGAAAAATTTTTAGCCCCCGACAATAATTGGTTCAATCCAACGCTGGGAGCGAAAATAAATAAGGTCAAGGAAATCAGAAAAAGCGTTACGACGGCACTGGAAATCGCCCGCAAAGAAAAATTTCTGGGATCCAGTCTACAGGCTCTCGTAGAAATTTTTGATCCCGACGATGTCATTCCCATCAATTGCGAAGATTTTTGGGCGGAAGTAAGCATCACATCCGCCGTGAAATTGCACAAGACATCGATTCCCGCGAACGCATTCGTCGCCGATGACCTCAAAAACATAGGCGTTGTGGTGTCGTTGGCTCCGGGAGCAAAATGCGAACGCTGCTGGAAATTTTCCACCGCCCTCAATGGAGATAAAATATGCCCGAGGTGCCAAAAAGTTTTGGCTCAGTAAAGCTGGCCCTTGTTGGGCTGGTGATAGTGCCGCTGCTGGATCAGGTTTCCAAACAATTGGTGGAAATTTACTTGAACTGTCAAGATTCAGTGGAGATATTTCCATATTTTAATTTGGTACTCGTGAGAAACACCGGCATTTCCTTCGGGATACTCCGGAATATGTCGCCGATTTTTTTAACATTGGCATCGCTGGGAGTGCTAATATATTTAGCGCTCTGGTCTCGCCGTAACGCTTTATATCGATTGCCGATGGCGCTGGTGATGGGAGGGGCAATCGGTAATGTTTGGGACAGAATTTTTCGGGGGTTCGTTGTGGATTTTTTGGATTTTCATGTCTGTGGATATCATTGGCCAGCATTTAACGTTGCGGACACTTCTATTGTGATCGGAGCGGTGCTATTGTTTTTTGTATCCTATAAATGTGATAATGAGGCGGCTACCTAACAAGGTGTTTTTTGTAAATTGGTGATTGAGGTGAATATGAAATATATATCTGCGTTATTTCTGCTGTTATTTTTGAGCGGTTGCAATACTCCCGAAAACGAAAAAATAGATACGGAAACCCTAAAAGAAACAAATAAATTACTGATTCCACCGATACTTAGCAAATCATCGGCGCCGGTGGAAAAAGGACACAATGTGAAGCAAAAATCTGATCGGCAGGCCGAGTCCAAGACAGGCCTAGCGGAAGACAAAAAAAGTTGACACATCGGCCGGGAATGGAGAGTATTATGTTTAAAAGCTTCTTTTTTTCTTTATTTTTGTTGTTTTCCTTTCATACGGTAGACGTCGTCGATGCTGCGTATGAGTATAAAGATAGCTCCGAATGCAAGTTGGAAAACGGCATGTCCGTTATTTTTATGGATACATCAAAAAGCGATTTACTTATGGTAGCACTCTGCGTTTCCGCCGGCAGTACAGACGAAATTGAGAAAGAAGGCATTGCTAATCTTCTTTCCCATATTCTCGTGCAAAAACACATAAATAATAGCCAAAAAAAAGCGGATCAACCCGCATTTGAGAGCAATTTTTATACCGGCTATGACCAGAGCGTATATTATCTTCAGGGAAGATTGGAAGATCTTGATGTTTTTCTAAAAAATCTTAGTGAATTATTTTTGGAATCGTCGTTTGATGCGGCAGAAGTTGCCGCTTCGAGGAATCTGGTGGAGCAGGCCATTAGCAACGACGAGCAAATGGATCGGATGCTGATCAAAAAAGAAGCAAGAAAATCTATGTATTGGCATTCCAAATATGGATCCAGCATCTACGGCACCAAAGAGGGGCTAAAGCTCATAAATGAAAATGATATTGCTCTATTTAAAAAAAAGCACTACACAACGGATAGAATTACAATTATCATAGCAGGCAATATTTTAAAAAACAAAGCGCTGGGGACGGTACAGAAATATTTCGGTGGAATAGCAAAAACATCATCTCTCCCGGAACGATTAGAGGAGCCACAGCATCATGGGTCCGTCACAAAAATCACCAGGTACAGCGATCAGGTGAGTGTTCCGCTAATAGAAATGTATTGGAAAGTGCCCAATTATAGGAATCATCGAGAAAAAGCTCTGGCAACGGAGATTTACATCAAACACCTCAGTGATATGCTGCAGAAAAGCCTAATTGATGAGCAGAAAAATCTATCTTCCATTGCCTTCAGCTATTCCTTCTGGAATTACGACTACGGCGATTTCTGCATGACCATAACGACCAAAAATTCCGACGATGTCGATGAAATAATAACATCTGTGCTGTCGGAAATTAAATACATTGCTTCTACGGAGTTGACCAAAAATCAGGCTGATGCGGCAGCCAAAAAGCTCTTTGGGGTGAGCAAAATGTATGGAAAGGATCTGCTGGAAGCTCTGGATTGCTTTTCCAAAAAAGTCAGCGCCGGCAACGATTTCGAGTTCGTAAAAAAATTCGCCCTCAATATCAATAAATACTCTCTTGAGGAGGTAAATGGACAGGCGAAGGAAATTTTTGCCAAAGATCCCTGTGTAATCTGCATAATAAAACCGCAGTCCCAATAGCCGGAGTTCCCAAATGATTCAATATGACGTTGTAAATGGATCTCTTTTGAAAACGGCCAAAATCTCTAGCGTTGATGGTTTGTCGCAGGTGGACAATATCATCAGGGGCGGCAATGATCTCAAATTTTTAGAGCATCCTCGTCTAAAAAAATGGTTATCGTTGGAAAAATTTATAATTCTTGGCACCGGAGGAGCAACTCTGGGAGGACAATGCATACGCGCCATTTCTGCTTCCCAAAACACAAAAGACCGGGTCATGTTTTCCTACAATTTGGATCCCCGTACGCTGAAAAATATGCTGGAAGCGCTATCTCCCCGGACTGGTTTTTTGTGCATTTCCAAATCCGGAGAGACTCTGGAAACCATTTCTCAATTGCTGCTGATCATGGAACATCTGGGACACAGTGCCATTGCCGATCGAGTCGTTGTGGTAACAGAAGATAAACCTTCATCCCTGAGAAAAATCGCGACCCAATGCGATTTTTTTTGCATTGATCATCCGCAGGACATTGGGGGGAGATTCTCGGTATTTTCCGCCGTTGGCATGTTGCCGGCGTTTATTTGTGGCATTGATCCCCAGCGCATTCGCAATGGCGCGCGACAATATTGGGAGACATCGTCGCATTTGGCTCTGGAGGGAGCCCGCTTTGTTGCCAATTATCCTCAGCATGCTTCGTTTATTTATTCCGATAGATTGTCGCTTTTGGGGGCGTGGGTGGCGCAGCTCTACGCCGAAAGTACGGGAAAATCCGGAGTTGGCGTCACGCCGCTGACAGCCATTGGATCCTTTGATCAACATAGTCAGCTGCAGCTGTACCTGGACGGTCCCCGGGATAAATGCTTCACATTTTTTCTGGAAAGACAAAAAACCGATCTTCTAATATCTTCGGAAATTTTTGTGCCAGAGGCATTTTCATATGTAAAAAATAAAAATTTCGCTGATATTTTCGAGGCCCAGCACAATGCCACCTTGAAATCTTTGGTGGAAAACGATCTGCCCGTGAGAAAAATCGAATTTTCAGAGATTACTCCGGAAATTTTGGGCGCTCTTTTTGCTCATTTCATCGGAGAAGTCATTGCCGTTTGCCATCTCATGGACATAAATGCATTTGATCAGCCGGCGGTGGAGCGTAGCAAAATTATTACTAAAGAATTATTGGAGGCCATTTGAACAGGATCGTTTTTGACAAAATGCAGGCGTTGGGAAACGATTTCGTAATGATTGACAGAACGCAAATGGCCGATTGGGGAGATCTCGCTGAATTTTGTCGAAAAGTAAGCCATCGCACTCGGGGAATCGGCTGCGATTTGGTGACGTTTTATAGCTTCGATGTTGCCGCAATCAGCGCGTCTTTTTTCAACGCTGACGGCAGTGAGGCGGAAATCTGCGGAAATGCGGGCCGTTGCCTCGGCCTTCTGGCGCAAATGCGGCAGCCGGACCAAAAATCTTTTCTTCTAAAAACCCAAAGCAGAACTTATGTTTTGCATAGGCAGGATGATGCTAATATTTCGATAAATTTCGGAAAACCAATGCCATTAGCACTGTCCGAAGAAGTTCCGAATCCATTGAGTCTCCGTTTGAGCGATGATTTGCATCTGGACAACGATGTGCAAAATAAATTAGCGCAATTGGGACTTCGGCAGGCGTCCTGTCTATCCGTTGGGAATCCGCATTTGGTGCTGCTGGTGGAGCGCATGCCTTCTCTTGAACAGGCGCAGCATCTGGGGTCCATTCTGGAAAACAATTCATTGTTTCCGGCCAGGATAAACGTTTCGTTTGGAAAGATTATTTCTTCCCACAGCATTGATCTGCTGGTGTTCGAACGTGCCGATGGTTTGACATCCGCCTGCGGAAGCGGTGCAATGGCTACGGCCATCGTTGCCAAAAAAAATAATCTTCTGGAATCAGACGAGATTTCCGTAATTCAACGGGGCGGATCACTGCTGATGCACATCGATTCCGACGGCAACTGCACTCAAACGGGATCAGCAACGCATGTATTTTCCGGACAATATAAATTTGCCTCCCAAACAATAACCCCACCAAAAGAAAATAATTCGTCTAAATTTGCTGAAGCCGATGGCGAAAAAAAGCCATTAGGCAATAGTCTCGAAAATGTAACCATCTACACCGACGGCGCCTGCAGCGGGAATCCGGGCCCCGGCGGATGGGCTGCCCTCCTTATCTGCGCCGATAAAGAGCAGGAATTATGCGGCTCCGAGCCTAATACCACCAATAATCGCATGGAAATGATGGCCGCCATTGCCGCATTGGAGTATTTCCCAACTCCCTGCACAATAGAACTGTACACCGATAGCACCTATGTGAAAAACGGCATCACCAAATGGATCCAGGGCTGGCTGAAAAATAACTGGATCAGTTCAGATAAAAAGCCGGTAAAAAACAAAGATCTTTGGCTGCGTCTTCTGAAGGCGACGGAACTTCATGAAGTTTTTTGGCATTGGGTCGAGGGACATTCGGGAAATAAGTTCAACGAGAGGGTCGATAAAATCGCTAAAAATCAATCGAGAAAGCAATAGAAAATGGAAAGAGAATCTCTTCTCGGAGCAAATTTGGCAGATCTGGAGCGAAAATTTGCGCGAATCGGTCTTACGAAGCTGGACGCCAAAAGAGTACTTCCCTGGATCCACATTAAATGCGTCTCATCATTCGACGCTATGACGGACGTGCCGCACAAAGTTAGATCATTATTGTCTGAATATTTTTCGCTGGAGCGTCCCATCTGCCGCAACCTACAAAAATCCAGCGATGGCACCCGAAAGGCTCTGCTAGAATTTCCCGACGGCCATCAAATCGAAACCGTTTTTATTCCGGACGAAAAGAGAAATACCGTCTGCCTTTCAATCCAGGTGGGCTGCGCCATGGGCTGTAAATTTTGTAATACCGGACAGCGGTCCTTCGAGAGAAATTTGAGCTGTGCGGAAATTATGTCCCAGGTATTTTTCTGGAAAGACCTGCTGCCGACGCTAAAAGAATTAGCGCATCCGCATCTTTCGAACTTGGTATTTATGGGCATGGGAGAACCTCTGCTGAACGCTGAAAATTTATTTCAGGCTTTGGAATTACTGTTGGACCAGAAAAATCACAATTTTTCTCGCAATAAAATTACGGTATCGACCTCCGGCATCGTGACCCATGACCTGCTGCGAATGGCAAAATTCGGTATAAAATTGGCGATATCGCTGCACGCCACCACCGATATCAAGCGCAGCGAACTCATGCCCGTCAATAGGAAATATAACATTGACACACTGCTAAATGCCGCTCGGGAATATCTTAGAAGAAGCAACTCTGAGCATGTAACTTTCGAATATTTGCTGCTGGCGGGAGTAAATGACTCCGACGCCAACGCTCGTCAGCTGGCCAAGCTGCTTTCGGGCATACGCTGCAAAGTTAATCTGATAACATTTAACAGCTGGGACGAATCCACTTTTAGGGGGAGCTCCAGAACAAGAGCTGACGCTTTTCTATCTCTGCTACTGGCCAAAGGGATCCGCACCATCATAAGAAAATCCCGCGGAGATGATATCTCAGCCGCCTGTGGTCAACTGAAGGGAACCGGAGAGAGGTCCGGCTCAGATTTGTCGTGACTATTCTTTCTACTAGGCCCCTTCTTAATATTTTTTATTTTTTGTTTTCCCAGTTGCGGGAAAAAATTTCCATCCCCTTGTGCGTCAGAGGATGTTCCAGACACTGCTGCATTACATGGGGAGGCAAAGTTATTGCTCCCACTCCAATTCTGGCGGCCTGAACCACATGACTAACGCTCCGAATCGATGCCGCGAGTATTTTTGTTTCATATTCATTTGCCTGATATATTTCTGCTATTTCCTCTAGCAATAAGATGCCATCGTGGCCGGAGTCTTCCAGTCGACCAATAAAGGGAGATACGTAGGTTGCTCCGCATTTGGCGGCGATCAGCGCCTGCGTCGGCGAAAAACACAGAGTCAGGTTTGTGGGAATTCCCCCCGCTGACAATTTTTTGGAAGCCATGAAACCATCAAACGTGCAAGGTAATTTCACGCAAACTTTATTGCTGATGGTGGCAAGTTTTTGTCCTTCTTGTACCATTCCTTCGAAGTCTTCCGAGTTAACTTCCACGCTCACGGGACCGCGGACCATTCCGCATATTTTTCGCACCAGCGAGTAATGTTCGTTGTGCGCGTATCTGGACATTATCGTTGGATTGGTGGTAATGCCATCGATAAAAGCGCCATAGAGCGATATTTCTTCCAAATTCGCTGTATCTAAAAATAATTCCATTTTCTAAGCCTCCATTTTGCTTTACAATAGCAAATTATAGATAATAAAAAAACGAGTTTTTTAGATTGGAATATTAAAGTGCAAGTTAATACAGCTAAGAATTTAGACATGGATAATTGTTTGTTGGATGGATTAAATCCGGAGCAAAGAGAGGCCGTTGTTACTCTCGATAGAACATTGCTGGTGCTATCCGGAGCCGGTACCGGCAAGACAAAGGTTCTTACCACCAAAATCGCCTATATGATAGAAAACGGCTATGCTTTTCCGTCCCAGATTCTGGCGGTGACCTTTAGTAACAGAGCCGCTATGGAGATGAAGGAGCGTCTTTCGGCCATGGTCACCGGAACCGAATCTGTTTGGCTAGGCACTTTTCACTCGATTTGTGCAAAAATACTGAGAAGTAATGCGGATCTCATAGGTCTCAGCAATAGTTTTACCGTAATTGACACCGGTGATCAGCAAAAGCTCGTTGGGCAGATACTTAAGGAATTGAATATCGATAAAAAAATAGCCAATTCGGTTGTTACCGCCATATCTCGCTGGAAGGACAAATGCATGTGTCCCAACGATCCTCGCATTGACGCCAAATCCATAGACGGCAGAGTCTATGCCCTATATCAGGAGCGAATTTTTAGCTATGATTCCGTAGATTTCGGTGACTTGCTGATGTACGTAATTCGCATTTTCAAGGAAAATTCTCACATTCTCCAGAAATATCGGGACAAGTTCAAATATATATTGGTGGACGAGTACCAGGACACCAACATGACCCAATACATGTGGCTGAGAATGCTTTCGCCCAACGGCTCGGGCCTCTGCTGCGTCGGCGACGACGACCAGGCCATCTATAGCTGGAGAGGAGCGGAAGTGGGCAACATTCTCCGCTTCGAGAAAGATTTTTTGAACACCAAAATTGTCAGACTCGAGCGCAATTATCGGTCCGGCGGACATATTCTGGGAGCAGCTTCCTCCCTCATCGCCCATAACGAAAATAGACTGGGAAAAACCATATGGACCGACGGCAATAATGGAGAAAAATTGCTGATCCAGAGAGCATATAACGGATTCGACGAAGCAAAAATTGTCGCCGAAAAAATAGAATTACTCCATCTTAAATCCGTAAAATTTGGCGAAATGGCCATTTTGGTGCGGGCCGGATTCCAAACACGAGAATTCGAAGAACGTCTGATCGCCTACGGCATTCCCTACAAAGTGGTGGGAAATCTGAAGTTCTACGATCGTCAGGAAATAAAGGACCTGATCGCCTATATGAGACTCATATATCAGCCCAACGACAGTCTGGCCTTCGAACGCGTCGTCAATGTTCCCAAAAGAGGCATCGGAGCCGCCGTCATGGCCAAACTGCATGCCAGATCCGCTGAGCGCAATATTTCTCTGTTTCAGTCGGCGAAGGAAATGCTGGAAAATAACGAATTTCGTCCAACAGTGATGGAATCACTTTCTACCTTCGTGAAATTTATCGAATCCCTGGGAAAAAGAAACGATCTCTCGCCGGCCGTAATGGCAAAAATCATACTGGACGAAACCGGTTACCTCAGTATTCTGACCAATGAACGTACTGTCGAATCCCAAACGCGGGAGGAAAATCTGAAAGAATTGCTGAGGGCACTCGAGGATTTCGAAGACCTTGCCACATTCATAGAACACGTCAGTCTGGTGACCGATGCTCGAAAAAACAGCGGAGACGACGTCGTTAGCCTAATGACATTGCACAGCGCCAAAGGCTTGGAATTCGACGCCGTGTTCCTGGCCGGATGGGAAGAGGGCGTATTTCCCCACAACATGAGCCTGCAGGAGGGAAATCTCGAAGAAGAGCGACGTCTAGCCTATGTCGGCCTAACGCGCGCTAAAAAATATGCCTTCATCACCTATGCCATGAATAGAAAAGTATACAATCAATGGCAGGCTAATCTACCTTCGAGATTCTTATCCGAATTGTCTCCTGAACACGTTGTTCACCAGAAGTCTAAGGCGGAGAAGTATTATAATTAAGTAAGTCTCATTGGAGTGGCAATTAATCTCCAGTTTGGGATTGCCCAGCAAAAATAGAAATTGCCGGATAAAATCTCTGAATTTTCGTTGTTTAATTCGTAGGGTAGTAAGAGCTTTTTTAAGTTGGGAAAATAAAGTTTCTGGCATTAGCAGTTTTCGGATGTAAGCAATTTAGGCCCGAATCAAAAAACAGTCAATTATTGCAATATTTGCACTCTTTTTGTATTCTGTAGCCGTTGGAAAATAGAAGGAGCATCAATGGCGACGCAGGCAAAGCATTTGAGTGCACTAGAACCTTGGCAGGATCAAAAATCAAAGCCATATGTAACCATCAAAAACCTCACGAAAACTTTCAATGGCTGTGTGGCGGTTAACGATGTGTCGCTATCCATATATAAGGGAGAACTGTTTTCGCTGCTGGGACGGTCCGGCTGCGGAAAATCCACTCTGCTGAGAATGCTGGCGGGCTTTGAGCCTCCTACCACCGGCAAAATTTTCATAGACGGAGTCGATATGACTGATACTCCGGCCTACAAGCGTCCTGTTAGTATGGTATTTCAGTCCTACGCGCTGTTTCCGCACATGACCGTGGAACAAAATGTCGCCTTCGGCCTTATACAGGAGGGAAAAAACAAAGCAGAAATACGCGAGCGCGTAGCCGCATATCTGGAGCTCGTTCAAATGAGCGGCTACGAAAAACGAACTCCAGATCAATTATCCGGCGGAGAAATGCAGAGAGTGGCGCTGGCCCGCAGTCTCGTAAAGCATCCGAAATTGGTGCTCCTGGACGAGCCCATGGCGGCACTCGATAAAAAATTACGCGAAAGAACTCAGCTGGAATTGGTTAATATTCAGGAGAAAGTAGGCGTAACCTTCGTGATGGTCTCCCACGATCAGGAAGAAGCCATGACCATGTCAACCCGCATAGGATTAATGAACGAAGGAAGAATTCTGCAGGTCGGTGGCCCCACCGAAATATACGAATACCCCAATTCCAAATATGCGGCGAATTTCATAGGATCCGTAAATCTGTTCGATGGAATTATTATGGAAGAGCAATCGGATCACGTGATCGTAAAATCCCAGTCCATGGAAAGAAATCTCTACATAACCCATTCGGCATCGGTGCCGGTGGGAGCACAAATAAGCGTGGCCATCCGTCCGGAAAAAGTCATGCTTACGACAATCACCCCCAAAGGAGAATATAACTGGACCAAAGGAGTCGTGGAAGACATAGTATATCTGGGGGATGTCTCTATATACCACGTACTGCTGCAGTCGGGAATAAAAGTGCTGGCCACCGTCGTAAATTTGGTCCGAGCGGCGGAACGCCCCATACAATGGGAAGACGAAGTCTTTCTCTATTGGAAACCAGAAAATGGCATTATCCTCACCATATAAAAATATTCTAGAGACTCTTGGGAAAATATCTCATGGGGAAATGGTCTCTTTTATTAAGTTCCTAATTCTGCTATTATTTCTACGCATTGTTCTTGTAAAATGAGAAAAAATCATGAGAAAAAAAATATACGCCCTCATCATATTGGGATTTGTGCTTAATGTGGACGGTCGAAATCAAAAAAGCGCTCCGAGAATCTACGACAATAGCGAATTGGAAGAAACCGTACGATTTCTAAATGGCAAAATTGAGGAAATAGAACAAAAAATTTGCCAAATTGAAGCGAAAATCGCCACTCTAAATCAACAAAATGCCACCCTGGCAGAGTTTGTCGACAAAAAACTCAAGGAAGAAAAAGAAAAAATTTTATGGGAAACTATGGATAAAAAAACTCCGGAAGAAATTATAAAAATTGCAGAAAATATGATTGAAAATAAAAAATCGGAAGATGCCAAAAATCTGCTCAATGTGTTTCTGAAAAAAAATCCCCAGAGCATATATAAGGGAATCATGCTATTCTATTTGGGAAATTGCTACGTGAATAATGGAAACCTCCAAGAAGCTGCTCTGAAGTACATGGAAAGTTACAAAACCAATCCCAAGGGACGAAAAGCAAACGAAGCGCTCTATAATTTGTCCGTATGTTTTGGCAAATTGAACAAAAAACAGCAGCAGAAGTCCACTTTGGAAAAAATGCTTCGGGACTTCGCTTCCGGTACCTTGGCGGCACAGGCCAAAAAAGATTTGGCCGCTCTGGAATAGCGTTTGTTCCGGTGTGTCGTTTAGGATTGGCGCCGCATCTCGTTCTCGCAGAAAATATCACTGGGCGACTGTTGGGATCCGAGGATTTTTTACACGGCAGGTGTTTTCGTATTCATGGGAATAAAATGGAGTTTGTTAGTTACGCCAAGTGGATATTGGCCGGAGAACATACGGTGGTTAGGGGAGGAAAGGCAATTGCTTTCCCTCTAGCACATTACAGGAGTTCGATAATCTACGAAGAAGACGATAAACTACGCGTAAATGACGAAAAGCATGAAGACACGTTTGTTTTGCTACTGCAGCGAGCAGCGACGCTGACCAATGTCGATTTTGAAGATATTCGCGGAAAATTTACCGTGGAAAATAATATTCCGGAAAAATCTGGTCTCGGGAGCTCCGCAGCGCTGTGCCGAAATGTTGCGGCTATCTTCGGACATCTGGGATTTTGCCAAAATATTTCGTCGCTGGCCTGTCGTCTTGAGGACACGTTTCACGGAAAAAGCAGTGGTCTGGACGTGGCAGTCGCCATGCTCAATAAACCGGTGGTATTTAAGCACAATTGCGTAATTGATATTCTAGAAAATCCTGATTTATCTCATTTGTTGCTAACCTATTCGGGCCAGAGCTCGTCGACCTCCCGCTGTGCGGCCGTCATTGACAGCGTTTTCGCCCACAATGCAACTCTGGCCAAGAAATTGGATGAACAAATGAATTTGGCCGCAGATCTCTGCGAACAGGGAGTAAGAAATTCCGATTTTGCTAAGCTGAAGGAAGGCATTCGGTTGGGAAACGACGTTTTTCGCAGCTGGGGACTCTGTAGCGAAAATTTATTACAGCACATAAATAGCTTGATGTGCAGCGGAGCTGCAGCCGCAAAACCCATAGGATCCGGATTGGGAGGATATGTGGTTAGTTTATGGAAGCAAAAACCCAAAAAATATAGTGCTATTTATTTGACTTTAGAGTAGTCTAGCATCCGGAAACTGTTTCACAAACCGTTTTTAGATGTTTTAGGTGCCGGATCCACTGCTGGCAATGACGTGGGTATCTGCGCTCCTTCTGAAAAATTCTCGGAAAAGCTTGGTTTGTGAGCTGTCTCCAAAATCAAATTTTAAATTTGGAGCGGGGGAAATAGTAAATGGAAAAAGAAAAATGGGGTACCAAGAGAGTATGTCTGGCATGCAATGTTCGTTTTTATGATTTTGATAAATCTCCCATAAATTGTCCCGTCTGCGGTGCATTTTTTGATCCGGAGCATTTATATAAGAGAAAGACAAAAAATTCTCAGGAAAAAAGTGAGGACGTGGAAAGCAGCGCCGTAGACATAACCGACGACGTTCTGGTGGACGAAGCGGACGACGAAATCGATGAATTGGACGAAGAAGAGGATATGTCACTCGATGGCGAAACAAAAGATAGTTAATCAGAGCAGTCGCCAATGCTGAATTGCAGAGTTTTTTTGTCGATTATTTGTATTTTAGGAGAGGTGGAAAACATTTTTCCGGAAGATGCCTCCTCTGACATATACGATATCAACCCCAATGAGACGGACGACGACGAAATCGAGTCCATTTGGGATTCCTATCCGGTGGAAATAGACGGCGTCAACATACAAATCCTCGATAAAATCAGTGGAAAAGTCTTTCGCCGCAACGTAAAATTGAACGAAGTCATCAGTTTCGGAAATATATCTCTCAAACTGAGGCGATGTTTCAAAAATAGTCCGGAGGATACCAAAGAAATATATGCCTACATCGAGGTTTATGAAAATCGAAAAAAAATTTTTTCCAATTGGAAATTTGCGTCTTACCAGTCGGTTAATCTCCTGGAACATCCGGTATACGACATAAAAATAGAGTTTTGATCTCCATGAATTTGCAAGAGTTTTTTCATCAATCTCCGGTTTTTCTTGCTCCCATGGCTGGTATTACCGACGCACCGTTTCGTCATTTGGTTTGCTCTTTTGGGGCTTCGGCGGTGGTGTCCGAAATGGTCTCCAGCGAAGCCCTGGTGCGCAATAGTAAAAAAACGCAGCGCAGATTGCTAACTGCTGATGCCCTAAAGATCGTGCAGATTGTCGGCGCCAGTCCCCAGAATATGGCAGAATCGGCGCGGATAAACGAAGCAATGGGAGCAGATCTCCTGGATATCAACATGGGATGTCCTGCCCGAAAAATCGTGTCAAATGCGTCCGGCGCGGCCCTCATGAAAAACGAAGATCTGGCCGTTGAAATCGCTGCCTCTGTGGTCGGCGCCGTAAAAATCCCCGTTACCGTCAAAATGAGACTCGGATGGGATGCTGAACACATAAACTGCTTCAGTTTGGCCAAAAAACTCGAAAACATCGGAGTTAAAATGCTCACCATCCACTGCCGAACTAGAAATCAAATGTACAGCGGTCAGGCAGATTGGTCTGCAATTTCAGAACTACAAGATATCGTGAAAATTCCCTACCTCTGCAATGGAGACATAAAAACTCCCCAGGATGCCGTGAAATCTATGAAACTCTCCGGCGCCGCTGGCCTAATGATCGGGAGAGCTACCCTCGGAAAACCATGGCTGCTTCGTCAAATAATGGATTTTATCCAGGGCCAAAAAATAACCCCTTCACCATCATTGGAAGAGCAATTTAATATAGTAATGCAGCATTTTTATGATACCCTAAATTTTTATGGCGAACTTCACGGAATACGAGTGTTCAGAAAACACTTTTGCTGGTATAGTAATGGACTAGGTGGCGCATCTAGGTTTAGAGAAACAATAAATAGAAGCGACGATATCTCATTTATAAAAGATCGTGTGCGGAAGCTATATGAAAACAGCTTGGCAGAAAAATTGTAATGAGTTTTTTCTGAAAAGTATGGAAAAAAATAATCGGAGTGTAATATATGGTGAATAAAAAAAATCCTGAACTACTGGAAAATGGATTATCAAACGTACTGAAACAAAATTTAGAAAAATATTTTGATTCCCATAAGGATAATGTCATCCCGCCGGGACTCTATGGTCGCGTCATTGGTGTAGTGGAGCATATAATGTTTGAGGTTACACTGAAACATGTTGGAGGCAATCGTTTGCAGGCGGCAAAAATACTCGGAATCAATCGTAATACGCTTCGCAAAAAAATGGCAAAAGAAAATTCCGGAGATAATAAATAGTTGATTATTTAAAAAATATTATTCTTTTTTTAAAAAAAACTAGAGTGCGAAATTTTTTGACCTGTTTGTTTTTCGCTCTATCGCTGCTTTTTTGCATTTTTACTTATCTGCTGTTGTCCAACGTCGAGTCCTACAGCAATGGTTCGCAAAATGTGATAGCGGTTTTATACGGCAACATCGTTTTTATTCTGATTTTTTTGCTATTGAGTAGCCACAAAATATACGAACTCTGGTCCAATCGACACAGCAAGGGATCCAGATTATCGTTCAGATTTGTGGTTATTTTTTCACTATTGTCGGTGATTCCGTCGGTGTGCATGAGTCTTTTTTCAGCGTTTTTCTTCCACAGCGGCATAGAATCCTGGTTCAACGAACGCAACAGAACTGTGCTGCGGGAATCCATGAAAGTGGCGGAGTCCTATTTGGACGAGCACAAAAAAAACGCCATGAACGATTGCCTCACAATCGCAAAAATTATGGATTACCACGTGGAAACCATGCTGGACATCCTAGACATCGACTACGAACATTTTTCCCAAAATATTGGATTCCAATTGGATGATCTCTGCGTACTGAAAGGAATAAATTCCGCCATACTGCTGGACTCGTCATTTAATATTATCGCCCATTCGAAATACAGTACCGCTCTGCACTTCATATATATAGATAAAAACGAAATAGTCGACCAGATAAATGAAAAAAATCCCATGATTCTAGAATTGCCGGACAATGGTACCCAAAGTATAAAGGCCATTGCCTGCTTTCGAACCCGCTCCAACGAATGTATGTACCTGATAACAGAGAAAAATGTCAATGCCCAGATCATATCGAACGCCCAAAATGCCCGCAATGCCTACAACGAGTATTATAATCTGCTGGAAAAGCGGGGTTCTCTGGAAATTGCCTTCATTTTTATGTTTTTGATGGTGGGAATACTGCTGCTGGTGGCCTCCATAGTGGTTGCGATTTTATATTCCTGGAAAATTGTGAAACCCATAAGCAACCTCATAGATGTTTCCGCCAGCATCATCGACGGAGATGACACCGCCCGAGCTAAAGAAGTTAGCTCCGATGAGGAAATGTCCCTGCTCATAAAAACCTTCAATAAAATGGTACAGCAGGTGCAGGAACAAAAAGAAGACCTGATCAATATTAATTCCGAATTAGATGAAAAAATGAAATTTACCACCAGCGTGTTGGCGGGAGTATCATCCGGAGTGATAGGCATAGACCACAACGCCATCTATATATGGAATAACGCCGCTGAAAAATTACTGGGAAAAGAAATTGTTTTCGGAGAACACATCTGCAACCTCATGCCAGAAATCCAAGAAATGATGACGGAAGCCTATGAAAAGCAATTCATTGAACGAGAAGTGCAATATAAAAAAGATGGAGAATATTTATTACTCTCGGTTAAAATGGAAAACATAAACTTCGCCGATGGCAACCTCAGCAGATTCGTGATAACATTTGATGATATGACAAATGTTGTCGTGGCCCAGAGAAAAATCGCATGGGCAGAAGTGGCGCGTCGAGTGGCTCATGAAATAAAAAATCCCCTGACGCCGATTCAACTTTCGGCAGAACGTCTGAAGAGAAAATATATTTCCCAAATATCGACGGATCCCAAAATATTTTCTGAATTGGTGAATACCATAATTCGCCAGGTGGGAGATATCAAGAGACTCATAGACGATTTCAATTTTTTCGCACGGTTGCCGGAATCGCTGCTGCGACTGTGTGATGTATACGAAATCTGCAAGCAGGCGATTTTTCTCATGGAAAATACCTCCAATGGCATCGAGATTATCTTCGTCCATGCAAAGGAATCCTACGCCACCAGAGCAGATGAGAGACTTTTGCATCAATCCATTGTGAATTTGATCCAAAATTCGCTAAATGCCCTGAATGCCACAACCAAAGCCGATAAAAAAATATGCGTTACTCTGGAGGAAACCTATGAGCATATTGTTGTGTCCGTTGAAGATAACGGTCCCGGCCTGCCAAAGGAAAAAATAGAGTCGCTCGCTACGCCCTACTTCACCCTGACGCCAAAAGGAACAGGACTGGGGTTGACGATCGTAAAGAAAATAGTACAAGATCATGGAGGAGAATTGTTGTTTGAAGATAGTAAACTGGGCGGAGCAAAAGTTACTCTATTAATTCCTCGGAGATAGTCATGGGAAAAGTATCATGAATAGTGAAAACCATAGCGTGTTAATTGTGGACGATGATCCGGAAGTGCGTAAATTAATGGCCGACGTCTTGGCCGATGAAGGATATATGACATCGGTCGCATCCAACGAACAGGAGGCGTTTGCCCAAATGAAAAAACACGTGCCCGATGTGGTCTTTCTCGACTTGTGGATAGGAGAAGAAGAATCCGCCGGTATAAAAATCCTCGGAAAAATAAAAAAAATAAACGACGAAATTCCCGTAATAATTATATCCGGACACGGAACCATAGATGCCGCCGTACATGTTATCCAAAATGGCGCGTTTGATTTTATAGAAAAACCCTTCGTGATTGATAGATTATTGATAACTTGTCAAAGAGCCATCGAAATGTATAAATTAAAACGGGAAAATCTATATTTAAAAAACAACCGACTGCATTCCGAAATATTTGCCGTTGGCGTCTCGCCGTTTGCCTGTTCCATTAGGTCCACCATAGAAAAAATTGCCGCCTCCAATAGCCGCGTGTTTATCGATAGTCCCGCCGGTATGGAAGCGGACGTCGTGGCCTACAATATTCATAAAAAATCCACCAGAAAAGAATATAATTTTGTGTACGTAAATTGCAATTCCGATAATCCAGAAAATTTCGCCAATGATCTTTTGGGAACAGAAAAATCCTACGGACGATTGGAAAGAGCAAACGGAGGTACCATCTTCCTGGAGGAAATTAATAAATTACCAAAAGAATTACAGCGAAGATTGTTGTCATTTCTGCTGGAAGAAAAATATTTTTGCGGTAATCGCAGCGTCTATTCGGATACCCGGGTGATCTGTAGCGCCACCGGCGAAAATATGCGCGCGGCCATAGAAAATGATTTATTCAGTCTGGAATTGTTCTACCGCTTGAAAATTTCCGAAATAATAATTCCAGCCCTAAAAAATCGAAAGGAAGACATAATTCCCATCATCGACTACTATTTGTCGAAATCCGAGCGTTTTTTCGGACTGCCATCCAAAAAATTTACGGAAAATGCCCTGGTCATTTTGCAATCCTATAGCTGGCCTGGCAATATACATCAAATAAAAAATGTGGTGGAAAGCAGCCTCATAAATGCCCGTGATTCCGACGGTATCTATATGGATGAAGGGGTTTTGCCTCCGGAATTGACCAATAGCACCAAAGATAAATTCAATTCTCTGAACATCGCAAAATTTATAACACTTCCCCTAAAGGAAGCGAAGGAAAATTTTGAATACGATTATCTGCAGGCACAGGTGGAACGATTTTCCGGAAATATATCCCAAACGGCGAATTTCATTGGTATGGAACGCTCAGCACTCCATAGAAAAATGAAAGCACTGCACCTGGAAAATCGTTCGAAAATAAAAAAAATAAAATGAAAATAAAATGAAAATATTGGTGCTAGGAGCAGGAGAAGTCGGACAAGGTATTGCGAACTACCTATCCCATCAGGGAGAGGAAATAATAGTAATAGAGAAATCTCCGGAAGTTGCCGCCCAAATAAAAGAATTTTCCGGCATCAATGTAATCGTCGGCGACGCCATAAGTTTGGAAATCCTGAAAAAGGCCAATGCCGAAAATGCCGACTACGTGATCGCCACAATGCCCAACGATGAGCAAAACGTCATCGCTTGTAAATTGATGGGATCTCTGCTTGATGCGCAAATCAAAATCGCGCGCCTACGATCTCAAGCTTTTTTGCAAAATGATATTTCTCCGCAGTTTCTCCGGGAAAATTTTTCCCTGGATGTAATAATTCAGCCGGAGTTGGAAATAGCCCATGCCGTCTGCAATATAGCCGAGGTAAACGGTGCCTTCGACGTGATAAATTTGAAAAATTCTCTGATAATCGGACTAAAATGCCCTTCAGGTGCAGAAGTTCTGAATACTCCCTTCAGACATTTCCGCGGCATAGTCGATTTTGATGCCTCCGTTCTTACCATAACCCGAAACGGAAATACTTTCTTTCCCCAAATGGACGATATGTTGCTGGAAAATGATGAAATCTATCTGGCCGTCGCCCGAAAACATAAAAACGAAGTCTTGAAATTATTTGGTTATGAGCAAACAAATCTTCGAAATATGCTGATAGTCGGCGGCAATTCCATCGGTCTGTTGCTGTTGAAAATAATGGAAGAAAAAAAATCAGAGATTGCCGTAAGGCTGCTGGAAGAATCAATGGAATCTGCCGAAAAAATCGCGCAAAATTTTCCCACCGTCACCGCCAGCTGCGGAAGTTATCTGAATTATGAGCTTCTCCGGGAAATTAGCTGCGAAACAGATGTGGCCATAGTATCCACCCCAAGGGAAAAAACAAATGTTTTAGCTTCACTTTTTTTGAAAAAAATCGGTGTAAAGAGGGTACTAACGTTGGCCAAAAATTATAAATACGATCTGCTGTTGCCCCTAAGTGCCGGCTGTTTTGTCATTAATTCCAGCGCCATCAGCATTGAAACCATTCTGCGTAGCATCAAGAAAGAAAATATTATCTCCGTAACTGCTTTGAAAAATAACGCCAACTGGGTCATCGTGGAGGCGCCGGTGACGGAATTATGTGCATGCCTGGGAAAAGGAGTGTTATCCATTGCTGTGGAAAATAGGATCTTGCCGATTTTTCTCTCCAGGGATAATTTTCCCGGGGTTAAAAAAAACGATTGCTCCCTAATATTGGCGGAAAAAAATCCCCACATGGTTACGGGAGACATCATAACGCTTCTGGTGGAAAAAACCGCTGTCCGGGGAGTTGAAAAAATTTTTTCCAGTTATCAGTTTTCGAAGGACAAAATTTTGACCTAGAGAAATGTTTGTGCCAATGGAGAAGGACTTTTCTCGCATATGCAACGGTCACATTGGTGCTATTTTACACAAAAGCCCCATCCTGGTCCATTATGCAACAGTCTCTAAAATACTCGATATCTACAATTTATAAACTTTCATCCCTTTGGGTTTCATTTTTTCTTTGAGTTAATGACGATTAGGTTCTACAATAACTAATCAGATATTATTTTATTGTAAGGATATGGTAATGAAATACGCTAAAGAGTACAACGTAGCGGTTGTTGGTGCCACAGGGAATACCGGAATGAAAACTTTGCAAATTCTTGCCGAAAGAAATTTTCCCGTAGCTAACATTGTGGCAATTGCATCGGAAAGATCAGTGGGGAAAGAAGTATCATACAAAAGCAAAAGCCTACATGTCCAACGTTTTTCCGACGTAGATTTTTCCACTATACAACTCGTTTTTTTCTGCGCCGGAAGTGCCGTCTCGAGGAAATATGCCGAAGACGTAACGGATAATGGTTGTGTGATCATAGATAAGTCATCCTATTTTAGGTTGAATCCCAAGGTTCCACTGATAGTTCCCGAAGTCAACGCCAAAGTACTGCGAAAAGGAGCAGCGCTGGGGATTGTTTCCACTCCCAACTGCGTGGCAGTACCCCTGAGCATGACATTAAAAGCCCTGGGAGAAATAGCTCCTCTCAAAAGAGCAGTTGTTTCCACATATCAGTCGGTCTCCGGAGCCGGCAAAAAAGCCATAGATGAATTATATGACCAAAGTCGCAGCATAATATCCGCATCTTCGCCAAGTGTGCATGTTTTCCCCAAGCAGATAGCCTATAATGTCATTCCGGCAATAGGAAATATATCGAGTTCCGGCACCAGCGAAGAAGAAGAAAAAATCTCATTTGAGGTCTGCAAAGTTCTAAAGTCGGATATACGAGTGGCGGTCACATGCGTGAGAGTTCCGGTTTTCGTTGGCCATTGCATGTCCGTTGCCTGCGAATTTAGTAAGCCCATAACGGAAGAAAATGTCTACGACGTCTTTGAAAATTTCGATGGAATTCTCACCATAGATCGAAGAGAAGAAGCCGGAGCCTTCGCTACCCCCATCGATATCCAAAACGAAGACGCCGTCTTTGTTAGTAGAATTAGAAAAGATCCAACGGTAAAAAATGGACTCCTATACTGGATCGCCTCCGATAATATAAGAAAAGGAGCCGCCCTAAATAGTGTGCAAATTGCCGAAGAAATGATAAGCGAAGACCCCAGTCTTTCCACATTTAAAAAAACAAAAACAAAATAATGGATCCCGATAACGAAAGCAAATGTAATTCATTTTTTATACCCAAACCAAACGAATATAAGGTTTGTTTGTATCCAATGTTGCATCCTCCTACGGATACCCTGCTCCAAGAAAATATCAATAACCCCCGGAAACTTTTGAGTTTTTTTTTGAAAAAAAAATTGAACGTCCTCCAGAAAAATATATGCTTTTTCGAATCTGGAACAGAAGCCATCGTGGCCGCCCTAAAAGCCGCCGCGAAAAATGAAAAAATCGTAGCCGCAGTACCAGATTTCTTCTGTAATCGAGTGCTGCTGCTACTGCGTATGAACAACATTACCTATCGTTTTTATTCCCTGGACGAAAAATTATGTTTCAATGAAAATAGTCATAGGCAATGTCTAGAACAGGAATGCAATTTTTTTATTATTCCCCATTTGTTTGTCCATAAAAATTTTGATAGCTTCGTGGAAAAAATTGCTAACCAAAAAAAATATTGTTTGATTGATGTCTGCCAAACCTACGACGCAATGTTTGATAAAAATAAAATAATTAAATGCGATTACGTATCTTATGCGCTCTCATTTGGACATTCTAAACCATCCCAAAGTAGCGGAGGCGGTGCATTAATCTTCTTCGGAAAAAACTTTACCCAAAATTTAATGAATATAATCTCCGGCGATTTTTTCAGCGATTTCATCTGCGAAAGCAAATTTTTTCAGGATCGCTATGACTTTTTAAATCACGAATTTCAACAATCTGTGCTGAATAAATTTACTAGAAAATATCAGATGATTTCTGAAAAAAATGCAGCAAAGGCTTATGAAAATTTGTCCCGCATGATCGACGAAAAACAGCAGGAGAAAAATTATTATAGTCTAGAAAAATGTTTGAAAAATATCTTTGGACATTCCAGTTTAAGATATGTGGAAATGGAAGCAATTCCGTCAATTTTTGCTCTACATCTCGAAGGCAAAAGATATTCTGTTGGAAAAAAACTTAGTGAATTAGGAATAGAAACTACCTGGTATTATCCAAAAAATTTTGATGCTCCTGCGAATAGTATTGCCGAAAACATCCGCAAAAATATATTGATTCTTCCGTTTAGTAGATATCATCAGGATGTCCAACAACTTATAGAGGCATTGAAAAAATATGAAAACTACTATAAAAAAAATAAATATTGACGAATGGGAAGAAGCTAGAAAAACATCCAATGTTTCCTCCGTTTTTTTGCAGCAGAAATGGGTTAGCATGGTGGAAAAATCGTTTTCCCTAAGGTTCGTGAGATATTTGGCAAAAACACCCGAAGGAAGCTTTTTGATTCCCTGCTACATATACGACGACTTCCTCTATCAGGTGGGGTTTATTGGATACGGAGGACCATTACCTGTTTTTGGCGCACCGGAATCCTTGAATTACCTCGATGATATGGTGCAATTAATAAGCGACGATCTCCAGAGAAAATGCCGCAGAATTGTTGCCTATCCCAGCGACCTTCTCGCCTATAAATCTGGTAAAATGTTGGGACGTAGTTCGCAAACTAATATCATACGGCTGGCACAGGACAGCGACCATATGTTCCGAAATGTAATTAGCGGAAATGCAAGAAATAGCATTAGAAAAGCACAAAAAAATAACGTAACCGTGAAGTTAATTGCGGAGACGGATTTATCATGGGCTCACTACTTGCTGACTTCCACTCAAAAAAGAGTTGGGTCCCCCTATTGTACAGATTTTTTATTTTTTCAAAGAATGTATGCTTCAAATATATGTCATTTTTGGGGCGGATACCTGAACAATTTGCTGGTTTGTATTTCTGTTTTTATACAAGGAGAAAACGAAGTATTCTATTATCTAAATGGTACCGACTTAAACTATAGAAGCTGTTGCCCCAATTATATGGTGCTGTGGCAGGCCATAAAAAATAGCATCGCTGATCATAAAAATGTTTTTGACATGGGTATATCGCATTATGATAGCCTAGTCGCATTTAAAAAAAAATGGGGCACCGCCTCTGTTGGTGTAATAAATATAGGTGATTAATGAATAACAAAACTATTTTGGATACATTAAAAAACAGAAGCCTGGAAAAAAAAATCGCATACATCGGATTGAACGAATCTGCCGAAGAAGTAGAACGCATATCCTATGAAAATTTATTTCGGGAGACCTCTTCGTTTTCCTATTTCTTGCATAAAAATAATTTTAAACGAGGGGAAAATGTAGTTTTACTATTAAATTCCGACCTGAGTCTGCTGAAGGCATTTTACGGCTGCCTATTGTGTGGAGTTTGTCCAATTCTTTCGAAACCAGAACCGCATAATCGTAGGTTTTGGGAAAATTTGACCGGAATTATGGCGGATTCGGCGACATCTTCCATCATAACAACGAAAAACATAGTTGACTTAGCACATGATTTCTTCCCAACAAAAAAAATGTCGTCAAAGATTATTTGTCTTGACGATTTTTGTCCCGGCGACCACTTCTATTGCTGCTCGGAAGTAGCTCCAGAAGACATCGCCTACCTGAGCTACACTTCCGGATCGACCGGCATGCCCAAGGGAATAAAATTATTGCATAAAAGCTTATATAATCATGCCCAAATAATTCGCGACTCAATGGATGCCCGCGAAGATTCCACGATTGTAAGCTGGTTGCCATTGTATCATACGGCCGGATTGAATGTCTTGATGGTGCAAAGCCTGTTTGTGGGAGCAATGGGAGTGCTAATGCCGCCGGAATCGTTTGTGAAATATCCCCTTGGTTGGCTAAAAACAATGCATAAATATGGGGGAACACTCACGGGAGCACCGAATTTTGCCTACGATTTATGTGTAGAACTCGCTCACCCCCAGGATCTACAAAATTTGGATCTGTCTTCCTGGAAAGTGGCCTTCAATGCATCCCAGATTATAAAAGATTCAACCCTAAAAAATTTCATAAATACGTTTGAAAAATATGGTTTTTCCGCCCGTACTTTTCGCAGTTTCTACGGCATGACGGAGTGCGTAGCCGCCGTGGCCGGAGGTATTAGTGCTGAGCTATCGCCTCCAACGCAGCCCAAAAAAGGTGCGCATAATTTTTTCGACGGTCCCGTCGCCAGCTGCGGTGTGCCTCTGCCCGGATGCACAATAAAAATCGTAGAATCGTTGTCCGGTGGATCAATCCCCTGCGCCCCCTACGAAGTGGGCGAAATCTATATAGACTCACCGGGAATCACCGGCGGATACATAAACGAAGAACTCAATTCTGCATTTAATGGAAAAATCGAGGGAGATCCCAAAAAATATTTTTGCAGTGGAGATTTGGGGTTTTTCGATGACCACAATAACCTATTTGTCTGCGGTCGCCTAAAGGATTTCGTGATCATAAGAGGAAAAAATATACACTTCAACGACGTCGATGCATGCTTGCCCCAGGAGGATCCACGACTGTCCGATAACTACCTGAGCTTTGCCCTGGTTGTCGGTGGAGAAGAACGCTTGGTGGCGGCCATCGAAATTGCGCAGTCCATCACTCCAAAAGAAGGAGAGCAGATGGCTCTGACAATGCGTAATAAAATATTAGCCGCCATCGGAATATCTCCCCATACGGTGCTCATGCTCGAACCAAACGCCATTCCCAAAACCAGCGTAGGAAAATTGCAGCGTCACGAGTGCAAGCGCTTGTACGCTACCGGACAATTGAAAATTCTATATAAATATGATTTCGACCAGAGAGAAACCGAAATTCACATATCTCCAGACGATGACCACCTAACAAAAATAATAAAAATTATAGCCTCCATTGGAAAAATCACAGATCCCGTGGCAAAAGACACAAAAATTAATAGCATCGGTCTGGATTCCCTTTCGGCTACCCGCATAATTTCCCAGTTCCGATTATACTTGGGAATAGAATTGTCAATCGCTGATGTTTTATTCGCAGATACCGTCGATGACATCCTAAAAAAAATCGATTCTCCCCAACCGAATGATGAAAAAAATTCATTTGCCGCTTTTCTGGATAAACAAACTAAATCAAAATTCAATTACGAAAATGAATTCCCGTTGTCCCATTTGCAAAACGAAATCTTAGGGGAAGAAGCACAAAATATTCAAAAAGCTCCCCGCGAAAATGTATATTTTTGTCTTCAGCTGGAGGGGAACTTTAGGGTCGAATTATTTAAAAAAAGTCTGGAATTGATTATCGATCAGCAAAAAGAGCTGGGCATGATATTTTATGAAAAAAATGGTGATTATCGGCAGAAATATCTTAAAAATAATCATCAGCGAATCCGGGAAATGGATTTCTCCGCCGTCGATGACGCTCAGACAAAAATCAATCACGAAATACGCAATGTCATTAGCGGTTTTTTTGATTTGCAAATTACGGCACTGCAGGTAATCATTTTTAAGAAATCATCAACGGAATTCGTGATCCTATTTAATATGCATCACATAATTTTCGACCATTGGTCCCTGGGAGTTTTCCTAAAAAGCCTCTTCGATTGCTATGGCGCTTTGGAAGAAAATGAAGATTACATCCCTCCGCCATTGGATTTCGAATATGTTGATTTTGTGGAGGCAGAATTAAAATGGAGCGCCACGGATGGTCGAAAAAAACAGCAGCTTTATTGGGAAAAACAACTGCGCGCTATTCCGCTATTAGAACTGAACTACGATTCCGAGCGTGACAACCTGGAATCCCACAACGGCGCTATGATTTATTTTTCAATAGACGCCGACACCTACATAAAAATAAGAGAATTTTCAGACCATCAGCGAATAACCGTATACATGATGCTTTTGGGTGTTTTCAAGCTATTAATGAGCAAATATTCCGGCCAAAAAGACATAGTTGTCGGTTCCGCAATCGCCAATAGATCCAGCGGAAAAATAGAAAACATTGTGGGATATTTTTCCAATATGCTGGCAATACGCTCGCAAATAGATCTCCATGAAAAATTCGCTACGTTTTTGACGCGGATAAAAAACACAGTGCTGGAAGCGCAGCGGCATTCGCATATTCCACCGGAGGAAGTCACGAGAAATTTGCAAAATTTTCCCGAGGTACTGCCCTATCGGGTGGCGTTTTTGGTGCAAAATACGCCAAAGTTCAGTTGCAAAAATGATGAATTTACCATCGATTTTCTGCCCTTTCACAACGAATTTTGCAATTTTGATATGGAGGTCAACATCCTAGAAAATAATGGGCGTTTGGATGTGACCATTGAATATTGTCGAGATCTTTTTCGAGAAAAAACCATAAATATTTTTCGAGACGAATATATGGCAGCGCTTCGAAAAATACTGGCGGACGAAACCATTACTGTGGAAAAAATTATTTCGAATGTCTAGGCATTCGGATCGTGGGGATTTTGCCGCTGTCTCACGAAAAGGCGCAGTGGAATTCCGTACAAATTAAAAGAACTGCGCAAATTGTTCAGCAGATAGCGTTCATAGCTGACAGGCAAATGCTCCGCTCGATTGGCAAATATCACGAAGGTCGGCGGTTTGGTATTGGTTTGAGATATGTATTTCAATTTTATGGGCATACCATTTACCAAGGGCGGAGGATTTTTTGCGATCGCTGTTGGAAACCATTTATTGAGAGAACTGGTGGAGATGCGTTTGCACCAGTCGTCGTATAATTGGAATGAAACATTGAATATTCTTGCGAGTCCTTTTTTTTCTTTCGCCGACACCAGCAGACAGGCAACTCCCGGAAGTTGTGCAAATTCTTTTTCCACTCGTTTTTGAATGTTTTTTAGAATTTCATGGGCATTTTCCACGGTATCGCTTTTATTAAAGGCGAAAATCACGATTTTTCCCTCGTCGAAAGCTTTACTAGCGATGCTAATATCCTGATTTTCCAGCGGATTTTTCAGATCCATAAGCACCACCACGACGTTTGCCTGGCGGATATACCTCCAGGCGTCCTGGACGGAGACTGTTTCTAGTTTTTCCGTTACCTTTGATTTTCTTCGTTGTCCGGCGGTATCCATCAGTGTTAGGGGACGGTTTTTAAATTTATATTTCAGTAGGATGGCATCTCGGGTGATGCCTGCTTGCTCTCCGGTTAGCAGTCGATCGTCCCCGATAATGGCATTGATGAGCGTTGATTTTCCAACGTTTGGTCTGCCGACTATGGCTATTTTTATTCCCGAATCGAGATCTTTCTGGTGTAGGGAAATAGCGGGTATGTCCAGCGACTGCAGCCGCTGATACAGCTCATCCATGCCCAAATTATGCTCAGCGGACAACGCAACTCCTTCACCAAATCCCAAAGTTTCGACTACGTCGGCGCTTTTTTTCCCTTCGGATTTGTTTTCTATGAGAATAACCGGGCGATTCCCAAGAGTTTTGAAGGACGATCGCAGCCAGGAGGCTATTTCCTGGTCATAGTTGGTAACTCCCTCCCTGGCGTCGATGACGAAAAATACAATATTAGACTCCCTAATCGCCGCCAAAGACTGCTTGTTCATGGAAATTCCCAGAGAATCAGAGGAGAAAGGATCGACTCCGGGAGTATCCGTGATTAAAAATTTCAGTCCCCAGAGTTCTCCGTCATGAACTTTTCTATCGCGGGTTATGCCCGGAAAGTCGCCGACGATGGCATTTTTTTCCTTTACCAACCTGTTAAACAGAGTGGACTTTCCCACATTGGGTCTTCCTATAATGGCTATTTTCATTTATTTGTATGCCACCAGTTCGCCATTATTCATGAGCACATACATTACACCGTCTGCAATCACGGGATTGACGGAAATATTACCCCCGTGACTAAGAAGCATGCTTTTTTCAACCTTACCGGTATAGGGAGACACAAAAAAAACGTTTCCCGTTGGTGATATCATGAGAATATGCTTATTGGTCAAGATTTGAGAGTACCAATCTGCGACATCGTCGAGATTCTGCTCAAGCTTACTGACCCATCGGAGTTTACCATTATCTTTATTGAGACACACCAGTTCAGACTTAGAATTAAATATATATATGCTGTTGCCGTTCACCGTTGGTGTCTGTACTCCGCCGAAATTGCTAATCCAGAGGCGGTTCCCGGTTTTTTTATGGAAAGCGATGCTCTGCTCGTTGGAGGCAACAAAGTACACCACCTCATCCTTTACCACCGGACACGCCCGCGGATGTACAAAAGAATGTGCAGAATTCGTCAATGAAAACTTCGAAAACATTGAATCCCAAATGACAGATCCGGTTTCCTCCAGCAGAGCAAATATTTCTCCGGACGGATAGGCCAAAAACACTAAACCATCATCAATGGCAACTCCGGCACTACCAAGATACAGGGAATCCACAATTGTGCCGAAATGTGACCATATAATTTTTCCGGTCTCAATATTTATTACCTGCAAACTGCTGTTGGCACACATGAGGAACGCTTTTCCTCCATGGACTGTGATTCCTTCTCCTTTGCAGGGCGCCGGAAGCTTTATCCTCCAGAGAATCTTTCCATCCCGGGCATCCAGTGAGAAGCATTCGCAAAAACTGGACGTGACGATCACTCTGCCATTTTCGTAGGCAATAGCACCGCCGATTTGACCGTCTTTTCCTCCAATTAAAATGCTGGTTCTCCAGATTTTTTGGCCGTTTTTTTGATCAAGGGCGTAGACTATGCCGGCCGCATCTAGGCAAAAAATTTTCCCGGCCGCTATGACCGGAGAAGCAATCATTTTCAGCGTTTTACCGTTTTCAAAATCTAAACTCGATGACCATAGGTCGGTGCCGGAAGCCGCAAATTTTAAAGCCGGATAACAGTGGGCGGCATTAAAAAATGCTTGGGGCATATCTTTGTTTAGAAGTTCCTCCTTATCCAGTGTTACCGGAGTTTTATCATGCTCTACGCTGGCGGTGGTTGATGTAATTATATCCTCTCGAGTGCCCTGTAGTGTTTCCTTCCGGGAACAGCTGCTTAGTAATAGCAATCCCAACGAAACAATAGCCAGCATTAGGTTACGTGATTTTAGGATTTTCATATATTTTCTCATTTCCATTTTTATTTTCCCCCACTGTTTCGGATATAATTGGATACAATTGATATTCTATTTTTCAAGGTTTTGGGAGCATTTTTATGATTTATTATTTTATCAAAAATCTCCAATGCTTCTTCGCGTTTTCCGCTGTTTTCTTTCATCATGCCAATTAACTCCAGAGCCATAAACGAAAATGGGCGATTTTCCTGCGTTAGCGGCTCCAGCAACTTTATAAGATTTTCGTGGTCGTCAACTGGATAGGAGGCATATATCAGGAGCGCCAGGTCTCTCCAAACGATGTCAACACCACTTTTTTGGGATAATTCCAGTAGTGGTGTAAGATTTTCCACAGAAAATTCTCTCATCATCATTTGCTTTCCGGATTTTATAATCAATAGAATAGGCTTTAGCTCGGCGGGAGCTTCTTCTAATAGTTCCTGCAGCAGCAGATAATTTTTCTCTGCAGGAGAGTGGCTCAGGCTTATAAGAGCGTTGGTTATCTCTTCCATGTGCTTTTGCTTACGCATGTACCAGGAGGAATATATCAGTATGAACGCGACAACGAGGCCAATTCCTCCAAGAATTTTATTCATATGCTTTTTAAAAAACGCCAATTGTCGATCATGTTTCAATTCTTCATTGATTTCCTGCAATATTGTAGTTACTTCATCACTCACGGCCACCTACCTCAAATTTAACTAGCAAGAAGGATTCTATACTATTTATATCAACTATCCAAGGAGGATTTGCATTGGAATTTTTTCGAAACCTGCATTTTTGCTCCTTCCACTGCCTATGAAAGCAATGGAATCGGCGTAGGACTGAATCTTTGCAAAAAAGTCCTAAAGAGACCGTTGCATTGCGAGAAAAAGCCATTAGGCAGGCAGCGGTCTTATTTTCTTAATTTCAATTTTTGCTAGATAGCGGCAGTGGTTTTGGTATATCTCATCCGGCAGACGGAAGATTTTCGTGCAAAAGATCTAGGTCAGCGTGCCCGGTGGGATATGGCGCTCACGCCCTGAAAAATCAATATTTTTCCCCGAATTTCTCCGATAAAAAAACATGTATTGCTGCACGATTCCAGCGTATTCGGAAAAGCGGGTTTTATCGAAATTACCGCCGTACCGTTCGTCGATAATGCGTTTAATCCAAACGTCGATGGGGAATGCATCCACTTTGTGCAATCCGAAAAGTGCAATACAGTTGGCCACCTTATCCCCTATGCCTCTAAAGCTTTTGAGAAAATTTATGGCTTCGAAAGAGTTCATAGTTTTTAGTTCCCGGAGATTTAGGTTATTTTCCCTAACGGCTTTCACAATATTTTGTAAATATTTGGCTCGATATCCCAGTCCCAGAGCTAAAAAATCGTTTTCTGTGTATTTAGAGAGAAGATCCGGAGTCGGAAATCGATCGTCGTAGGGGCGGCACAATTTCACAATGGTATTTTTGATGCGGGAAATATTGTTTTGCTGAGATATGAGGAATGTCACAATAGTTTCCCAGAGGTCCTGCCGCAGTATTCTTATGCCGTAACCGTAATCGACCGCCGCCGTTAGATACGGATCACCGATTGCCCTTAGGTTTGATTTTATTTTTCCATAATCTCTTCCCATATCGAAATAGTCGAACCATATTTTCCTGAATTCTTCGGAAGAACATTCAAAAACATAGTCGTGCCTTTCTCCTTCTTGACGAATCAACAAGCGTTTATTAAAAGCATGCACTTCCCATACATTTGCTGAAATTTCAGATATTCGGAAACACTGTCCCGAATTTTCTATTTGGTGCAAATTAAAATCTGCAGGCCGAATTTTTATATAATGGTTTTTTTCCATTCTAAAATTAATTTTTCAAGACTATAACTGGATCAAAAGGATGATTTAGCTGCATTTAATACTTTTCTTTCTATTTCCAGAAGTTTCTTCTTTATATCTATACCTCCGGCGTAGCCTGTCAAATTTCCATCGGATCCGATTACCCGATGGCATGGAATAAAGATCGGAATCGGGTTTTGGCCACAGGCTTTCCCAACAGCTCGGCAAGATTTGGGATTATTTATTACAATGGAAATTTCTTGGTAACTCTTTGTTTTTCCATAGGAAATTTTCTTTAGCTCGTTCCAAACCGATATTTGAAAAAGCGACCCATCAAAGGCAAAATCCAGATCAAATATTTGTCTTGCCCCGTTCAGATATTCCATTAGCTGAATAAACGCTCCTCTGATCAGAGGAGATTCGATATTTTGAGCGTTCGTCAGGAAGTGATTGCCAAAGCTTAATCTTAGCACGGAATTTTTATCGGCTAAGATCGTTATCGCTCCAAGAATTGTTTGACAGCAAAAATAATCCATAATTGGTTCCTGGACTTTATAAAAGCAAACAACCTTCCATTGGGAGGAAGGTCAAATTCTCCCCTAGTTCTCACTATACTCCAAAATTATACTCCCAGCGATGCGATTTTTCCATTTTTCGAACATGCGAATGAAAAAATTTGAAAACAGCGAGTGGTAAGAAATAATACGCTTAGCTATGTACTTTTTTCTTCTAACCTGATAATCTTTATCTCATAAACTATTGTCGGTAGCTATTTTTCGCAGATGCTAGAAAAATCGCAAAATATATCATAATTTCAGCGGTATCGCTTGCGAAAAGTAGTCATATGCAATAATCTTAATACATTATTGTTTTCTAGGAGTTAAATATGTTCAGCGGTTATTTTGCGGCTATGGTGACACCGTTTTTTAAAGATAAATTAGATCTTAATTCTTTTGAAAAACACCTCGGTTATTTGGTGGATTCAGGAATTTCAGGTATTGTCGTATGCGCGTCCACCGGAGAAGCGCTATCGCTGTCAACTAATGAAAGAATCGATCTCGTAGCGACCGCCGCCGGGGTCGTAAACGGAAAAATAAAAATAATCGCAGGCATTATCGACTCCATGACGGAAAATTGCAAAGCTTTAATGAAGAGCACCGAGGATCTCGTAGATGGTTTTTTATGCATATGTCCGTTTTACATTAAGCCATCGCAGGAGCAGATTTATTCGCATTTTAGGATTCTCAGCGAGTCCACGGGGCAGAAGCTGATTTTGTACAATAATCCTGCCCGGGCGGGTTCTTGCATCTCTTTCGACACCCTAAAGATATTGTCGGAACGAAAAAATATTATCGGTCTCAAGGATTGTGGGTCTGATTTATCAGTATTTAGTCGCTGGAGAATACAATTGAAAGATGATTTCGTATTTTTCTCCGGAGACGATAGCACCGCCTACGGAGCACTTGCGCTAGGAGCTCGAGGGGTAATTTCCGTTACGGCAAACGTCGCTCCGAAGATGTGTGCGCAGACCTACCGTACCTTTAAGCAAGGCAATGTTGAAGATTTTAGGTACCTGCGTGATACTTTAGCTCCGCTACATTTTCTTATGTTTGATTATCCGAGTCCGGCGCCGGCCAAGTACGCGCTCAGTCGCCTGGGACTCATAAAAAACGAATTGCGGTCTCCGCTGTCTCCGATTGACGCAAAAACCCAAGCGAAAATTGATGAATTTATGGAAAAAGTGGATATAACCTAAATGGCAGAATATAAAGAAATCGGCTTTAATAAAAGAGCCAACTATGACTACGAGATACTGGAAAAACTAGAGGCGGGCATTGTGCTGCGCGGAAGCGAAGTGAAGGCGCTCCGGAATCATCGGGTGAATCTCACGGAAGCCTATGCGGGATTATCCAAAGATTGCGAAATATTTTTATACCAAATGCATATTCCGGAGTATAAACTGGCCAATCGCATGAATCATAATCCGATTCGGGCAAGAAAGCTCTTGTTGCACAAAAAACAAATGCTAAAGCTAATTGGTCAGCTAAAAAGAGGCGCCTATTCATTGGTTCCCTTAAATATATACTTCAACGAAAAAGGATTGGCAAAAGTATCCATCGGACTGGGGAAAGGCAAAAAAAACATTGACAAGCGTGAGACCATCAAGCAGCGCGAATGGAATCGCGAAAAAATACGCCTGCTAAAAAACAACAGATAATTATATTTATTGTGTCGTTTTTAATTCCGTTAGGAGATTTTTTGTGATAATATACTCCGTAATATTGGATGGTAATGGCTAATGCTTGATTTAATAGACGTAACTGAGAAGGTAGCTACCAAAATGGATCTCAGTTATAATAGGCTTGAAGAAGATGAGATCACCATAACGCTGAACGGCAAGAAATCGGTCTATGAGCTGACGGTAATGCTGGGACGTGAATGTGATATTGTATATTTTTCCTGTAATTTGAATCTTACGGTTCCCAAAAAGCGGCGTAGTGCGGTCATAAATGCGATTATACAGGTGAATATGCAGATGTGGATTGGGCATTTTGATTTTGTTCAGGAATACGACAGCATTTTTTATAGTTTATCGATTCCGTTTATATCTTCTTTTTTGACCGATGAGGTTATAGTGGAATCGGCGATGCGCATTATTACCGGCGAATGCGATCGTTTTTTCCATTATTTTTTGGCATTGATAGAGAATAGTCTGCCCACCAACGTGTCCGTCGACGCGCTGTTCATTGAATCCGCCGGTGAAGCCTAGAAGAGACTGGGGGCTTGACGAAGTCGACGGCGAAGCCATTAGGCAACGATTTCTAGAATTTCGCTATGGGTCTGCGCAACGTGTGGATACCTGTGTTCCGCTTTGTTCTCGCGAAAAAATATCTCATTATGCGGCGATTTTTTTATGGACAAGCTCGTTGGTATTTGTTATTTTTTTGAGAATAAATGGTGCCCTGCTTGCTTTTTTTGTGCTATTCTACGAAGCTGAATGGTTTGCTAGAAAAGTTTTGTTGGAGAGGTATGCATGTCGTCTAAAAATCCTTGGGAAACGTCGGATGATGAGGATCCGTGGAAGAAAAGCAATTCCACTGGTACTTTTCCGTTTGACGTGATCGATAATCTAAAAAAACGCATGAATAAAATGGGAGGGGGAGGCAACCAAAAGATTCCATCCCGTAATTTTTTGATTTATGTGCTGGGAGGATTGGCGATTTTATATTTGGCCTCCGGTTTTTATCAGGTACAGCACAATGAGCGAGGTGTGGTACTTCGGTTTGGCCGTTGGGTACGGACCGTTGGTCCTGGATTGCAGTATATTCTACCGTCTCCTCTGGAATCGGTAATTCTTCAACAGGTTACGAACGTGAATCAAATAGACGTCGGGTCCTTTTTCAATTCTCAGCAGGAAGAGAGCTTAATGTTGACCGGAGATTCGAATTTGGCCAACATTAGTTTCAGTGTATTGTGGAAAATAAAAGAGGACGGCGTAGAGGATTATCTGTTTAATGCGAAATCTCCGGATGTTACGGTCAGAGCCGTAGCGGAAAGCGTCATGCGCGAAATCGTGGGACAGGCGTTATTTTCCTTCGTGCAGACCGAAGGACGAGCGGAAATACAGCAAAAGGTGCTGGAAAACCTTCAGGCGCTCATGAACGAATACAAAATGGGCATAGAGATTCTTCGGGTTGAATTGCAGAGAGTCGAGCCACCGGCATCGGTCATAGACTCGTTTCGGGATGTGGAAAGAGCGCAGGCGGAACAGCAAAGCGAGAAAAACAAAGCCGAAGCCTACGATCGCGATACCCGAGCCCGCACCCGAGGCATCGTGGCAGAGACCATAAATAGCGGTGAGGCACAAAAGAGAGCCATTGTGGAAATAGCACGCGGAGAAGTTGCGAGATTCTTGTCTGCCTACTCCCAGTATCAATTGGCTCCGGATGTGGTGTCCAAGAGATTGTACATTGACACCATGCGCGACATCTACAAATCCGTAAACAAGATAATAATAGATGATAAAGTCAATGCCGTCTCCTATTTACCCCTAACGGAAATAGCAAAAAATAAAATACCAAGCCAAAAGGAGACGGCCCAATGAAAAGAAACATTTCATCGATTATTTTCCTATTGGGATTAGTGTTTTTTGTTTTTCTGGATGGTTTATTCACGGTAAACCAGATAGAACATGTGGTCGTTACGCGGTTGGGAGAGCCGATACGGGTCATAAAGGATCCGGGACTGCATTTCAAGATTCCCATGCTGGAGAGGGCGATATTTTTTGATAATCGTCTCATGAGCATAGAGCTGTCGGCTCTCGAGGTGACCCTTGGTGATAAAAGAAGAATAATGGTGGATGCTTTTGGTAGATATCGTATTACGGATCCACTGAAATTTTATCAGACAGTTTACAATGAGAAAGGCGTTATCGTTCGACTGAATCCCGTTGTATTGGGGAGCCTCAGCAGTGTTCTCGGAGGCGTAAGTTTGGCGTCTCTGCTGTCGGACACCCGCATCGCGGCCATGAATAAAATCAGAGACGAAGTAAATAAGGCTGCCCAAGGATTCGGCATTGACGTTGTTGATGTGCGCATCAAAAAAACAGATCTCCCGCCGCAAAATAGCGAAGCCATCTGCAAAAGAATGATTAGCGAACGCGAAAGAGAAGCGCGAGAGCTAAGAGCAAAAGGTGTGGAGATGTCGAAAATTATAAAATCAACCGCCGATAAGGAAAATGCCATATCCATATCAGAGGCTAAAACCAAAGTACAGATCCTGATAGCGGAAGGTGAGCTGGAAGCCAACAAAATCTACGTGGATGCTTTTTCAAAAGATAAGGATTTTTTTACATTTTTCCAGTCATTGGATGCCTATCGTTCGTCTTTTGCTGAAGATAACACGACGTTTGTTTTATCTCGGCAAAGTGAGTTTTTTAAAGCAATGAATGGAAGATAACTGCGATGCGCTACATATTTGTCTTGTTTTTGCTGCTGGAGTCGGGTTTAGGCTGTATTGCCGCTAGTGGTGGAGGTATTTTTTCCATAAAAAGTGGTGTCAAGGCAGTAATAAATGCCGTCGTGGAAATAGTTGTGGTATACAAAAACGATGGCCGAGAAGAACTTTATTCGTCGGATTCCAGTCGATTTTTTCCCTCCTATAGCGGCGACGATTTTAAAAACGATCAGCAGCCGGACGGCACCGGTTTCATCGTTGACGAAACCGGCTATGTGGTAACCAATTGTCATGTTTTAGGATCTCGCCAGAGAATTCACGACAACTCCATCGAAAAAATAAAGGTTATTCTTCATAATGGTAACGAGTATGAGGCAAAAATAGTCGGTGTGGATTACAGAACGGACATTGTTCTTTTAAAAATCGAGCCCAAATCAAAGCTTTCCTGCGTAAAATTTGCCGATTCCGATGCCGTCGAGGTTGGAGACGGCGTTTTTGCCGTTGGGAATCCGTATATATATAAGAATACTGTTACATTTGGCATCATATCTCACAAAGAGCGCGATTTGTCCGGCCAAATCGTGGAGCTGGGAAGTGGTGGAGATCTCGTGCCATATATGCAGACGGACGCCGTCATAAATCAAGGAAATTCCGGTGGTCCACTCTGCAGCTGCGATGGGAAAGTGGTCGGAATGATAACCATCATATTCTATGATGGAGTTCGCAATACCGGTATTAGTTTTGCAATTCCGGCGAAAATTATTCAGCAGGACATAGAGCAGCTACGCAAAAATGGCCGCATGAAGCGCAGTTGGCTCGGAATTAGCGTGACACCGTTCAATAAGAGCGTTTCGGATGCTCTCGGCATGGGCGATCGCTGCGGTTGCGTCATTCAGCGAGTCGAAGAAGGATCTCCGGCCATAGCCGCCGGCATAAAGTCCGGTGATATCCTGCTGTCCATAAATGATGCCAACATCTCCGAAAATTCCAATATGGAATATATGCTGACCAATCTCCCCATCGATAAAGTCGTGCCGATCCAAATCATGAGGGACGGTGTGGAAATGAAATTGAGCATTAAGGTCAGCTCCCGCAGTGACGAAGATAAAATCGACGAAGCTAATGATGGAGCCATCTCCAAAAAAAGCGTTCCCTGCGAAGAAATCGATAGCATTACGCTGGGAGTCGCCAATTTAACTACAGAATTAAGAAAATATTTCAATATCCCCGCAGATGTAAGCGGTGTTCTGGTGGCTAGATCCGATGACTTCCGCAACGATATCTCGGTCGGTAGCGTGATTCTTAAGGTCAATCACACCAATGTCCAAAATATTGAAGGACTAAGAGCCGAACTCCAAAAACTAATGAATAACGGCGCCAAAATCGTCGCATTTTATATATGTGATGGCCAATGGAAAAAATTCTACATTCCGGTAAAGCTAAAATATTCCGTCCCAAACACCAAAAATAACAGTACCGTATCCCAAGTACCAGCCAAAGTACCGGCGGCACGGTGATGCATTGACTGCGCTTCCTCCTATGATTTTTGTGGCAGGACCAACGGCATCGGGAAAAAGTTTTTTGTCCCTCGAAATATCGGATTTTTTAAAAAAAACATTCGGACAAGGCTCGGAAATAATTAATGCCGACGCCACTCAGCTATATGATGAATTGAAAATCCTCACGGCTTTTCCTACCGCTGAGCAGCTGAAGCACGTTCCGCATAGGCTATTTGGTGTGCTGTCGCCCAACGACGCCGCCAATGTTGCTTCCTGGACAAAAATGGCAATGGTGGAAATAAAACGCATTCGGGCGGAGCAAAACGTGGCCATCCTATGCGGCGGTACCGGACTCTACATGAAAGCCATCACCGACGGCATATCCGCTATCCCGGAAGTGCCGATGGAAATTCGTCAGGAGGTGCGGTGCAGGTTCGAGAAAATTGGTCGCGACGAGTTCTGGAATGAGCTAAAAAAACTTGATCCGGAATCTCGAGTAGCCAAAGGAGATACCCAGCGACTAGTAAGAGCCTATGAAATAGCGCTATTCACCGGGAAACCACTATCCCATTGGTGGAATCAAAAAAATGAGCAAAGTGATTTTCAAAATTTATTTATTTTGTCTTTTGTGCTGAATCCTCCTCGGGTTGCGCTGAGCCACGCATGCCAGAGCAGAATATGCGCCATGATTGACGCGGGAGCGGTGGAGGAGGTTAGGGACTTTCGGAAAAAATATGAAAATTATTCCGGTCCATTGGTAAACGCCATTGGATATGAGGAAATATCTTTGTTTCTCGGTGGTGAAATTCTCCTAAAAAACTGCGTCGAAAGAATGCAGATGCGCACGAGGCAATATGCCAAACGCCAATCCACATGGTTTCGCAATCAAATGAAAAACGCTTGTTTTCTAGACGATTTCGGGCATCAACATGAAACTATTACCGCTATTATGCGAATAATTAGTGCTAAAATTCATTAGGCAACAGTCTCTTATTTGAGTTTACGATAAATCATCCACAACCTCGATGATTTGTTCTTTTGGCAAATAGTCGTTTTTTACCTCTAGAAATTCATTGGAAGTAGCAGTTGTGATTCTTGGCACGCAGAGGGTAAATTTGGATCCAAAGCCTTCGGTGCTTTCGACACGGATAGTTCCTCCGAAAAATTCTGCATATTTTTTGGTTAGGGCTAAGCCTAGGCCTAGGCTTGTGTTCGGTGTACCGTCTTCTTGAACTGCTTTGAAAAGGTTAGCTACTTTTTTAGGAGACATGCCGCTGCCGGTATCAGCTACGGAAAATTCCAGTAAATCCACCTCATCTTTTACAACCGGAACCACCCGCAGTGTAATGCGACCAAATTCGGTAAATTTTGCCGCATTACTTATTAGATTCAGCAGGCATTGGCGTAATTTTGTAGCGTCCGTGTACATAGTACCCAGGTCTTTTGGATATTCCAGGAAGAATGAATTATCGTTATTGGCGATGAGCGGCATTGTGACGCCTTCCACATCTTTTATCATGTCTGCTATGTCAACGTTTTCGAAATACATCAGGGTTTTGCCTTCTTCGATCTTGGACAAATCCAGGATTTCGTCTATGAGCGATAACTGATGCTTGGCAGATCCAATGATTTTTCTGAGATCGTCTGCGGATACTGAATCTTTTCTATCAATAGCCTCTTCCCGAAGAATTTCGCTGTAGGCAATAATGGCATTAATGGGGGTTTTTAGCTCATTGCTCATGTTGGTGATGAATTTACTTTTGGCGGTATTGGCTTTGTCAGCGGCAGCTCGGGCCTGGTTGAGATTTTCGTTCGATTCCTCCAATTCTTTAGCTTTTATTTCTAAATCGGCGGTGCGAGCCAGGACTTCTTTTTCCAAAAACTCAGCATTGTTGGCCAATTTTTTTTCGATTTCTTTACGTCTATTGATGTCCAATATAGCCAGGACTATGTGCTGTTGTTCCTCTATTTCTATGGGACTAGCGGAGCAGATGGTCCAAAAATTTGCTCCACCAAAACTTTGGATAAGAACCTCATAATTAAATATGCTTATGTTGGAAATAATTGCGTTCAGCACATAATTTTTATCTCCCTCCGAGACGAAAATGTCCCACATATTGACGGTGTCGATCTCTTCTTTGACAAGGCGGATTAGGGTCGTGGCGGATATGTTGATTTGCTTAATTTTTCCATTATCCGTCTGGAATATCACGATGGCCAACGGAGTGGAATCTGCGATGGTGGTTGATATTTCCAGTTGATCCCTTGTTTTGCTGTAGAATCTGGCCAAACTAGCGCATATCAGCATCCAAGATATTACGAGTATCATTAGAATAAGCGGTATGCCTTCCTTCAGATTTACCGAAATGACATCGAAGGCATTGCAGTCGGAAGCGATTACAACAAACAGCTCGTTGCCGTCCATATGGGGAGGCATAATAATTCTTTCCTTGAAAGTACGGAAAAGAAAATTTTCAATCTGCACTGTAGAAATGCCGTCTTTTAGGGATTTTATTTTGGCGGCCAAGTGCAATCCCAATGCAACGACATTTCTAGCGGATTTCAAGCCTGCCGGTAGCGAATTCAGGGAAATATAGCGGCGGCAGTCCGGCGAGATTATGTAAAACATCCGGGGAAATATTCCCGTATACATGTTTTGTAGATATTCTTCGAAGCGATTCCATTTTATGATAAATTCGAAAAACAGGCTTTTTTTTTCCGGAGCTTCGAATTTTCTGACCATTATAAATTTCACCACTATGTCTGACGTTTCTTCGTCCTGGGTGATAAAGTACAGATATTTATCGTCTATATCTCTTATTTTTTCTTCCCTTGTGTTTAGGTTTTCAGGGATAATTCCGGTGGAGCTGGCAAAGCATGTTCCCGTATCGTCGTAGACATTGATTGTGACCAGCTCGCTATGGCCTTTTTGAATATCTGCGAGGGCTTTTTGGGTGGATTCGGCGTTGGCCAGCTCCGCATCGCTGAGCCGGGACATGGCAAATTCAATAAAATACTTGACATGCTCGAATTGCAATCCGATGTATCTGTTGAGTCCTCTTCCTTCACTCTCCAAGAAAGTATTCACGCAGACAGCGGCATCCTGGGAGGAAAATGCATTTATGAAATACACTCCAATGGATAGCGGTAACGCTATGCAGACCCACATCGTTACCATAACCTTTACTACGTTAAAAATTTTTTTGAGCATTACACATCCAAACACGCCGTAGGCTAAGTGTAGCTGATTTGTGTTACTATTTTATAAATAGAATTTTTTCAAAATTTTCACAAACACCTAGTGGGGGAGGAGTTCTATTTTTGCAGCAAATATTGCAAATCTCCACAAAATATATTTTTATTGATTATAACATTTGAGTTTTTCACGGATCTGTGATATTTAATAGCCAATATGTTCTAGGAATATGATTATGAATATTTTGCAAAATTTTGAAAAGAAAGAGCAGGAAAGACTGCAGGCCAATGGCGAGATTCCGTTTTTTGCCGCCGGAGACACGGTGCGGGTGCTGGTAAGAGTTGTCGAAGGAGAAAAGGAGCGCATGCAATCCTTTGAGGGCGTCTGCATTGCTAGACGTAATAGGGGTATTGGGTCCTCTTTCACTGTCAGAAAAATTTCTTTTGGGGAAGGCGTCGAGAGAATTTTTCCCCTTTATTCTCCCAATATAAAAATAGAAGTCATTCGTCGTGGAGCCGTGAGGCGTTCCAAGCTTTATTATCTGCGTGACAGAGTCGGTAAAGCTTCTCGCATTGTGGAAAAAAGCACCTATACCAAAAAGAATAGCGCCAGCGTTTCGGCGCCGGATACGCAGTCCATCGACTAGATACTATTTTTTGCCAAGTCGTTGCGGTATTTTCTGCAGCGACGGTCTTGAAAAAGTATAGAAAAAGGGTTATACATCACACTTGTGATAGTTATTGCACGATGGTTATTAGGGGGCGCATAGCTCAGCGGTAGAGCACTACGTTGACATCGTAGTGGCCGTAGGTTCGATCCCTGCTGCGCCCACCATGAGTCGTCGGTGTAATTCGAGGAAAGGTGAACGTGTCTCAGCAAGTAAAAATAGATACCGAAGCAGTCCGAGCTCTTGCCGAGCTTCTTAGAGAAACCGATTTAACAGAAATAGAATATCATATTGATTCCCTGAGGATAAAAGTATTGCGCACTGTGTCTCAGACTGTTGTGCCAATTGCGCTGGATCAGGTGGTGGTTTCGTCCGACAAAAATATAGCGAAAAGTGAAAATAATGTTATGGCGCAGGCGCCAGAAAAGTCTCTAGAGAAGCATCCGGGTGTTTTGGAGGCCCAGATGGTTGGGACGGTATATCTGTCGCCGGGGCCGGACGCCAAACCGTTTATTTCTGTGGGAGATGTTGTATCCCAGGGACAAACTTTGTTTATCATAGAGGCGATGAAGGTCATGAATATGGTGAAGGCGCCGCGCTCGGGACAGATTAAGCATATTTTTGTGAGGGACGCACAGCCGGTGGAATACGGAGACCCTATTGTTATTATTGACTGATCCGAAAGTGTTTTTTGATGATAAAAAAAATATTAATTGCCAATAGAGGTGAAATCGCCGTTCGTATTCTGAGAGCCTGCAAAGATCTTGGCATCCAAACGGTTGCGGTGCATTCGACGGCAGACGCCGAAGCCATGTGCGTGCGTCTCGCGGACGAGAGTGTCTGCATCGGGCCTCCGGCGCCGCGGGAGAGCTACCTCAATATTCCGGCAATTATTTCAGCCGCCTGCATTACCGGCGCCGATGCCATTCATCCGGGATTCGGATTTTTGAGCGAAAATGCGACCTTCGCCCACATGGTGGAGGAGCACGGCCTCATGTTTGTCGGTCCTAAGGCCGATCATATCGCCATGATGGGAGACAAAATCATGGCCAAAAAAACCATTACAAAACTCGGACTTCCCACAGTTCCCGGATCCGGTGGCGCAGTTACGAGTGCAGATAAGGCTCTACGCGCTGCCGCCGAAATAGGCTATCCGCTGCTCGTGAAAGCGGCCGGAGGCGGAGGTGGACGCGGTATGAAAGTCGCCAGATCCAAAACAGAATTCGCTGAAGCCTACGAAACCGCTAAAAGAGAAGCTGCCATTGCTTTCGGTAACGATCGGGTCTATCTGGAAAAATATTTGGAGAAACCAAGGCACATAGAATTTCAAATTATAGCCGATAAATACGGAAATGCCGTGCATCTGGGAGAAAGAGATTGCTCTCTGCAAAGAAGAAATCAGAAAATATGGGAAGAGGCTCCAAGTGTCGTGTTAAATCCTGAGTTCAGAGATGAATTTGGACGAAAAATCGCCCAATCCATGTCCCAATTGGGCTACGTGGGAGTTGGAACTCTGGAATTTCTCTACGAAGACGGCCAGCTGTTTTTCATAGAAATGAATACCCGCATACAGGTGGAACATCCCATAACAGAAATGATCACCGGTGTTGACATAATCCGGGAACAAATTCTGGTGGCCGACGGACAAAAACTCTCCATTAGGCAGGATGACATCAGTTTCCGTGGGCATGCCATCGAATGCCGCATAAATGCCGAAAATTACAAAACATTCATCCCATCTGCCGGAACTATTTCGAACTACCATTGCCCCGGAGGACCTGGAATACGTGTGGACAGCGCCCTCTACGACGGCTGCAAAATTCCGCCCTACTATGATAGCCTGATCGCCAAGCTCATTGTGCACGCCAATGATCGACAGCAGTGTCTGGCAAGATTACGCCGAGCCCTCCGAGAATACGTCATCGACGGCGTCGATACATTGATGCCATTGCACATCGAATTGGCAGATAACATCAACGTTGTCAATGCAGACTTCGACATACACTTTTTGGAAAAACTATATAATACACTTTAAGCGCTCCTGAACAACCACTCCAGAGTTTAGGACACTTCTAAAATCTTGCTTTGACACTCAAAAGCCAGTAAAACACCATTACTTATCTTGATATTTATCCTCTAATTTTCTAAATTACCAAGTATATTATTATTAGGAGTTTAGGTTATCATGAGAAGTCTTAGTTTATTGGGATCCGCGCTTATAATAGCAGGCGGTTTGGTCGGTTTCGGATACTTTTCAAAAATACATTCCACCCAGGATGCGATAGAAGTAAAAGGACTGTCGGAAAAAGTTGTTCGCGCAGATGTCGGGAATATGTGCATAGCAATATCAAATCGCGATGAAAATCTAGAAAAATTATACATAAAACGAGCCGCCGATAAGGTAAAACTTACGGACTTTTTAAAAAATTACGGCATAATAGATGAAGAAATCACAGATTCTTCCATGGATACAAGCGAACGCGAAGAGGAAGAAACCGTTTCGTCCGCGGGAGCCACTACGGTGAAAAAAACAAAATATTACAAATCCGAAGATAAGCTTAGCATTAATACCAGAGATCTTGAAAAAATAGAAAAAATAAAAGAAGGAATTATAAAACTCTCTTCCGAAGGAATTTTTATTAGCTATAGCTATTCCTATGACCTCACAAGCTTCCTGGATATCAAAATACAAATGCTGAAAGAAGCTTCCGAAAATTCCAAAAAAAATGCAGAAGCTTTTGTGGAGCCACACGGCCAAAAGATTGGTGATGTGGTTTATCTAAGACAGGGGGAAATTACCATTCGAGCAGAAAACGAATCGGAAAACATTGAAAGCTGGCATTCAACGGAAAGAACTAGCCTCAATAAAAAGTTAAGACTTGTCGTAAGAGCAGGGTTTAAAAAATGCTCGAAATAAATTTAGGATAATCTGTGTCTTTGCGATCTTGGGATATCAAGTAGCTCGGGTCTCTTGTTTAGTGCACTGGGGTTCTGGCAAGGGTAGGGGGGAGTTCTTTTTTTTTTCAAAACATCCCTAAAGCTTGATTTCTAAAGAATTTTGTCGTATTTTTAGGAAGATATGGGTTTTAATATGATGAATGTTTTTAGCTGTTTTTTTCCCACCACTATAGTTTTAGTGGATGATAGTTCTGTGTTTCTGGAGAGTCTTAAGGATTGTCTGGACGTAAAGTACGTTACATTTAAGAGTTTTTCTAATCCTGTGGAAGCGGTGGATTATGTGAACGAAGTCACTTCCACCAACAGACTCGACTACACCGATCTGGTTCGCGACGGTGAAGACAGCTTGTCCGACTGGAAATCGATACTCTTGAACATAAATTATCTTCACCGGGAAATATATAATCCCTATAGATTTTCGAGAATATCCACAATCATCGTCGACTATCTAATGCCAGGCATGGATGGCATAGATCTCTGTTCCAGAATTGACGATAAAAGCATTCAGCGCATTTTGCTCACCGGCGTTGCCGATGAAAAAATAGCCATTGATGCGTTTAACGAAGGAAAAATTAATCGTTTTGTCAAAAAAGGCACCTTCAGTTTCGAAAACGAAGTTACGGATAGTATTTACAAATCAGTGAATCAATATTTTCGCATTCACACGGAAGATATTTCTAAGCATTTATCCGTATTGGATCGGGGGCACCTAAGTGATCCGATTTTTGCTGATTTTTTCTTCAGCAAGTGCTTCTGCGGCGATATGATTGAATATTATATGCTGGATACCTTTGGCAGTTATCTTATCATGAATGAAGTCGGGAAAATGTCCATGTTGAGCATACTTACCGAGCATGAATTGTGTCGGCTAATAGAAATAGGTATTGAGTCCGAAGAAATCTCCGGGGAAGTTTTGAACAAACTACAGTCTCGCAAGTACATATTGGTTTCCCACGAAAGAACAGGACTGCTACCGCCGGTCTTGCAATGGTCGAAATACCTGAGGGAAGCTCATCGTCTGGATGGATATCAGACCTATTACTTTGCCATATCCAATGAACAATCTCTCGACGTAGATTTTAATGATGTCCAGACGTTTTACAATTTTAAGAGAAGATGGGATTTTTAGACTTTCCTCGCTAATACAAGTTTGTTATTGTTAACGTGGTTTTTGATTTTGGAGAGTTAATGGCCGTAGAAGATGCGATCGTATCCTTTGATAAAGTCATGTTACATTATGGAGAGGGCGCTCCTGTTTTGAAAAATGTATCTCTTTCATTGTATAAAAGGTCATTTTATTTTCTTACGGGAGCAAGTGGAGCGGGAAAAACAACCCTCATGAGACTCCTCTACATGGGCATGAAACCATCGTCTGGACAATTGAAAATATTCGACAGAGATGTTTCGGAGATATCTCGTCAGGAATTATTCGAGATGAGACAAAAAATAGGCGTAGTTTTTCAGGATTTCAACCTCCTGAACCATCTGACGGTCCTGGAAAACGTTGCATTGCCCCTAAAAGTTACGGGAGAATCTGAAAAACAGAGAGAAAATCAGGCCAAAGAAATTCTCGATTGGGTCGGATTGGGCGAATGCTTCAATGCTTATCCCTATGTCCTATCCGGCGGACAAAAACAACGGGTTGCCATTGCTCGGGCCGTCATCATCAGGCCAGAAATCCTCCTGGCAGATGAACCCACCGGCAATGTCGATGAACAAATTGCCAATAAGCTCATGAATCTGTTCTATGGAATGCACAAAATGGGAACCTGCGTAATAGTTGCAACCCATTATCGGCAATTCGTCGATACTTTCCACTACAATGAGCTAAAAATAGAAAACTGTAGAATTATTGCCGATAGATCAATTTCTGGTCCCACAGGAGGATTCTAGTATGATGATGCCACAAATCCGTGATTTCGATTTTGATTTCTATAGCGATAAAACTAATCGCTTTGTGCCATTTATTATTGGATTCCTCATGTATTCGGTTACCATAGCCATCATGAGCTGCTTCTTTACCTGCAATCTGACCTCCGAATGGAGCAATGCCCTCAATGGCCACGTCACCATAGAATTTCAGTCGAACATCGATGGCCCGGACGAAAGTCTCACGCCAACACAAATACAGGAAATTATCCAAATGGTGGAATCCACAGAAGGCATAAAATCCATAAAAAAGCTGGAAGACTCAGATATTTTAAAAATATTGGAGCCTTGGCTGAGTGGTACATCCATTCCCGATGATTTTCCGTTTCCAACTATTTTTGATGTGGAATCCGACAAAAATATTCCGCTAGATCTCCTGCGGCTGACAGAAAAACTTGCCAAAATATCCCCCGGTGTAAAAATACACGACCACTCCAATTGGTATACCCCTATTTTAAAAATAAGCAATGGATTGTTTTCATTTGCAATTTTGCTATCGGTACTGATATTTATAACAGTCTTGACGACGGTAGTGTTCATCACCAAAAAAACATTAAGCGTACATCAAAATATAGTGAAAATTCTGCAGCTAGTTGGTGCCAACGATAGGTACATCGCAGCTCAGTTCAACAAATATTATTTCTCCGTTGGATGCAAGGCATCGCTGATGTCAATTATTCTCGGAATTACCACGGTTTTCGGTATGGTTTATATATTTTCCGGAAAACTAGATTTCACAACTTTAGTTTGTGTCGGAATAGCGATCACCATACCGGTATTTACTACGCTGCTGGTGATGATCACTGCTCGGAAATCCGTGGTATTTTTTCTCAATAACGACGAATGGAGAATCGGTTAATGAGAAAAAGATACATCATAGGAGCAATCATCACGGCATTAGCGCTGTGGTTCTTGGGATTTTCCTATTTCCTCCATCAAGTTTACCGAGGATCTCGCAGTCATCAGCAGGATTTTTCCGATAACATGGCGATATTAACCGGTGAAAAAAATAGAATACCGGATGCAATGTTTTTTATGGCAAGCTACTGTGGACAAAAGCAAAAAAATGTGCTCATATCCGGAGTTGGTCGTTTAGTGGAGGTCCAAGATGTACTGGGAAATAAAATATACGAAAATATGAATTTTACCCTCGGAAAGCATGCCAAAAATACTCGGGAAAATGCAAAAGAAATAATCGAATGGATGAGAAATAATAATATGACGGAAGTTACCGTAATAACGTCAGATTACCATATGCCCCGGAGCTTGCTGGAACTTAAGCATCTGGATCCGCATATAAAAGTATACAAGTATTGTGTAATATCTAAGCGAAATCTGAAATTTATTTTTTATTGTCTTAAGGAATTTCATAAGATAATATTTGCACATATTAGACATTTTTTTGAGAATTTAGAAAATGCTGCTTATTAGATCTATTACTTTTAGTATTTTATTTTTTACGATGGCCACTTTTTTGCTGGTATCGGCGTTTCCGCTGGTAATTTTTCGCAAAGAATGGATCTACAAATTTTGGCGATTGTTTTCGAAGACCATAGACTTTCTGACCCAAAACATACTGGGCATTAGATATAAGATTGAGAACGAACATAATTTACTGCAGCAGCCGGCAATCTATGCGGTACGTCATGAATCCACCTGGGAAACTCTCGTACTAATCCATAAATTCCAACGGCCAACTTTTGTGCTGAAGAAAGAGCTGTTGCAAATTCCGATTTTCGCTCAGCTGTCTCGCAGAGTTGGTACAATAGGCATAGACCGTAAAAACGGAGTTCGGGCACTTATTAGTGCCGCGAGAAAAGTGGAAAAAGCTATCGCCGAAAAGCATCCGGTGATCATATTTCCGGAAGGAACTCGTGCCCGAACCGGCGAACATATTCCCCTCAAGCGGGGAATCGCGTTTTTTTATAGAAAAAGCAATTGTCCGGTTGTGCCGGTGATCCACGATGCCGGAAAATTTTGGCCGCGGGGAGGTTTTTTAAAAAAATCCGGAATTGTCACGGTAAAATTTTTAGATCCCATTCCACCGGGCTTGTCCCAAGAAGAATTTATGAATAGACTAAATGAAGTTTTCCATACGGAAATAGAAAAACTCAAAACCTAGAAAAATGGAGAGTCATTGTGCCTTTGGATGCGACACTGAACAAAATTTTGGAACGCCATAATTTTCTTAAGGAACAAATGCTTATCAATATTGGAGATTCGGATAATTTCGGAAAATTATCGAAGGAATTCTCTGATTTGGATGATTTTGTTCAGGTTATCTGGAAATACAAGAAAGCCCAAAGGGAACTCGCGGATCTGGCAAACGTTTTGGAAGATCCGGTCGCAGACGCAGATTTCCGGGAATTGGCCCAATCAGAAATTGAGCATTTGAAAGAACTCATGCCGGCCTACGAAAAAGAAATGAAAATCATGCTCATTCCCAAAGACGCCCTGGACGAAAAAAATGCCATTCTGGAGATACGAGCCGGAACCGGAGGCGACGAAGCCGGTTTATTTGCGGCGGATCTTTTTCGCATGTATCAAAAGTATTCCGACTATCGCGGCTGGAGGTTCGAAATTTTATATATCCAGGAGTCTGGCATTGGCAGTCTAAAGGAGGCGTCGGCAAGTATTTCCGGCAAGGGCGTATTTTCCTATTTAAAATTCGAGTCGGGAGTGCATCGGGTTCAACGGGTTCCGGTGACGGAATCCAGTGGGCGAGTTCACACCTCAACGGCGACTGTGGCCGTTCTCCCGGAAGCAGAAGAGGTGGATCTAAAAATAGACGAAACTGACCTGAAAATAGATGTCATGAGGGCATCCGGCGCCGGCGGACAGCACGTAAACAAAACCGAAAGTGCCGTCAGAATTACGCATATTCCCTCCGGCATAGTGGTAACACAGCAGGACGAACGATCCCAGCACATGAATCGTTTGAAGGCCATGAAAATTCTTCGGGCTCGATTGTACGAAATGGAGCGCCAAAAGCTTCATTCGGAAAGAGCGGAAAACCGACGTCTACAGGTGGGCACCGGAGAGCGCTCCGAGCGCATCCGCACCTACAATTATCCCCAGGGACGCGTCTCGGATCATCGCATCGGTCTTACGCTGTATAAATTGTCCCAAATCATGGAAGGCGAAGGACTGAACGAAATAATCAGAGCCCTCCTGGAAGCGGATCAGGAAGATCAAATCTCCAACTATAGCGAAGAATAAAATTTCACAGACGAACCGGCGGACTTATATCAGTTGAATTTTCCGCCGATGTTATGGCACTGCTCTTTTGTGCGCATCCTCTCTTTTCTTTCCGAATGCCTCTTGACTAAAAGCTAAAATGTATAATATACTTTTTCATTATTATTACTGGTTAAAATATGTTAGCGTCATTTATTTTCATTAGCGGTGGGACGATGTCTTCTCTAGGAAAAGGTGTCGCCGCCGCTACGGTGGGAGCTTTACTACAGTCTCGCAATTACTCCATCCGCATAAAAAAACTTGATCCCTATATAAACATCGATCCCGGCACCATGAGCCCCTATAAACACGGCGAAGTATTCGTGATGGGAGATGGCTGTGAGGCAGATCTGGACTTCGGCCACTACGAGAGATTTACGGACATAAAATGCTCCGCCGGCGATTCTTTGACAACAGGGAAAATTTATGAAAAAGTCCTCGCCAAAGAAAGATGCGGCGATTATCTCGGCTCTGATATTCAAGTAATCCCCCACATAACTGACGAAATAAAAAATTTCATTCTGAATGGTCATGAAAATGTCGATTTTATGATATGCGAAATAGGAGGAACAGTCGGCGACATCGAAGGACTACCCTACCTGGAGGCTATTCGGCAGCTGACCATCGATCTTGGCAAAAGCAAATGCATGTGTATCCATCTTACGTATCTGCCCTATATCAGAGCGGCAGAGGAACTAAAAACAAAACCAACGCAGCACTCCGTAAGACAATTGCAAAGCATGGGAGTTCAACCGGATATAATTCTGTGCCGAAGCGAAAAAAACATCACCGACGATATCAAAACAAAAATTTCTAGACTCTGCAGCATGAAATTGGAAAATGTTATTGCGGCACTGGATGCCGAAAATATATATCTTATCCCGCATATGTATCATAGGGCCGGTCTGGACAGACAAATCTGCAGGCATTTCGGAATATTTAGTGAAAAATCTGAAGAACAGGCGGAAAAAGAAATAAATAAAAAATGGATATCTCTGGAACACGCTGTACGTGCTCCTTCAAAGTCTACCAAAATTGCAGTGGTGGGAAAATATATTAAGCTGAAGGACGCCTATATGTCGCTGGCCCAGGCCATAGTTCACGGCGGATTCGCCAATGATGCCAAAGTTGAAGTAGAATGGGTGGACGCCAAAGAAAATTTTTCCGAAATCGAAGATCGCTTGAAAAATGTAGCCGGCATCCTGGTTCCCGGAGGATTTGATTCCGGCGGAACCGACGTAAAAATCGCTGCCATAAAATTTGCTCGCGAAAATAAAATACCCTTTTTGGGAATTTGTCTTGGCATGCAACTCGCCGTTATTGAATCCTGCCGCAATGTTGCCGGCATTACCGCGGCCACCAGTCGGGAGTTCTCTACAGATGGAGAATACGTCATCGATTTCATGGATAGCTGGTACGCAAACGGAGTACTGGAAAGCAGAACCATATGTGGCCATAAGGGAAGCAGCATGCGATTGGGGAATTATCTCTGCAAAATTACCCCCGGGAGTCTGGCCCATAGCATATATGGCTCGGCGGAAGTAACCGAACGCCATAGACATCGTTTTGAAGTAAATATCAAAAAATATGCGGAGGTTTTTGAAAAAGCAGCCCTCGTGTTTTCCGGAATGTCCGAGGACGGCAGTCTGCCGGAGATTATGGAATTGCGAAATCATCCGTTTTTTATTGCAACACAGGCGCATCCGGAATTTAGATCGCGTCCGTTTGCACCGCATCCGCTGTTTGCCGGCTTCATTGCAGCGGCACTACGGTATCAGGGGTAGCTTACCTCCCACGCATTATCATACTGACAGAAATAAAATGATCACCGCTGGCGGCATACGATTCTGACGGTTCTGAACCTCTGGAGCGGGCGAAGGGATTCGAACCCTCGACACCAACCTTGGCAAGGTTGTACTCTACCACTGAGCTACACCCGCTCTGAAAAAATATCGCAGAAACCGAAAAAACGATATCCTACTTTCGCTCCATATGATATACATTTTTTTCGCCCACGCAAGGGGAAGAAAAAAAATAATATTAATTAATGAGATTGTTGTGGCGAATAATATAGCAATAGAGTTTTGCCCAATGTCTCCTGGAGCAAGAATCTCAAAAAATGATTACCAAGTGGCAGAAGTCGCAATACAATCATGGTCATTATTCGTGGTCAGATTTTATCCTCGCAATTGGATGAAATTTTTCGATAATTTCCTTTAATTTTTTTCTACTGACATGGGTATATATTTCCGTTGTGGTGATATCCTTATGTCCCAACATTTTTTTTAGACTGAGTAAATCAGCGCCGTTGTCAAGAATATGCGTTGCGAAGGCGTGGCGCAGCACGTGGGGAGATATTTTTCTGGTATCGATGCCTGAAAGAACGGCGATTTCTTTGAGAATCTGAAATATTCTCTGGCGTGTGATGTGCTTTGCGGGATCCGGAGGTGAGGGGAACATCCAGACGGACTCCGGACAGACGGCAGTCCATTCTCCCAGCAGCGGCACGATTGCCGACGCAATGGGCACAATGCGTTCTTTATTTCCTTTTCCCAGAACCCTCAGGAATTTTGATTCCACAATGGAATTTTTTTTGACGGTAATGAGCTCACTGACGCGTAATCCGCTGCCGTAGAGGAGATATAGTATCAGATCTGCCCGTAACTTTTCCTCATATTTCAGCTGATTTGTGGAATTTTTTAGCCGCAGGACGGTTTCTTCGTCCACAATTTTCGGCAGGGGACGTTTGCATTTGGGTTGCGTTATAAATTTCATTGGATTATCGGGGCGCAGTTCTTCTCGGCATAGAAACTTGAAAAATTGCTGCAGCGACGATAATTTTCTGCGAATAGAAGACGTTTTCAGATTTTTTTCGTCCAATTTCGCCATATAGGCGACGATGTTTTGTGGCTCCAGGGCGACGATGCTGATGTTTTGGGATGCGAGATAGCGGTAAAACTCCTCCAAATCCAGCACATAGGACTGCACTGTATTGGCAGAGGCGTTTTTCTCACTTTTCAGATATTCCACAAAGAATTCTTTAAAATTAGGTTCCAAATTCTGTTCAATCATGGGTTATCTCCCGGATGTTATCTTGGGGATTAAATCATCTTTTATTAATTCCCAATCTTTACCATTGCTGCTTATGAAATTATAATACTCCCGAATGCAGTTATATTGGGTAAAAATATTTAAGATGGAATCATTAAGATCTGGTAATTTATTGCAGGCCAGCTGGTTATTAGGAGTGAGTTTGTTTTTGGTTCTGTTGTTGTCACGCTTCTCGCACTTGGGGGGAGGGAAATTTCCATGACTTACATTATTTTTGCGTTGGTGATTTTGTTTTTAATCGCCATATCAGGTTTTATATCCGGTGCAGAGACGGCGATCACCGGAGCGTCCAAGGCGCATCTGTATCACTTGGCAAAAAAAGGAGACGACCGCGCCAAAAAAGTCATAGCTTTGCGGGAGAAAATGACCACATCCATTGGTACGATTCTGGTTATTAATCAGATATTTTTATATTTTATTCCCATGATCAGCGTATTTTTTTCCGTGAAGTACCTGTCTTCAACCGAGACCGCCGTGGTGCAGGCGATAATAGGAGCCGCCACCATCACCTATGCCGAAATATTTCCCAAGATGGTGGCCATACAATTTACGTCAAAGTATGCGCTGTTCGTGGCACCGTTTGTGAAAAGCATCGTGACGCTCCTGAAGCCGCTGGTGTCGCTGCTGGAATTATGTGCGCGACTTTCGCTGAAACTGCTGCGCATAAATATGGATGACAAATCCCCGGATAAATCAGATGATGAATTGCGCGGCGCCATCGAAATGCACGAGTCCAGAGGAGACGAGGACGAAGTCCAAAAGAAAATAATGCTCAAAAGCATATTGGATCTGGAAGAAATTATCGTAAGTCATATCATGGTGCATCGGAAAAATTTAAAAACCATAGATGTATCGCTTCCGCTGGAAAAAATTGCCGCAGAACTAACGAGTTGTCCGTTTTCCCGTGTACCGATATGGAAAGATAATCCCGAGAATATCATTGGAATTCTGAAGACAAAAACATTTTTTCGGGCGGTCCAGATGGGCAACGGCGACATGGCAAATATGAAAATAAACAGCCTGATTTCTCCGCCGTGGTTTATTCCGGAAACAACGCATCTGCTGGATCAGCTGCAGAATTTTAGGAAAAAAAGAGAGCATTTCGCTCTGGTGGTGGACGAATACGGCGATCTCATGGGCTGCATTACGCTGGAAGATATTCTTGAGGAGATCGTTGGAGAAATCACCGATGAATACGATGACGCAACCGTCTCCGGCATACGTCCGCAGTCGGACGGGAGCGTCATCGCCGATGGCACAACCCCCATCCGCGACCTTAATAGACAATGCGACTGGAATATACCAGAAGAGGAAGCAGCTACCATCGCCGGATACGTCATGCACGAACTGAGAAAAATCCCGGACGTCGGACAAATTTACGTGCTATCCAATTATAAAATCGAGATTTTGAGAAGACAGAGAAATCAAATAGGATTGGTGAAAATCACTCCAATTGCTCCGTTGGCCGGCGAATAACTGGAGTGAAAAATACCCATGAGACAATTTTTTATAAAAAGTTACGGCTGCCAGATGAACTCCTACGATTCACAGCGCATTGCCGATGCCCTCCTGGAAGCCGGCTATGAATCCACAGCCTCCATGGCCGATGCGAACGTCGTCATATTCAACACCTGCAGCATTCGGGAAAAGGCAGACGAAAAATTATTCTCCGATCTGGGACGCGCCCGATTGCAAAAATTAGAGGCACAAATCACCGGAAACGATTTCATCATAGTGGTAACCGGCTGCGTGGCCCAATCCAAGTCCGAAGACATCGCCAAACGAGCTCCCTACGTCGATGTAATCGCCGGACCACAGGAAATACACAAAATTACCGAAGATATAAAAAATTTCGAAAAAAATAATCGAATAATAAGAACCGAATCCGATGCCAAAAATAAATTTTGGCACCTTACAAATCAGTTCTTTAATCGCGAAGTGTCGGAGTTTCTCACAATCCAGGAGGGATGTAATAATTTTTGCACCTATTGCGTGGTTCCCTATACCCGAGGTCCGGAATTTTCCCGAGACGCGGCAGACATAATCGCCGAAGCAAAAAAATTACTCTCCCTGAACGTTAAAGAAATAATCCTACTGGGACAAAATGTGAATTCCTACCGGGGAACCGGCACCAACGGAAAAACTTGGGATTTGTCCCGACTCATTTTTGCTTTGGCGGATCTGGACGGACTAAAACGTCTGAGATACACCACTTCCAATCCCAAAGATGTAAATGAAAATATTGCCAAAGCTCACGGAGAAGTCAATATCCTCATGCCCTTTGTGCATTTGCCAGTGCAATCAGGATCCGACGCTGTGCTGCAGCGCATGAACCGGAAATATTCCGCCGACCAATATAAAAAATGCGTTGATCTGCTGAGAGATCACCAAAGCAATATCGCGTTTTCTTCGGATTTTATCGTTGGATTCCCCGGCGAAACAGATGAGGATTTTCAAAAAACTTTGGATCTGGTGGAAAAAATAAAATTCGCCCAGGCCTACTCGTTTAAATATAGTCCAAGGCCCGGTACGGCGGCGGAAAAAATGCTAAACCAAGTGCCGGAAGAAAAAAAATCCGAGAGATTGCAAATCCTCCAAAAAATACTTAACGATCAGCAATCTAGCTTCAATAATGGCTATGTGGGGCAGTACCTAAACGTATTGATTAGCAAATGCGGCCGTCATAAAAATCAGCTTGTGGGTCGCAGTGAGTATTCCCAATCGGTGGCCATTTGTGATAGTTATTTAAATATAGGAGATGTTGCTCGGGTAAAAATTACGGCAGCGATGTCTCATAGTTTAGTTGGCGTGGTAATGTAATGAATTTAGAAATTTCTGTGGAATACGACCCCTGGTCCAGATGTGATGTTCAATCCATAACTGACGAATGTGTGTTGGCAGTATTTGGAGAACTGAAATTAAATCACTATAATGTAGAAATATGTTTTTTGTTTACGGACGACGAAGAATTGCAAATTTTAAATAAAATCTACAGGGGAATAGATAAACCCACCAACGTATTGGCTTTTCCGGCTGACTCCATAGATAATATTAAGGGGGATCATCCGAAATATTACGAAGATGATTATAGCGACAACGGCGATGTCTCCGATGAAAAAAATGAAAACATCTATTGCTGCAATATATGTATTTTGGGAAGCGTGGCGCTGGCCTATGATACGGTCGAACGCGAATCCATTGAGCAGAGGAAAACGTTTGAGGATCATCTAAGGCATTTGGTGATTCATGCGGTGCTGCATCTGCTGGGCTACGACCACGGAGATAGCTCGCGAGCAGAACAAATGGAGGACTTAGAAATAAGAATTCTTTCCCATTTGAAGATTGCAAATCCCTATTAATTTGTTAGTATTTTCATATGTATTGTAAAATAAAAAACTATTTTAAGGAACTTGTAAAGAAAAAAGAGCAGGAATTGCCGCTGATAGATCGCCTAGAGGATCTGATTGAATCGGAGCAGTCTCTGTCCAGTGATCAGGAATCGGACGATAACAGCGAGCTGGCTCTGGTCTCAAACGTTCTGGGACTTAAGGACCTCACCGCCGCTGACATAATGGTTCCCAGAGCCGACATCGTTGCCGCCAAAATAGATACTTCTCTGGAAGAATTTATAGAAATATTTTCCAAAAATCACTTTTCTCAAATTCCCATCTACAGAAATACGCTGGACGACGTTGTTGGCATAGTCATGGTGAGAGATTTTTTGCCCTACGTCAAAAATCCAGAATCATTTAACATAACGTCACTGCTGAAAGAAGTAATTTATGTGGTTCCCAGCATTCAGTTGCTGGAATTATTGCTGGAAATTCGTCTGTCCGCCAATCATATGGCGCTGGTGGTGGACGAATTCGGCGGAGTTGATGGCCTCGTGACCCTCCAGGATGTGGTTTCAGAAATAGTCGGAGAAATCCAGCAGAGTAGGGGAATATTTCCCCAGATCATCACGCGACAGGATGGCTCATTTCTCGCCGATGCCAAAATGCTTGTGAGTGAATGCGAAGGTATTCTCGGTGTGGATCTGCTGAAGCCGTTTCTGAAGGAAGGCGAAGAGCCCGACATCGAAACCCTGGGCGGATTGACCATGCTGCTGGCCGAAAGAATGCCAACCCGCGGTGAAACGCTACTGCATCCATCGGGCATAGAATTTGAAATCGCAGACGCAGATCTGCGACGCGTAAAAAGAATCATTATGCGCAGGAGTCAATCTTCCGATTCCTCCGCTGCCGCAGCCAAATGAAAATCAATGACCTAAAAACTTTATATTTTGTGTAAATTGACAAAATGGAGGTGGATGTGCTACGGTACATGATATATATTAAAAAAAAGTATATATTAAAAAAAGATGTTTAGATTGATTGGGTAACGGATGTAGCAAATGCAAAAAGAAGAAAAAATTGATTTATTATCCGCCTGCAGCGATTCGGTTATTCGCGATATTATCATCGAAAATCCTGAGATTTTACGAGCATGAAAAAAATTGGAATTATCGGAATTACCGGGCGGATAGGCACCTTGCTGGAAGAATTGCTACGGGATTCATTGGATTTTAGTCTGTATGGAGGAATAGCCAGCAAAAGCTCCGGGACAGATCTCCAAGACATTGTCCAAAATAGCGATATCCTGGTGGATTTTTCACGACCTGCAGCCACCCTTCAGGCAGCGGAATTAGCGTCTCGCTACGGTACTCCGCTGGTAACCGGTACGACGGGCATCGCTCCCCAGGATTTCGAAAAAATTCGCAGCTATTCCCGGAGTATTCCCATTCTGCATTCCTCCAATTTCAGTGAAGGAATTCAGCTTATGGCGATTCTTTTGAAAAAATGTTCGGTGGTGCTGTCGGATTTTGATTTCAGCATAATAGACTACCATCACCGGAAAAAAAAAGATGCCCCCTCCGGAACTGCGTTGTTTTTGGCGGAGCAGGTGAAGCAAAAAGCACAAATTGTGTCTCTGAGGTCCGGCAACGTCCCCGGCGACCACATCTGCGACTTCTGTAGCGATGACGAGATGCTTTCCATATCACACCGGGTCTTCAATCGCCAAGTATTTGCCCATGGAGCGCTCAAATGCGCCTCCTGGTTGATAAATAAAAATCCGGGAATGTACAACATGGCGGATTACCTGGAAGAAAAAATTGGAGATCGTTGGAAATGAATAGAATTGAAGAAATCTGCCAAAGATTATCCCGATCGTTCCCTGACGCCAAAACAGAGCTGAATTATGTTTCCGATTATATGTTTTTGGTATCAGTGGTGTTGTCGGCGCAGTCCACCGACGTTCAGGTGAACAAGGTCACGGCCAAACTTTTCCAAAAATGTCGGACCGTGGATGATATGCTCGCGCTGGGCCTGAATAACCTGCTGGAAGAAATAAAATCCATCGGTCTCTACAGAAGAAAAGCGGAAAATATTATGGCTCTCAGTCACATATTAAAAGAAAAATATGACGGCTTCGTTCCTAGAAATCGTGAAGATTTGGAAAAATTGCCGGGAGTCGGACGCAAAACCGCCAACGTCATTCGGAATATTCTTTTCGATGAACCTGCCATTGCCGTCGATACCCATGTGCTTCGGCTGAGCGGTCGATTGGGACTCTCCGGTGAAAAAAATCCGCTAAAGGTCGAAATGGATCTGGAAAAAATCATTCCGGACGCCCATAAAAAAAATATTAGTAATATGTTGGTACTGCATGGTAGATACGTCTGTAAAGCTCAAAAACCCGATTGCTCCCATTGCAATCTGCGGGATCTGTGCGAATGGAAAGAAGCTCTTCCGGAAGGATTGGAGCGGCGGGTCTGACATACCTGAAAACCGCCAAACGAAACTTCTGAAGAATTCTATTGGATTATGGGTATTGAAAAAAAAATATTGTGGTGACTATGGCAAAAAATGAAAAACGATTTTATTGCAGCGAATGCGGTGCAGTGTTTCCCAGATGGCTCGGTCGCTGTGAGGACTGCGGCCAATGGAATACGATTGTGGAAGATGTACGGGTCGCAACTAATAAATCATCTTCGCCGGGAAAACCTCCACTGGAATTCATTAAATTATCCTCGTCTCCGGAGAATGTCGACAGAAAATTGAGTGACATTGGGGAATTCGACAGAGTTTTGGGAGGCGGCATGGTTCCGGGATCGGTGGTGCTGATCGGTGGCGACCCCGGCATAGGGAAATCTACTTTGCTGCTGCAGGTCTTGGCTGCGCTATCTCAGGACTATAATTGTGTTTACATTTCCGGAGAAGAATCGGCTGACCAGATTTGTCTTCGGGCATCACGCCTGGGAGCCAGCGATTCTGAGGTGAAATTAGCCTGCGAAACCGATGTAGATCTCATAATAAAATCTCTTGACTCAGATATAGATTTTCTCGTAATTGACTCCATTCAGACTCTTCACAGTCCACGGGTGGAATCCACTCCCGGTACCGTAACCCAGGTGCGAGCTTGTACATATGAGCTGATAAATTTCGCTAAAACAAGCGGAACTACGGTGTTCCTGGTGGGACATGTGACAAAAGACGGCGCCATCGCCGGTCCAAAAGTGCTGGAACACATGGTGGACACCGTATTATATTTCGAAGGAGAACGCGGAAATCCCTATCGCATTCTCAGAGCAGTAAAAAATAGATATGGTCCCTGCGACGAACTGGGCATATTCGACATGCAGCAGCAGGGCTTGATAAGCGTAAACAATCCCTCCATTGTGTTTTTAACCCAGAGAGATAAATCCATTCCAGGAACCACTGTGTTCTCCGGCATCGAAGGCACCAGACCCCTTTTGGTGGAAGTCCAGGCGCTGGTGGCAAAAAGCTACTTCGCCGCTCCCCGGAGAACCGTCGTTGGCTGGGACATAAATCGACTTTTTACGGTGTTGGCGGTAATTGAATCCAAATGTAAAATCTCATTTTCCGATCGAGACGTATACCTGAGTATCGCCGGTGGATTAAAAATTTCCGAGCCCGCCGGAGATCTCGCAGTTGCCCTCAGTCTTTTGTCCGCCAGAAACGGAAATGTGGTGGAAAACAGCACTTGCGCCTTTGGAGAAATCGGTCTGACGGGAGAAATAAGATCCGTCTCCAGATGCGCCGAACGCCTAAAAGAAGCAGAAAAATTCGGCTTCAAAAATATTATATTGCCGGCTTCCAATAAATCATGTCAGGAATACGGCGGAAACCTCCAACTAATCCCCGTCAGAAATTTATCCGATCTGATAACAGTACTAACAATGAACGAAATCGGAGGAAAATAATACCCATGGATAATCCGTCGTTTTTCAATCTGTTGGACTATGTTTACATAATTATTTTATTGGTATCCTGCGTGTCCGGCTTCATCAGTGGATTCACAAAAGTTCTCCTGAATACCATCACCTGGTGCGGAAGCTGCATTGTGTCTACCATGATATCGCCTCTTGTGCAGCAATTCGTAGCCCAATATTTCGAAAATAAAATGATAGCAAAAGTAATTTCGCTGATTCTAGCATATGTTGGAGTGTTGATAATTGCACTATTGGTGGTTCACTATATCTCAGATCGCGTGAAACAGTCGTTTTTATCCGGCGTGGACCGCGCTCTTGGATTATTGCTGGGATTCCTTCGGGGCATCCTCATACCAATATGCATTTGCGCGATATTTTTAGCATTTAATATATCGAAAAACCGGTTCAGCGTTGTAAAAAATTCGAAAATATCAAACTTAGTCCTGGACACTATGAAAAATATCATGAAAACGACCCCCAAGAAAAAAACTACACCACAAATACGCTCCAAAAGTAATGCTACGCAAAAATCTGTTGCAAAACTGTTGAAAATGTAGTTTTTTCCCGAACCCGCATGGGACGATCTTTTGCAGATCAAATCCGCTATTATTTTAAATAAAAAAATACAAAATTAATAATCCATACCTGTAGATGAGGATCTGAGCAACGGATTTGGCGAAGTCGACGGCGAGAATAAGTCGGCGGACACAGGTCTCGGGACAGCGGTTTCTATATGTCTTTTTGCTCATCGTCGTCATTGTCATCTTTAGCTTCTTCGCTTTCTTTCTTTTCGTCGTCGGCCTGTTCTATTTCGAATTCCTTTTCCTTCATGGTGATTTTCATTTTCTTACAAAATGATGGAATAATGGCCCGATGTTCGCCAATAGAATCGTAGCTGGCAAACACGAATCCCTTTAGGGGAGTCAACTCACTGGTGTTATGTTTTATGGGAACCCACGGACTCATTTTTTTTTCGGCCTTAAACTCCCATTTGAAAATTTTCATTTTGTCCGGATGGTCTTTTTTCAACTGCTTGATGGAGCGGAAGTATTCGCGAGCAGTCATTTTTGAGAACTCTCCCACCAATTCTTTTTCATCGTATACTATTACCAGGTGCACTTTTACGGCGCCGTTATTATTCATATTTTCTTCGATGCAGAACATTACCGCTTCGATATTGACTTTTTCTTTGGAGGAAAAGGCGCTTCCTAGCCCGAAGAAGTCCTTATCATCCAGTGCTTTTACCGAAGATGCGGCGGATAATCCTATAACGGCGCTTTCAATTCCGCCTCCCCATACGGCATCGAAGGCGAAAAAGACGCTAATAGAGCCAAGAGCAATTATATTATGTTTCATTGATATTCTCTCATCATCGTTCCTCATGTATGATGAAAGCATGATTTTATTAAGTAATCGTAAATGCATTCATGATAAGCTATGCTGGAACTGTTATGGATCCTGTGGTTATGGGGAAAAGATATTATGAAAAAATTATTTTTGTTTCTAAAAATAGCACTATTTTCGCTGGCCCTTTTGACAACGACATATTTTGGCGGGAGTGTTACCATTAATTTTCTGGGAGAATCGATGGTATTTCATCTAGCCGCTGTGGTGTTGGTGTTGGGAGCGTGCATCTATGCCTGGGGTCTAATGAATTACCTCCTAAGGAAAATTCGAGATTTTTTTTCCGAACAAATCAACTATGAAAAAGGAATACAAAGTCTACAGCGAGCTCTTTCGGGAATTCTGCTGAAGGACGCTCCGGAAGCGGAATATAATATTAAAAAAGCCAAAAAGCATCTCGGCGACAGACACATCATCAGCTGGCTGGAAGGACAATTGGCCATCATTCATAAGGACCACCATCGGGCAAAGTCGATTTTCTACGGCCTATGCGAGCACGAACAACAGACGGCGCTCGGCGCCTTTAGTCTCTGCAAAATGGCGATGCAGGAAAAATCTCAGCTGGATGCCCTAAATGCCATAAATGCAATTTTAAAAATATCACCGAACTCTGTGGAGCTAATATTTCAGGCAATTTCCATCGCTCTAGCCCATAGAAACTACGCTGAAGCTCGAAAGCACATTCCGGCAATTCGAAAAACCAAAAAGGGTAGGGTGGTGGAAGCTTTGGTATATTCCGAGGAGGGAATACATAGCCATAACATCAATCTTGTGTATGAGGCCTATAATTTGGCTCCGGAATTAACGGAAAATTCCATCTACTACGCCGATTTTTTGATAAAAGAAGAAGAATATAAAAATGCAAAAAAAGTTCTTCTGCATTCTTATCAAAAAAGACCTACTATGGAATTGTTTTGCAAATATATTTCCTGCGATCCCCAAATATCAAATCTGGACAAGATAAAACTCGCCGAAAAAGCCATTAATGCCGTTCCGGATTCCTGGATCGGCTACTACGGACTGGGGGAAATAGCACTGCAAGAGGATTTAAGACGCGTCGCATTTGATAATTTTGCCAAGGCCTACGAAAAAAAACACTACGACTTTATCGCGGAAAAAGTTATGAAATCCGCGACACTGCAGCAGGATCCCAAACCACCGTTTGCAATGGATTTGCTCGCCGGTAACATTCTTCTGGAAACAGAATCGGTGGAATTCGGATGGAAATGCCAAAATTGCGGCGCCGAAAGCATTCGCTGGACGTCCATTTGCCGCCACTGCGATAGAATTGCCGAGTACGAACCCTTTGAACGCATCGTAAATTTCGCCAAAGCTCTGGGATCCACAACTGAAGAATTGTACCTTCGCGGAGTCGCTGAAAAAGATGTTTGCCCAGATCGTCAATTTCTAGGCAAAAAATCAGAGTAGGGGAAACCCTCTGGAGATGTTTTGGCATAGCCTTCAAAAATGTTGCCGGAGCATATGGATTAGATACCGTTTTTGTTATACAATGAACGCCACTAAAGATAAAAAAACCTTTGGGAAGAATAATTTTCTAATATTGTTCCTGATTATTTGTTTTTTTACCATTGCATGACAAACTCAATATATTAAGTGGGATTTTACAAATATGTCCAGAGATTATTATGAAACGCTAGGTGTGTCCAAAAGTTCCAACAATGATGATATAAAAAAAGCATACCGCAAGCTCGCTATGCAATATCATCCGGATAGAAACAAAGGAGACAAAAAAGCCGAAAGCAAGTTTAAAGAAATAAACGAAGCCTATGAGACATTAAAAGATCCGCAAAAGAAAGCCGCCTACGATCGCTACGGCCACGATACTTATAAAAATACTTCAAACGGAGGAGGATTTAATCCCGGTGGTTTCTCGTCCAGCGGTTTCGATTTCGGCGGAAATTCGCCATTTTCTGACATATTTGAAGAATTTTTCGGCACCGGATCGTCCATGCACTCAGAGCGCATGGATATGCGGGGAGCCGACCTGAGATACGAAGCTACAATTACACTTGAAGAAGCATTCCGCGGAAAAAATATCGATTTGAAAGTAAAAACAAACGTTACCTGCCAAACATGTCACGGATTCGGAACAGCCGGCGGCGAAAAACCTAAGACTTGTCCGTCTTGCCGCGGAAGCGGAAAAATGCGCTTCACTCAGGGATTTTTCATGGTGGAAAAAACCTGTACATCCTGCAATGGCACCGGCCACATAATCGAAAATTCCTGTCGAGATTGTCGCGGATCCGGTCGCGTTAACGTCTCCAAAAACATAAATGTCTCGATTCCCGCCGGTATTGAAGACGGTGCCCGCATAAGACTGTCCGGAGAAGGAGAAGCCGGACTGCGGGGAGGTAAAACTGGAGACCTCTATATTTTTGTCACCGTAAAGCCACATCAACTCTTCAAAAGAGAAGGAAATACCATCCATTGCGAAGTTCCCATATCAATGATTACGGCGGCACTCGGAGGCGAAGTCGAAGTACCAACCATCGATGGCAAAAAGGCTCTGGTAAAAATTCCCGCCGGCACTCAATCCGGAAATATTTTGAAACTGCGAAGTAAAGGAATGAGCATCGTCCGAAGTAGTCTGCGAGGAGATATGATGATCAATCTAAAAGTAGAAACTCCCGTAAACATTACAAAAAAACAAAAGGAATTGCTGGAAGAATTTGATAAAGAAAACGATTCTCACCCTCAATCATCAGGATTTTTCTCGAAGGTAAGGGAGTTCTGGCAGGAATTGTGAATGAAAATTCAAAACGGTAAAAATAGACCATAGCCTTGCAAAAAATATCATTTGCAAGAAAAACCTCGTTATGCAATAGTCTCTTCGAACTTGAATGAGCGGTTTTAGGCGGAGATGTATAATACCAAGTTCAGATATTGATTTTCTTAAACCGAGTAACGCGGTGCTGTTGCTTAACGTTTACAAAAAAAACGATTGGTCAATTGAATGTTGAACTTGGTATAAATTATGCGTCTTTTTTCGGTGTTATCTTTAGGTTCTTTACTCGTCGGGTGCCTGCTAGTAGGCTGTAATAGAGCGAAAGAACCAGGAAACTCTCTAGCTAAAGGCACGGAACTTCAGGATGTTAGCGAAGGTTTTAGGCCATCTCCGGTTGGAGATGGCGTACATGTCGCTGCGTTTTCTATCGTTCTTGCAAAAAAAATCTCATTAGTCAACTCCCTCTTGTAGCTCTTTAGCTTTAGACACAGCCTCTGTCACTTTGTCGCTATGGTTGATAAGCTCTTTCTCGCTTTTATTGGAAAATTTCATTATGGTTTCGTAAATGGCAAGAAATTCCTTCGCTTTTTTCGCATTTTCGGTAGAGGAATACCCAATCCAATCCAAAAAAGCTCTCGCTCCGATATCAAGAGGAGTGAATTGCTCTCTTTTTGTCTTAATGCTAGCATCCGCTCCGGCTTTCAGAAGTGCCTCAGCTATAGCAACATAGCCTCCATTAGTATAGTCTCTCTCCGCAGCCTCATGGAGTGGCGTATGCCCTTCATCATCGACGATGTTTACGTTTGCTTCTCTAGCTAATAGTAGATTAACGACCTCAACATGGCCTCTGCTAGCAGCATCATGGAGTGGCGTACGCCCTTTATTATCGACGATGTTTACGTTTGCTTCTCTAGCTAATAGTAGATTAACTACCTCAACGTGGCAATTCTTAGCAGCCTCATGGAGTGGCGTATTCCTTACTTTAGCGACGGCATTTGCATTTGCTCCTTTATTTAATAGTAAATTAACTACAGCAACATACCCGTGCATGGCAGCCACCCAAAGTGGCTCTGTCATCCTGTCCACGTTTGTTTCTTTAGCTAGGAGTGTCTCAACTATCTCAGCATGACCGCTGCTAGCAGCATAATAGAGTGGTATTAGAGCCAAAATATTGGCCTCTCCCTTCGCTCCTTTAGCTAATAGCGTCTTAACAATATCAGCATAGCCTTTTTCCGCAGCATAATGAAGTGGTGTATCATTAAACTGATAGCTATCGGCGAAGTTTAGCTCTGCCTCGTTTTTATCTATTTTATCTAATAGTACTTTAGCCATATCAGCAAAGCCACGTCTAAGAAGGCAATTAAGCGGCCTAGAATTGGGAGAAATGTCCATGCCAGGATCAACGTCAGCTATAATTTCTTTAATTGCATCTATGGTACCATTTCTCAGAATCTTCTCAATCTCTTTCAGATTACAATCAGACCCGCGTTCTGACAATAGCAAGTATGACATAACAAGATTACCGGTTCTTAGGGGGAAAGATAAATCAATTTTTTCCCAATCAAAATTTTTGTGCACTTTTTTAATAAAGAGTTCCATCACCTTGGTAGAACCTGCGGTTATGAAATAATCTATAAGATCTTTTTGTTCTTCACGGTCAAGACTCTCGATCAAGTCACTCAGTGAATCTTCGTATTGTTTTAGAATATAATCATCGACTTTAGTAGATGCTCGCTCTTTTGGAGCCCAGGTAGAAGAAAAAGCTAAATGCTCGGGAAATTGCATTTCATCAATTCCCGGAACTTCGTCTAGTTTCAATTTAGGGGCGCAAAGCTCTTTTAGATGCTTATTTATTCTTTTGGACACTTCTTTGTATGCAAAGGCGGCATGGTAACGAAATTTTCTAATTTCCTCGTTAGATTGGAATTTGCCTTCTTCCTCTCTAATAGCATAGACTTCTTCATTTTGCCTGTCTTCTAATATATATGTTTCATTGCCATTGACAAATAACGGCACAATCCCAATAATGGTGAAGATTTCTTCTGGCTTCGACCACACTGTCTGTCCGCAAGAATCCCATTTTTTATAAAAGTTATATGAGTCATTTTCAAGTTCCACTATACAAGTAGATATTATGAAAATGGCCTTTGCCAAGCGTTCTGTATCACATAATTTTTCAAGTGTTAGAGTATCTATTTCACTATCCTCGAACAGCAAATTACCGAATCCGGCATCGACGGCTCTTTTATAGATGTAGTAAATTTCCTCTTCAAAATTTACAAATTCTTTTGAAACTTCCAAATTTTTCTTAATTTTTTCAACTATGTTCTTCATTTTATCGCCTGACAAAGTTGGAAAAAACAAATCCTGCAATGACGATTTACTATTGCAAATATTATATATAACCATAGGAAGAAGTTTGTTTTTATTTTCTATGATTTGGGTGCTCATAAGATTGTTGCTAACCATGTAATGAAAAAAATGAGTTATTTCGTGGTATATTGTGGCAAAATTCTCCCCCTTACTGTTTGGTTCATAATAGTTGCGGATGTATTTACCGCTAAGCGTGTCTGATGTTAAGAGAATTTTATTTTCTTTGGAATCATATTTATTTATCGTTTCTATATTGATACTTGCTCCTGTGGCGCCCCTTGACATTATGGTATTTATCAATTTCATTGCCAGGATGGAGCAAATGCGTTGAAATCCCGAATAATTCTGCAACATCTCTTCGATACGAGTGCGAAAAAGTTTTTGATTCTCGGCATCCAATGGCGTAATATCGAAAACTGCGTCTTTTCCCATACATAAATCGATAAACATATTGGTTTGACTCTGTGTAAATGTCACTCTGTTACGTTTTTCTGGTTTAATTTCTACTTCTACCTCTTCAATTTTTTCTAATAAATCTTTTAATGCTTCCTGATTCTTTTTTATTTTTTCAAAGGCAACTTCCTGATACTTCTTATTTTCTTCGTCATTTTTATATTTTACCGCACATTTTAGCCTATAAAATGTTTCATTTAGAATATCTTTCGCATCTCTAGCTACCAGATCTTTGGATATGCGACATATATTTGGCCAGGAATAATCCAGGGAAAAAACATTGCCCTTGCTGCTGGAGGGATATCTTTTCACTCCCAGAAACTTCGCGCATTCATACAGCCCCGCGTACGCCAGGATTTTACCTCTTTGGGTAAAATCTTCCATTTCACTTTCCCCAGTTTCATCTATTAGGATACGATTTCCGACTTTTATTTTCCTATGTAGCTTATTTAGTCTTCTTATTAGAGCGCTGTAGCGTTCTAATGGTATCGCTTTGGTGTCGTTTGGGGGAGGCAAATTCTTAAACGACGGCATCTTTTGTATTTCAACAGGTGTAGCAGCAAAAATATCTCCCGCACATGTTATCGCTGACAATAGTAGCGCCAGCAAACATAAAATCCTGTTTTTCATCTTATTCCCCTCATGTTCAAAATAATTACCGCTTATGCTTCAAATAATTATCATTATAGCAATTGAAAATTAAAAAATGATTAAATTTTCAAAAAAAAGTTTGCCACCCGACGCCTATAGAAAAGAGTTAACAAAATAAAAGGAAGAGCTATAATGTCATCATTATTTAATCCGTAGGGTAGTAATGGTTTCCGTAGAAATTCATGATATTTTCCCGGTCTCTTTTGTCGAAAATAACGATAACAGTGTCGGCGGCCAAGGCGCCACATCCTTTGGCCGCTAACACGCCCTTTACTTTTAGCAGTTGGCTCACCAAATGACGAGTTTCAGCGATGACAAGATTTTTTTGGGTCAGCAGATGAAAAAAAATCGAAATATTTTTCACCAACAGGGAAGAATTTCCATCGCTAAAGTTTTCGCGTACTTTTTCCACAATGTTGCTCAAATCTGTTACGTCCAGGGGATGTAGTTGCCGCAAATGAGCATGGGTTTTTACTTTAGTTCCGGTTCTGAAGACGGCAAAATCCAGGTCATTGAAATTCCAATTCAGGTGTTCAACATAATTATTGGTGCTGTTGAAATACACATGTTGATTCTCCTGCTGGGCTATGCAATCGGCTCCGCTCGGTTTTACCGGCTGTCGACAATGTTTTCGGTATTCGTCCAGAAACTGCCGAATGTTCCAGGGGGAATGGGTCAATTGCCGATACAGCTGATGCAGCAGCACATATTGGGCGCTGGAGGCTCCAAATCCACCGGATCCATTGTGGGGATCGACGAAGCATAGTCGTAGATTTTGAAAAATATCTCGGTGCTGTGTAAAAAACAAAAACGCCGGAGACCGTTCATCTATTCCATCGAGTGAACAGCAGTTTTCAGCGTCTTTTTCGGCAATCAGCAGGAACTCTGGTTCAGTTACCAGTACAATGGCGCTGCCGCCCCAGAGCACGGCGTATTCTCCAACTAAAAATGTCTTACTTTTGGTGGAAAAAATCATGGATAAGCGTATACGAAAAAAATGGCTCCTCGGGACGGGATCGAACCGCCGACCCAGTGGTTAACAGCCACTTGCTCTACCTCTGAGCTACCGAGGAACACCTAGATGCTTCCTATAGATATCAAAAAAACGTCGCGTTTACTAGAGTGTTTTTTATTTTTTTTTAGGTGTAGGAATTCATAATATATGAGAGGGAGAAGAGGCAATAGCAACGTCATTTTCGTTATTTTCGGAGCTTGTGATGGAGTTTACTTTGAAATTGACCACTTCCCGCAGGACATCTTTTAATCTTTCGTCATGATTGAGAGCGGATATCATGTGGATATTTTTTTGATATTTATTTTTAAAATGCATTTTGATATTTTGCGCTTCCGATGGGCTAATGGAATCGATTTTATTCAGCACAATGATTTCGGGTTTTAGGTCTATTTCGCAATTATGCAGTGCTATTTCGTTTCGGATAGTTTCATAGGATTCCGGGATGTCCTCCCGCGTGGCGTCGATAATATGAATAAGGACGCTGCAGCGTTCGATGTGGGCCAAGAATTTATGTCCCAGTCCGCGCCCTTCGTGAGCTCCTTTGATAAGTCCGGGGATATCGGCTATTACAAATTCACGGGAATCCACGTAGGCCACTCCCAGCTGTGGAATTAGCGTGGTGAAGGGATAGGCGGCTATTTTCGGTTTAGCTCTGGTAACCGCCGATAAAAATGTAGATTTTCCGGCATTGGGTAATCCGACCAGCCCGGCATCGGCGATTAATTTTAGCTGAAGCCAAATCCAAAGTTCTTCTCCGACTGCTCCTTTTTCCGCTTTGCGTGGCGCCTGATTAATGGACGACTTGAACTTGTTGTTGCCACGACCTCCCATACCCCCTCTGGCAATGACAATTTGCTGACCTTCCTGCAAAATATCTGCCAATACAAACTCTTCGTTTTCGTCGAAGATTTCGGTACCGATGGGAACCTTCAGCACCAAATCGGCGCCATTGGCTCCGTACTTATTGCTGCCGCGGCCATTTTCTCCTTTGGGAGCGGAGAAGTGTTGCTGATATCTATAATCTATGAGTGTATTTAAATGGTTAGCGCCTTCGATTATTATGTCGCCACCTTTTCCTCCATCGCCGCCGTCGGGGCCTCCGTATTCAACGAATTTTTCTCGGCGAAAACTGAGACAACCGTCTCCACCATTGCCGGCTTTCAAAAAGATCTTGGCTCTATCTAGAAATTTCACTTAGCACCATATTGTTATCATCGGAATAAGAAGTATTTTTGGAAAAATAATGGTGGGCCCGGTAAGATTCGAACTTACGACTACTCCGTTATGAGCGGAGGGCTCTAACCGCTGAACTACAGGCCCACAGCCACACTCTACGTAATGTATGGCGAATGATCTATAAGATACAACTTTACACGAGTAAGTCAAGACCCGTATCCTAGAAATCTTGCTACCATCCAGGGCTATTTAATTCTCCCCAATGATTTTGATGGCGCGTTCCTGGAATCGCGAATACTCAAAGCGCAGATTTATCAAAAAAATGTCAAAAAACGTTAGTGTACTGCCTGTACATGAGGATCTGAGCTTGACGAAGTGGATGGCGAGAAAAAGCCATTAGGCAACAGTTTCAAAAAACCTAATTGAATTGCGTATAATATAATGATGCATACTCGCTGTTTTTTTTAGCAATTAGCTCCTCGTGAGAGCCAATTTCATGTATTTTTCCATGATTGATCACCACAATTTTGTCGGCACTTCGGACGGTGGAAAGCCTGTGGGCAATAATAAACACAGTGCGATCTTTCATAAGATTTTCGATGGCCTCCTGCACAACAGCCTCCGATTTATTGTCTAGGGCAGAGGTAGCTTCGTCCAATATGACAATGGGAGCATTTTTTAGAAATGCCCTCGCTATGGCCACCCGCTGTTTTTGTCCGCCGGACAGGAGAACGCCTCTCTCTCCTATTTCCGTATCGATGCCACGCTCCAGAGACGTCACGAATTCTTCCAAATATGATGATTTTATGGCCCGTTTCAGCTCATCGGCAGAAGCATCTTCTTTTCCGACCAAAATATTTTCCCGAATTGTGCCCGAGAACAAAAAATTATCCTGGAATACCACTGCTATTTTATCTCGCAGAGAATCGATGGTGAAGTCTCTCACATCCGTATCGTCGATGAGTATGCTTCCGGCCGTGACGTCGTAGAACCTCGGCAGCAGATTCACCAAGGTAGTTTTGCCGCCGCCGGAATTACCCACCAGCGCCACGGTCTCTCCAACCTTTACCTGAAGATTTATATGCTGCAGTATCGGCCTACCCTGTTCATATTCAAAGCAGACGTTTTGGTAGTTAATTCCAGTGTGAATGCGTTCCAAATGCCGCGCCGAAGGCCTATTTTCAATGGCCGGAGCGGCTTTCATCAGATCGAAAACGCGCTCCATCGCCATCAGAGATACCTGCATGGCATTGTAGTCGTTTCCAATGGATTTTACCGGCTGATACAGTAGCAAAAGCGCCGTTATAAAGGAAACAAATCCGCCCGGAGTCAAATCACTATGCACAATGAGATAACTCCCCAGCCAAATTATCGCCGCAATGCCAATGGAAATAATAAAATGCATCAGCGGAGATAAAATTCCGGTCCTCTGGACCATCTTCATGCTAAAGGTAAATACATCGTTTAACGCCTTTGAGAACCTCCGTAGCAGATGATCATATAAATTGTAGGACATCACCACACGATTACCATTAAATGCTTCACCGTAATGAGTTATGATGGCGGCTCCGGAAAATACCGTCTGGGCCATAATGCCACCGATGCGGCTCCGGATGGAGGTCAGCGGATAGAGCGCCCCCAGCAACACAACCAGTGCCACAATAGCAAGTTGCCATGAATTCACCATCAAGACTATAATAAGCGACAAAGACGAAAAAAAACGCGTGCTAAATAATTTCATGTTGTTGAGAAGACCGCTGCAGGCGGTATCCACGTCGGAATTAAAACGCATCTGGATGGCGCCGGAGGTATTTCTATCGAAAAATCGAGCATCGTATCTCATGAGCCTCTGGAATAAATCGTACTTGAGACCGCAGCTTATCTTTGCCCCCACCCAGGCGTTAAGATAGGTGGAAGAATAGTTAAATGCACTCTGGAGTAAACTAAATAATATGATTAATATCGGTATATAAGAACTGGCGGACAGATTTTTTTCTATCATGACTACGTCCATATAAGGCTTTAAAGCCAGAGCGATCAGGGCATCCATCATTCCCACCGGCAACGTTATGAGAACCGCCAGCAATGCCCTAATTTTGTACGGCTTTAGGTAGCGATATATATTTTGGTAATTTCTTATCACATAAAGATTGTCTATTTTATTTTTTATTTTATCAAACATATTAATCTGGTTTTTTTCTGCCTTCGAATATAGCGCTATACGGTATAAATTAAAAGTACAAGAGCTAATTTTACCAATTTTGAATTTTATCAGACCCATTTAATTCTCCGCAATAATATTGCGCTCCGGTGATTCAACATTTTTTGACTAAAAGGGGCGGGGAGGGTGCTATAATAGTATTAGATATTATTGGAGATTTTAATGGATTCATTTGCTGAACAGCGTTTTCTTAAAAAACTACTTTCTCATTACATCTCTTCTTACGCAAGAATTAAATTGCCATGGAATTTTATCGACTTTCCTAAAAATAATATGGATTCTGGAAACGCCATATTGTATGCTGGATTCCACTTATAAAGTTGGCTGGAAAAAAAATGCTGGAAAAAAACTTTAATCCGAAATCGTTTGAGAAAGACTTTTCATTTACGTTGGAAGCCTCTTATCGCAATGAAAACGCTGAACCTTTTATGGTACTGTTGCCGCCTCCGAACGTAACCGGGTCACTGCACGTCGGCCATGCCCTCTGTTATACACTGCAGGACATCATGGTTCGCTACAAAAGACTGAAGGGATACGACGTATTGTTTCAGCCGGGTGTGGATCATGCCGGCATTGTGACGCAGTTGCTGGTGGAAAAGCAGCTCTATGAAAAAGGAGTGGAGAAAGGTTCTCTGAAGCGAGAGGAATTGCTGCAGGAGATCTGGCTCTGGAAGGAAAGTTCCGGCGGCACAATTATAGAGCAGATGAAAGTACTAGGCATTTCCTGCGATTTTTCTCGTCTTCGGTTTACCTTGGACGATGGCAGCCAAAAGGCGGTGCGTCGGCTGTTTGTGAAGCTGTACAATGATGGCCTACTCTACAGGGGCGAGCGAATGGTCAATTGGGATCCGCTGATTCGATCGGCCATTTCTGATTTGGAAGTGGTGGAAAAGGAAGTCAGCGCCAAAATCTGGTATTTGAAATATAAACTAGAAAATAGCGATGAATTTATTTGCGTTGCCACCACCAGGCCGGAAACACTTTTCGGCGATGTGGCAATTGCGGTTAATTCGCGAGATCATCGCTACGCCGATTTAATTGGAAAAAAAGTGCTTATTCCTCTGCTGAACAAACCTGTACCCATAATTGCCGACGACTATGCGGATCCGGAAAAGGGGACCGGCGCTGTCAAGATCACTCCGGCCCATGACTTCAACGACTTCGAAGTTGGCAAAAGGCACGGACTTCCGGTGGTAAACATCCTGAATGAACGTGCAGAACTGAAGGGAGAAATCCCGGAACAATTTCAGAATTTGGACAGATTTAAAGCGCGGGAAGCGGTGGTTGCTCAGCTGGAAGCCGAAGGTCTTCTGGAAAAAGTCGAGGCCATCACGCACAAGGTACCATTTGGAGACAGGTCCGGCGCCATGCTGGAGCCGCGCATTACGCACCAGTGGTTCATCGACGCCGCCAAGCTGGCGATTCCGGCCGTAAAAGCCGTAGCTGAAAATAAAATCGCGTTCATTCCTAAGCACTGGGAGAATTTATTTTTCGAATGGATGAAAAATATCGAACCCTGGTGCATTTCCAGACAGATCTGGTGGGGGCATCGCATTCCCGCCTGGTACGGTCCGGACGAAAAAATATTTGTGGCAGAAAATGCCGAAGAGGCTCTCCAAAAAGCCATCGCCTTCTACGGGAAAACTGATGTTGAGCTTATCCAGGACAATGATGTGCTGGATACCTGGTATTCGTCCGGCATGTGGCCGTTCATTACGCTCGATTGGCCCGGCAATAGTGCAGAATTTTCCAAATTTTATTCCCACATGATAGTGGTGACCGGATTCGACATCATATTTTTCTGGATCGCCCGCATGATTATGATGGGCATCTACGCCACCGGCGACGTGCCATTTGACAAGGTCTACATACACGCTCTCGTACGGGATGAAAAAGGCCAGAAGATGTCTAAATCCCGAGGCAATGTCATTGATCCGCTGGAGCTCTGCGACACCTACGGAGCAGACGCCCTAAGATATACGCTGGCGTCCCTAGCGTCCCCCGGCAGAGACATAAAAATGGGCAAGCAGACCGTGGAAATCGGCAGAAATTTTTTGACTAAACTCTGGAATGCCGTCCGATTCGCCCAGATGAATAATTGCGCCCACTGTCCCCGGGATTTCGATGTAAATACCGTGAAACATCCTATGGCCCAGTGGATGGTACAGAAAATAAAGGACATGGTCGTCGATGTGGAAAATTCCATGGAAAATTACAGATTCGACGAGGTTGCCAGACATATATATCAGTGTGTTTGGAATTCTTTCTGCGATTGGTATATGGAATTTATAAAACCGATTCTGCAATCGGAATCGGAAATTACCGGCTCCTCCGACGCCGTAGCCTCAACGAAAAAAGAAATTCGCGACGTAACCAGCTGGGCCATCGCGCAATTTATACAGATTCTGTACCCGATCGCTCCCTTTATGGCCCAAAAACTCTGCCGGGAACTCGGGATTTTGAACCTATCATGGCCAAACGCCGACACCATAACTCTCGACAGCAGAGATTCTGTAGAAAAAATCGATCGCCTCCAATCCATAATTTCCGCCGTGAGATCTCTTCGGAAGTTCCTGGGAATTGCTCCCGCCGAAAAACTCGAGGCTAAAATTGAAACCGCCAATAACGCCTTTCGCCAACTATGCGACGAATCCAACGAAATACTGCTGCGGATGGCCGGAATTTCCGCCGTTCAAAAGCTTGATTCCCATAGTATTCCCGTCGTCGTTGAAGATGCGGTCGTACATCTGGGATTCGAAGGAAAAATAGATATTCAGTCGGAAAAAAAACGCCTCACTAGTGAAATGGAAAAACTCCTAAAAAATCGAGACGATGTCGTAAATAGACTGAATAACAAGGATTTTTTGCAGAAAGCAGCTCCGGATATCGTGCAGGAACACCAAAAACGCCTGGATAACCTCAACGATAAAATAAATAAAATCAACCATATAATTCGAAATTTGGTCTGATTCTTGGTGCCGTAGGAATCGCTCCTGAACCGGATTTTTTAAGAATTGCCGAGATCCATCGCCTAATGGATTCCGGTTTTCCTTATCTAGTGGCAATGCAATGGTCTTCCGAAGAAGTTCTAATTTATAAAAAAATAATATTTTGTATATTGTATTAGACAAAAAATATAGTAGTATTTATATAAATATTATTCATAGTAAAGGAAACGAGGATGAAAAAACTTTTGCTACTTCTATTATTTTTCCCTAGCCTAGCGTTAGGTCTGAATAATCAATCCACTTCAGACGCCAGTGGCGAAATGTGGGGGCAATATGGACAACAATTTCTCTCCCAACAGTCAAGGCCATTTCCTGACACAGATTCGGTCATTTTGAAAAATTTGGCAGTGGCATCCGGGAAAGCAAAATCCGGCAACAATGCTGCATTTATATATTATCAGCGTAGTACTAGCGGTATAAATGGAGTAGGTGATTTTTCAACAAGAGAAAAAATATATTTTTATGATGCAACATTCAGACATCCCATGAATAGAAATCCTCTCAACCAGAAGTTTGTGGGAAAATTATCTGCAGCCGAACGCGCTATGATGATTAATTATGAATATAGCTTTATGGAAGGATGTCTGAATTGCGATGGGGGGAATATTTGCATTTTAGCCATACCGAAAACGCTGTATCAGCTCTGCGTTGCGCTATTGTATTTGCGTCAGATTACTCCAACAATTGAGAAGGGCGACCTAGAATCCTCCTATACTTTTTGGAGTGAATATTTCTACGGTAACCGGGAGATAAAAGCCTCTCCGGAGGAAAAGCAGAAATCGCTGCCGCAGTCATGCATTAATGCCACCGGACGCAATCGCACCCAAGTTCTTTTTTGGTCGATCAATGATATGGTTTTAGATTTTCTCAAGGATAGAAAGATCGATCCGGTAGGAATGGAAAAGAGCAATATTGTTGATCACCTAACGCGGCAAGTACTTCAGGAGATGCATTTAAAAATATCCGTTCTTCCTCGCAATGAATCCTTTAGGCGTACTGTTGTGATGCGGCAAAGATCAAGGTTTTGGTCGACTATTGGATATAAGGGGAAGTATCTCACTGATATGGAAGAAGATATAGCTACTATCGTGGTGCAAGAACATAAAACACAGGAAGATTCGCAATATTTGGGAACGTCCCGCTACTATCGCGGAGGAGAAAATGCCGCAAGAGGATTATCCTATTCGAACGGTGCACTTGGCGGTCTGATATCCGATCCAAATTCCGGATGTGCTTTTAATTACTATCCTCTCAACGCAACTGACCTGGCGAAAGATGATGAGCGAATGTATGTGCCTTATATACCTTTGCTACTGACCTGTTTGGGGGAAGGAGAATTTCATCATCCTCGCGTAAAAGTCGTGGTGGCAGGTGATACCAGCGAAATACCTGGCATTGATTCCGTTAATATAAATAACAATATCGAGTATTCGCCCAACACAATGCCGGAGCTCTGTTGTCAAAAAGAAGTATCAATTCAACAAATTACTATTTTGTCAAAGTAGAGTTCTTTCGAAATCGAGTATGGAAGGCGCAGGCGTCATTCTTGGCGGAGCCGAGAGTCCGGGAAACTGCGTCGTTGCAAGCGGACGTTTTTTTGTGTATGTCGAATTTCTGCTAATCCCCAAAACCATCATATTTTCAAAATTTATAGCCAATACGTATTTTTTTATATATATTTTAAAAAAAAAAACTTTATATTAACTTTTTAGTCTTATTATCAAATAAAAAAGAAAGGAGTTACCATGAAAAAAGTATTATTTTATGCGAGTTTGGCAATATTGTCAAATGCTTCAGCTGAAGAATATTCCGAAAGTTCCTCCGGAGAATCTCCGGGAACGGAATATGCCGGAATTGGCACATATGTTGGAGTCGGTGTTAGCCTAAGTCATCAGCATAGTCTTTGCGATGAAAACCGAGGCTTTTCCGGAGCGAGCACGGAAATTAACTCGACTCCTTTTGGAGCCAGCGTCGTGGTGGGTCACAATTACAAATTTTGCGATGATTTTTCCGTAGGAATGGAATTGGGAGCAGATTTTGGATCCAGCGGCAAAAAACACGGAATAGGCAATATTTTCTCCCAGGAATCTGCACGCTTCAGTCAGATGGCCCGAGACGTAAATACGGTGTTTGTTAACATAGGAAGAAACCTGGAAAAAGCCGCTACTGATGCAGGTGGAACAGGTGCTGTTGTAAATGGAAGTGTATACGCAAATTTCGTCAATACAATGAAATACATAGGCGGAGACAAAAACGCAGCTTTGGACAACTCGTTCATCACAAAAAGTGCTGCTGAAGATGGACTTTTTAGCGCCCCCCCTATTTCGGACGCAACTTTTTCCAATTTTACGACGGCTGAATATAACGCTCTCGGTATTTTGGGCGGACCAAACCCAGGATCGATAGACCTGTTACGCGAATTCATAACCACCTACCATCCAAATTTAGCCACCATTTTGCGCAGTCTACAAGGTAACGATGGCACCGATCTAACGGCTGAGAACGCGGCGAATCTGTCCTATTTCTTTGAAAATGAAGATATAGATGCAAACAGCACTAGTTTAGAAGCGCTATTACCAGGAAACAATGGGAATATTGCCTCTGCAAGAGAGGATCTTAGTAATTATGTACACCATATCAGCGGGGTTGTAAATAACGGTAGCGCTTCATTTGGAGTATGCCCGCATTTAGCCCTAAAAGTCGGTGCTCATTTCTCAAAAATAAAGTCTAGTTTGCATCTGAAAGCGGGATTGGCCTACCTTTCGGGAAAGGTCGCCTTTGATTCAGGAATCAGCAATAAAAGTTTTGGCAAAATTGCTCCCATGGTAGGAATTGAGGTGAATAGGCAAATTTGCAATAACTGGGGAGTCGGTTTGGAATTGTCGCATACATTTGGAAGCTCGAAAAAATTCGAACCAGTTAAACTGTTAGGTACGTCCATTGAGCCAAAGGTGAAATTAAATCGTACCACACTGAAAGTCATGGCCACTTATCATATAAAAAATTGTTTCTAGGGAGAAAAAAAATGAAGAAAAAATCTATGTTTTTACACGATGTGACGATACCATTACTAGCTATATGCCTCTTTGGCAATGCCAACTGCATGAAAACTAAGGATGATATCGAAAGAAAACGCCTTATAGCAGCCGGGAAATTAAAGCCTAAAGAAAAAATCAGCATCTCCACCAGCACTGATTTTCCACCAGAAGTATCTTCCGGCGCTCAATCTCAGAAAACTACGGGTACAACCAATAGCAGTACTACGAAGACAAAATCGGCGAAAATTACCCCGGCCACCTCGACCACATCAAACGAAATCCTGGAGAAACTCCTGCCGTTTGCACTAGACGTCAATATGGCAAGTGACAAGGACATACTCCGGAAAAAAATAGTCACATTGCTGACACATCTACTGGTCGACGCCTACGATTTTCTTACATCTAGCTCTTCAGAAGAAAATCGAAAGCTTCTACTGTCCCTAATAGAGCAAATAGATTCGAGCAAATACGATAGAATTATAGCTACCATAGAATCTCATATGCCCGGAGCTGATAGTCACCAGACTTTGTTGAACGAAATGTTAAAACTACTATCCTCCCAAAACAGCAAATCCATAAAAAAACTTGATAAAAAACAAGCCGATATTCTCCTAGCTATTATCAAGATTGTCCATGAGGCAAAGTCTTTCCCACCAGATGAGTTACGCCTAAAAGAACACTTACAAGAGTTCCAGTCTTTCGTAGATGAGCTTAATAAGTTGGTCACGAAAAATTCACAAGGACGCGAGAAAGCAATACTAACACTGTTGGCGCACGTGGTGATTGATTCAGAAAATTGGCTCATAAAAAGAGCAGATGTAAAAAAAGGTACCATCGCTCCTTGGATTGTAGATGAAAATCTGACACAACGTTTCCTAAAAGAGTTAATCTCTTCCATAAGTCCTGCTCATTACGCGCAAATTGATGAGATTTTGAGAAAGAGGTCCACCCCCGCCTACACAAAACTAAATGCGAAGGTAGCAGAGATATTATCAGAGGAAAATTACAACTCAGTTGAAGCAATAGGCATAAAAGACAATAAAATTCTCAACATTATGTACACAATGCTTCTCTCAATAATGTATCCGGGGAAAAATAAAGATATCCTGGAATTGCCAAATATTGATTCGCCTCTAGGTAAATCAATAAGCTCTGATAAATTGTCCAATAGTAATTCCCCCAAACTGTCCAATGATAATTCGCCCCCAAGTGAGCCAATAAATGACAAGGATATATCTGTGGGTATAGAGATAGAGGAGGAGTTGGTCGATGAGTTTTAAAAATATTTTCTCCCAAAAATGGATAGTAGTTTGTTTATTGCCATTACTTTTTTCCCATGTGAACAGTATGGAGTTTGGAAAGGTTTTTGATGAGCTGACTAGATTAAAAAAATACTGTAACTCCGAGCGCGTCGACCAAGCTCAGGCAGAAGCTGCATATCCAAGCGCGGACAGATTTGACAAATCTCTAGAGCTGCTGAGTTTTTATACGAACTTGGTTAGGATAACCAAAACTAGCTCTCTTCAGCTTTTTCAATTTAAAGCGCTGAGAAATGCAATTGAGAATTTGCTAGAAGCGTTGCAAATCGCGGATATCCCGTTTCATGAAACACCCGCACATAAGCATAAGGCCGCCAACAATTTAAGTGTAAGTTTTTCCGGAAAATCTAGCGGAAAAAGCAACTCTTCTAGCTCCTCAAAATGGAAATCACTTTCTTCAAGTGTTACAGCATTCAGTACATCTGAAAGAAAGAATGAAAATAAGCGCAACCTCGAACAATTACAGCAAATGATTAAACTCTTGGATCAATCAAAAACCGCGCTTAAGGGCTCGCTGTTCGAAAGTGATGATGAAGAGAAAAAAGCCGCATTTCTCGATAGTATTCTGAAATCAGTTGATGCAATTCGCGGAATTAGTCTATTGATGATATCTGATATAGTTGAGCGCTCTGAATCATCTTCAGGAGAGTCGGAGCCGGAAGCTTCCGCTGCTCCCCCCACAAATCAGGTCGCACCTTCAGAAAATTCCAGAGGAAATGTCGAAATTACTATGGAAAATCTGGCGGACTTTGACGAACTATAAAAATACAGACACCCTAATCACCGTTATGCTGTCTGCAAATATTACTTTGGGCACGAGATACTTTGAACGAGAACATTTATGCAAGTGGTATTCGTACAATTAAAATATGGAGATAAAAATGAAAAAAAAAGATAAATTTATTAGAATAATTGAAATAATAGGA
>JAITQS010000031.1 GCA_031288795.1 Holosporaceae bacterium | reverse complement strand
ATAATCGACCGCGGAAGGTGTTAAAGTACAAAACACCGGATGAGATTATCCACGGACATGACTCTTTTGCTACCGGAACGTGTGGCAATGTTGCACTTCATCGGTGAAGGGGCGTTCCTACGGTGATTGAGTATAACACCGGGTTTCAGGTATTGCACACGCCCATATGCGACGGAAACGCAGCGTTACAGCATAAAAATGGGCCGACTAACTTGTCCCTGAACCGGTATTATTATCAATTATAGATAACCTGCTTTGAAAGTGTGTTCGTTAGCCCAATGATCAGCCTGATATTTGAATGAAAATGCGACATTATAAATGCATTATTACTAATTTCTCGCAGCAAGCGGTGAGCAGCCTCATGTTCAGGCTATGCGAAAAAGCTTTCGGATAATTTGTTCCGAGGAATGGTATAACATACTCTAATTCCAAATCTTACCTCCGTTGCACTTCATCGGTGAAGGAGCGAAAAACCATAGTTCTCGATAGGTCCACTTCTTATACCAAATCCCATCATCGATTAGCTATTGCCCGCCTGACAGCAGCTGCCATAGAGCGTATTCTAGAAGCCGTTTGGACAATCTAAAATGAGATTTGGTATTATTCGTGATGGGTATAGCAGCTCGCTCTGCTCTGTCCTGGCATTTTTGTTTGGCCGGGAAACGTTGGCAACTATAGCGTTATATTTTCTATATGAACCGGCAATTGCCACCCCGCCATCAGGATTACATCGTATCTAGTTTGGCACTCTTTTAGGTCTCTGCGTCTCTGCAAAAATATCTCCGATGCTCGCCGTATGCGCTGAACCTGCCGGTACGTGACAGCGTCGGAGCATTTTTGTAAATCCCGGCGCACTTTTACCTCCACAAATATCACTAATTTTCCTCTTTTAGCTATGATATCGATTTCTCCGCAGCTAGTTCTGTATCTGCGGGCAAGGATTCTATATCCCTTCAGAATCAATAGCAATGCTGCCGCAATTTCTCCCGCATGTCCCTTATATTTTGTATGCATGGCTCTCCTTAGCCAGTTATCATGCGTAGATTACTAGCATTATCTTTCTTCAACTAAGATTTTTGGTTCCAAGAAAAAAATATTACACCAATTAAATCAACACAATGCATAACAATTTCTGTGAAATCAAGATTATTTTGTACTTTTGCATCATCTTTTCAAAATTTAAAAAAACTGTTACTTTGGACTATATTGGACAGATGGCCGAGTGGTTGAAGGCGCACGCCTGGAAAGTGTGTATACGGGTGACCGTATCGCGAGTTCGAATCTCGCTCTGTCCGCCAGGGTTTATCTCCAAGTAGGGTAATTGTTGATATTGTCGTGTAGTTAATTGGATGCAGAAGTGCGCTGCGAAAGAGGCTTTCCCTGACTTGCCTTCATTTGCCTAGCCTCTATTTTTGCTCCTAAAATCCTCTTGTTTTTTGCCATTTTCTCCCTAAATTCGTCTCCATTCTCCACTGAAGTGTATCTGGAGATTTGGAAAGTATACATGACATGCTTTGAAAGTGCACTCGTTAGCGCAATAAGCAGCCTTACATTTGAGTAAAAATACCACATTGCAAACGCACTCTCAAAACAGTTTATGTATACAATCTCAGCAGCCATTGATACCCACGACTTTGCCTGTCAAATCCTGATTTTTCTGGATTTCGGTTTAGAGAACGCAGAGTGGTATCGAGTGAGATGCGAAGTCTATGGATTTTCCGTGAAGTTTGAGGAGATGGGGAGAATTGTGACGCTTTAAGCGGGTTTTGTGCTTTTTGCTGTTGCGCTCTGTAATTTGAAGGAAACATTGCAGTTGTATTGAAGGTTCGCAAAGTTCACTCGATCAATTGGAAAAAATGTTTTTTAAGCGTCTCTAAATTTAACCTTATTTTTAAAAAGATCTTATAAAATTTGAGTATAAATAGCTATAGAGACTATTTATAATGAATAGGGTGTTTTTTTCAGTGCGAATGGCACTAATTTTGTTAGTAAGCTGTATCCTTTGTTTGACTGAATCTATAGGTATGCTTGCTAGTTCTAAAGTATATAATTTGTTTGAGGACGCATATCTTGCTGACAATGAAAAAAAATTAGCAGAAGCACAAACTATAAACGTTTTAGACGGTTTTCCAATAATTTCTCATTTTTGGGTTGCTGATTTTCTTTCTCAAGTTCATGGTCTTATGAATTTTATTGCAATTTCTCTAACCTTAGATAAACTGCCTACTTTAGAAAATAACATTTCTCAAGTTAGCCAGCCTTCTGGTGACTGCCACGAAATTGAAGATTTTAATTCAAAAAAAACAATAGATTATGAAAACTTCCTAAATATAACAAACCATCATACCATAAGAGAACGATATGATTTTACCAAAATGTTATCGAATATTGATCATATGTTGGCAAATATACGTATACAAGAATTGATTTTCAAAAAAAACAAGATACTTTACACTAAAAGTCAAAAATCTTTTGATAGCATTAAGCGGAATCTTCTCCTTCTAAGGCATGATATGGAATTAGCTCTAATTTTCAAGAAGAACCCATTTGAAAAAGAGAGAGAAATAATAAGACCATATAGTGGAAGAGTATTTTGTGTAGAAAAAAAATTAGGGAAGCGAACCATTCGTCCAGTTGGTAGTGGAACTATTGTAAATATTAATGGAAAAAATTATATTCTTACATGTAGGCATTTTTTAGAGTTCGAATATTCTGTGAACTCAGAATTGGAAATATATTTTATCCCAATTGACAAATTAAGTAAAAAGGACTTTCTACCAGAGGCGAGATTAGGTAGTAATATTCACTGGAATAACTATCGGGATTACATGATAAATGCGATACTACTAATCAATAATGTGGGAGCGAATCATAAAAATGAAACTGACAAAACTCCGTTAGTTGACCATATTGTACTACGTGCAGGAACTATAAACAGAATAGAAGAACTGAGGAATAACAATGATATTATGCTCATGACTGCTAATGTATCAAATTCTGTGCCGCTAGTCAAAAGCCAACTTGTTCCTTATAAAAATATTAGTGATGCATGTATAGCTGGTTATCCTGCTGATGGTTTTGCAGATTATAGTTTTATTGCTACAAAAATATCAGGCAGCCAAATATACCTAAAGTCACTTTTATACAATCCACCACCACCTGCATTGATAGATTACGTTTTCACAGGGATACCAGTTACTCATGGAATGAGTGGAGGGCCTGTTTTTATAATTGATGCTGATAGCCCTTTGATTTTTGGAGTGCTGCAGGGGGCAGATTTGGCACAATTATCTACACGTTGCTCGGTTGTTACTAATGAGCTTCTTGCTCAAATATTGAAACATATTACAGAACTTTCTTAATAGAACTTTACACTTTTCCTCAAGAGCATTAGAATAAAGATGTTGTTTTGAGGATGCTTTTATGTTTTATATAAGGTCTATAGTAGTTTGTTCTATGATATTAGTTGCTGGCAGTATTTTTTCTATGCATGTGCCGTATTTACAAGAGGCGGAGCAGAAAATCCTTAATGGACAGATTAAGTGCGCTTCTTGCACAGAAAATGATGAATATTATTTTGCATCAGATGGGTCGCCATTGTACAGAAAAAAAATGACACCTTTGGAGGATGAGTTGTATAATCTTGGGTGTGTGCAATGGTCTGATGTTGGAGAGATTACGCCATCAGTTCTAGAGCATGTAAAATTATTCCACAGAGTTGAAAATGGTACTTTCGTATTAAAGCCTGGACTTCAGTTACGGTATTCGCAGGACATATATTTTGATGCATATTGTGCATCACGTTACGAATAAGAAGCTTATAATTCGCTGAATAAGTTCTTTATAAAATTATGAGACTGTAAGATATTTGGTAGTGCGCCAAGGTAAGGCGTGATGGGATGGAGAAAGGCGCTCCGGAAGAAGCTATTCGGTGTGGTGTTACATGCTCAATTCGCTCATCACCCAATCAAATCCATGTAGATTCATCATAATCCTGATCCCATCATCTCCCACAACCACTTCATCCATGAGTACTGATACGACTTTTTGTTGTTCCGTTGGGTAGAGGAAGCACCAGACTTCGGTGAGGTTTTTTAAAGCCAGGATGAGATTTTGTTTGGTTATTTCAGGACTTGTGGCGAGGCTGCCGTTTTTGGCATTTCCATCATGAATAGCATTTCCAGAATGCTTGGTGTTCAGGTTATGCTTAGCGGCCTCCTTTTCCGCGATTTTCTCGACATTGATGACGATTTCCGGAGATCGCAGTATTCCCAGCACTTCATCGATGACCTTTTGTTCCACGTCTTCGGCGGGGATGGTCTTAAAAACTGATGTGCAGGATTTGCATCGGATGTGATTGCTGCAAGCGTAGTATCTGTAGCGGAGGCCGTGGTTGTAGGCGTAGGTTGGGGTCATGGCGACGTTGCAGCGGGCGCATTTGAGGATGCCCTTGAAAAATGAGGGGGTTGCGGTGGCGTAGCCTTTGCGTCGCCAACCGTTGTCTGTCGTTTTGCTCTGCTTTTTGAACAGCGTCTGGACGTGATCCCAGGTCTCTTCGTCGATGATGGCCTCGTGTTCG
>JAITQS010000028.1 GCA_031288795.1 Holosporaceae bacterium | reverse complement strand
CTGCCTACGGAGTCATAGGTCGGCAATATGCCTATGCCGCAGGTCGCCAGCGCCATTAGCAAAAGCGAGGCTATCATGGGTGTTTTGCGTCCGTATTTATCGCCCATGTGTCCAAAAATAATTGCTCCGACCGGGCGCATGATATAGCTGGCAGCAAACACTCCGTAAATTTTTAGACGGGCGAAGGTGGCGTCATCGGCGGAAAAAAATAAACTCGACAGGTAATCTGCCATGTAGGCGAAAAATGTAAATTCCGCCCATTCCAACAGTGTGCCGAAACTTACAACAGCTACGCTTTTTTTTAGACTCATGGAGATTCTCCTTAAATTTTTTTTGAAATTACAGCCGCGGGTTTTCTATGCTAAGATTTAGTTTATCGAACAGCTTTCCATCGGCATTGTCTTTTATGTTATCGACGGTTAGCAGTTTTTCGCTGGAAAACAATGCGTTGGCGCCGGCAAATATGCTCAGAGCCTGAGTCGATTCGGACAGCGTGTTGCGTCCGGCGGCGATTTTCACGTAGGACGTCGGCATCAGAATGCGTGCCAGCGCGATCATTCTTACGAAGTCGAAGTCGTCGATGGGGTTTGAATCATCGACGCGGGTACCGGAAATTTTCACCAGTTTATTTAGGGGCACACACCGGGGTGGAATTTCCAGATTCGCGAGCAAAACCAGCATTTTGATTCGGTCTTCGTTGGTTTCTCCCATGCCGACAATGCCTCCGGAGCATACGTTGATGCCGGCCTTCTGCACAATTTCTATGGTTTTGATGCGATCGTCGATGGTTCTGGTGGAAACGATCTGCGAATAAAATTCCGGCGAGGTGTCTACGTTGTGATTATAGTAATCCAGTCCGGATTTTTTTAGTTGGGCAGCCTGGGCTTCAGTTAAAAATCCGAGTGTGACGCAGGTTTCCAATCCGAGAGCTTTTACGGATTTCACCATCTCGCATATTTTTTCGAATTCCGCCCCGGAGGATAAGCAGCGGCCGGACGCGCTCATGCAGAACCGACTGGCGCCGCGTTCTTTTGCTTTGCGAGCCGCTTCCAGCACCGTTTCCAGATCCAACAAGGGCTGCTTGGGCATCTTGACGCCGTTTCTGGCGGATTGAGCGCAATAGGCGCAGTCTTCGGAGCAGCCTCCGGTTTTCACGCTCAAAATATCGCTGATCTGCACCGATTGCTCGTCGAAATTTTGTACATGAACTTCGTGGGCTGTTCTCAATAATTTAAAAAATGGATAATGGAAAATATCCAATGCTTCTTCAAAAGTATGTTTCATTATAATTCCTATAGATATTTGTTAAGTATATCGTAGGTTCTTGCTAGGTCGTCAGTGCTCACGCAATACGGGGGAAACAGATAGATCGTTTTTCCCAACGGACGCAGAAAAATTCCATTTTCCCAGGCCTTATTTATCACAAAATTGGCTTTGGCTTCGGATTCGACGTCAAACGCCGTTACCGTACCAATGCTTCTTCTTCTGGTGGCATTGGGAATGGCATGAGTTCTGTGAAATTCTGCGATCTCTGTGATTTTGGCGACGGTTTCCCTTCTCAGAAGAATTTCCCAAGACTTGCAAGCGGCTGCGCCGGCGATTGGATTCGCCGTATAGGAGTGTCCGTGCAGAAATGTTTTTTTGGGGTCCTCGGATAGAAATGCTTCATAAATTTTTTCGGTGGCAATCGTCAGCGCCAGCGGCAAAAAACCTCCGGTGAGTCCCTTGGAAAGACAGACGAAATCCGGCAGCACATTGGTCTGATTCATGGCAAACATCGTTCCGGTGCGATAAAATCCCGTCATGACTTCGTCGAAGATCACGAGAATGCCGTATTCTCTCGCCGTGTTTACCAATCTTTCCAGAAAGTTAGATCGATAAAGCCTCATGCCAAAGGATCCCTGCAGCAACGGCTCCAGTATGAGCGCGCAGACTCTATCTCCAACCTTCTGCAGAGTCTTTTCCAAATCGTAGATTATTTCATTTTCTTTTTCTTCCATTGATTCTGCGCCGTCGTAATATTCCGGAACGCCGATCATAATGGTTTTGAAAAATAATTCGGAAAATGTTGCATGATATTTCGAATTCGTGCCGGCAGCGCTCATGGCGCCGAAGGTATCTCCGTAGTAGCCGCCTTCCAGAGAAAGAAAAATATTCCTATTTTCAACGCCGATGTTTTTGAAATATTGATAGGCCATTTTTAGCGCAACTTCTACTGCCGTCGATCCATTATCCGAGAAGAAATATCTACTTAATTTTTTCGGAACGACTTGCTTTAGGCCTTCCACTAATTTTTCCGCCGGATCGTGGGAGAACCTCGTAAAAATAACGTGTTCCAGCGTTTTTGCCTGATGACCTATGGCTTCTGCGATTTCTTGATGGGCATGTCCGTGTATATTGACGAACCAGCTGGATATCATGTCCAGATATTTTTCTCCGTTTTCGGAAAATAAATAGGCACCTTCTCCTTTGATTATTTTTATCGCAGGAGGAGCGGTTTTTTCCTGAGTAAAGGGTCTCCAAATCATTTTAATATCTCCAAGATTTCCGACGGCAGAGCGGTATTTTGTAACACATCCCTTAAATTATCACCATAGGGAATTATAGAAAGTATTTTCAGTTTTGAAAACTTCTCGATGGTTCGTTTCAAATTATTTTCTATATTTCCATTTATGATTATGCCGAGAATATCGATTCCGCGAGCTTTCAGGATCTCGACTGTCATGAGCAGGTGATTAATCACGCCCAATTTCGATTTCGCAACTATCAGGACTTTGGCGTTGCAGATTTTTATGAGATCCGCCATGAGAAAATTTTTTGCGATGGGAACGAGCGCTCCGCCGGCTCCTTCAATAACGGTATTTTCGAGATTTTTTTTCAATAGTTCCGGATCAATTTTCATATTTTCCAGTTTTGCGGCGTCATAGGGGGACAGGGGCGCTTTCAATTTATATGCTTCGGGAATAATTTTGGTGTGCGGAGAAAATTTTGCAACTGTATTCTTGTCGGAATCGTTTCCGGTCTGAATTGGTTTCCAATAGTTTGCGTTTGTGTGGTTGCAGAGCCAAGCGGAAACCGTTGTTTTTCCCACATCCGTATCTGTTCCGGTAACGAAGATATTAGTGTCGAGACTGTTGCCTAATGGCTTTTTCTCGCCATCGACTTCGTCAAATCCGTTGCTCAGATCCTCATGTACAGACAGTACACTGCGGTCTTGTGCTACGTTTTTCCTCGTTCTTGCAAGAAAAATCTCATTAGGCAACAGTTTCGTGTCATGTTTCATTGGAATGGTCTCCCCATCAAAGGCATTGCCCTCAGCCTATTATTTATTATTATTTACCCGGATAAAAATGGAAAGAAGGTATTTTCCACAATCTTATACCAAACGTCATTACTGATTTTTTATCGCAGATTGTCAGCGTTTTTATTCGGCGAAAACGACAGTTGCGAAAGAAGTCTATTACTTAATTCGTAGAGCAGCAAGTTCCACAATTGAATAAATTGTCGCATACCATTATCTTATTATTGATAACCCTTTATCGCTTATATATCATTAGCGGCACGAGTTATTTTAATTGTAGTATTTTGGTTTAGAGGAGTAGATTAATGAGTATAATCATAGGCATTGTTGGGCGTGAGATTCTTGATTCCAGGGGAAATCCAACCGTAGAGGCGGAAATAGAGCTGGAGAATGGAGTTGTGGCCACCGCCGCCGTTCCGAGTGGCGCATCAACGGGATCGTTCGAGGCTGTTGAGCTGAGAGACGAGGATCCGCATAGATATTTGGGAAAGGGCGTGCTAAAAGCGGTAAAAAACATCAATGAAGATATCGCCGACGCCATTCTCGGTCTTGACGCATCTGACCAAATTGCCATTGACGAGGAAATGATTGCGCTGGACGACACTCCCAACAAAGCCAACCTCGGAGCCAATGCGATATTAGCCGTAAGTTTAGCCGTTGCCAAAGCTTCCGCCATCGAAAAAGAAATGCCACTCTACAGATATGTCGGCGGAATTTCCGCATGCCTACTTCCGCTTCCCCAGATGAATATTCTGAACGGCGGAGCCCACGCCGATAATCAACTGGACGTGCAGGAATTTATGATCCTTCCGGTTGGAGCGAAATCCTTTGCGGAGGCGCTTCAGATGGGAGCCGAGGTGTATCACTGCCTCAAAAAAGAGCTACACCACGCCGGATTCGCCACCAATGTCGGCGATGAAGGTGGTTTTGCTCCGAATTTACACACATCTCGAGAGGCTTTGGAATATATTGTGAAAGCCATTGATAAGGCCAAATATGTTCCCGGAAAAGACATTATGATTGGACTGGATGTCGCCGCTACGGAGCTCCATAAAAATGGGAAATATCACCTGAAGGGAGAAGGATTGACGCTAACTTCTTCGGAAATGGTAGATTATTATGCCGCGTTGGTTTCCGAGTACCCCATAATATCAATCGAAGATGGCATGAGCGAAGAAGATTGGAACGGCTGGAAAATTTTGACCGCTTCCCTGGGCGAGAAAATCCAACTGGTCGGAGACGACGTGTTTGTGACAAATCCCGCTAGAATCGCCAAGGGAATTTCCGAAAAAGTGTCCAATGCTGTGCTCATAAAATTAAATCAGATCGGCACGCTGACAGAAACCCTGAGAGCCGTTGACATAACTCATCGCGCCGCTATGAAATCCGTCATTTCCCACCGCTCCGGAGAGACGGAAGATACGTATATCGCCGACATAGCCGTCGCCCTGAACGCAGGACAAATCAAAACTGGAGCTCCAGCCCGCTCCGATCGCGTGGCAAAATATAATCGCCTCCTGAGAATCGAAGCAGAACTGGAATCCCAGGCGAGATTTATGGGCGGAGCGATATTTAATATCGGCTAGAATTATATAATGTGATAAAAACACGAAATGAAAAATTTTTTTCCGTGTTTTAATAGGAGGTGCAATGTCCAAAAAACCATTAGTTTTGTGCATACTAGATGGATTCGGTTGTTCAGAAAAAGAAGAGTACAATGCCGTAAAAGCAGCGCACACTCCAACATTCGATAGACTCTGGCTCGAGTATCCACACACGCGCCTGAAAGCCGCCGGACTAAACGTCGGACTTCCGGAAGGACAAATGGGAAATTCAGAAGTAGGTCATACGGCCATAGGTCTGGGACGTGTTGTATATCAGGATCTGCCCCGCATAACCATGGCCATTGAAAATAATACCCTGAAAAACATTCCGGAATTGGTCGCGTTGATGGATAAACTAAAGGAAAACAAACGTTGCTGCCATCTGTGGGGACTATTGTCAGATGGCGGAATCCATTCGCACCAGAGCCATCTGTTTGCGCTCGTGGATATTCTACTGGAAAATGAGATAAAGGTGTTTGTGCACGCTAGTCTCGACGGCAGAGATACTCCGCCCAAAAGCACTCTGTCCTACATCGATATGTTCGAAAAACGCTATGGCACAAAGGCCAAAATCGCCACCGTGAGCGGTCGCTACTACTCCATGGACCGAGATAAACACTGGGATAGAACTAGATTAGCCTATAATGCCATGGTGCGTCCGGTGAAATTATGGGAATCTGCTCGCAAATATGTGGAAAAATGCTATTCCGAAGATATCTTTGATGAATTCGTGCCCCCCATGGCCATAGGTAGATACGACGGCATTCAGGACAACGACGCATTGATCTGCTTTAATTTCAGATCAGATCGAGTTAAACAAATGCTGTTGGCCTTCACCGATGAAACATTTTCACACTTCGTCAGACCATACGGTATGCCAAAATTGTCGTCGCTGGTCGGCATGACCGAGTACTCTTCCGAATTTCATAAAAAAATCGGAGTGCTGTTCCGACGTGAAGAAATAAAAAATACCCTGGGAGAAGTAATTTCCGCTGCAGGATTAACCCAACTACGCATGGCGGAAACGGAAAAATATCCCCACGTGACATTTTTTTTCAACGGTGGTCGGGAACAGCCATTTAAAAACGAAGAACGCATCCTGATAGGTTCTCCCAAGGTAGCAACCTACGATCTAGATCCCAAAATGTCCGCTCAAAAATTGACTGACATGATCGTCGATAACCTAAATAATGACGCATTCGACGTATATGTACTGAATTTCGCCAATCCGGACATGGTGGGACATACGGGAAATTTCAAAGCCGTCGTCGAAGCCATCGAAATCGTCGACCAATGTCTGTTTTGCATAAACAGAGTCGTAGAACTGAAAGATGGTTGTCTCATCGTCACTGCGGACCACGGCAACGCCGAAGAAATGTTCAACACCAAAACATCGCAGCCGCACACGGCGCATACCACCAACGATGTTCCGTTTATTTTGGCCTGTAATAGGCACAAATTCACCCAATTAATGCCCGGCAGAGGACTCAGCGATGTCGCTCCCACTGTGCTGAGCATCCTCGGCCTGGATATTCCTCCGGAAATGACGGGAAAAAGCATTATCAAAACCCTTGCCTAACAACTTTGTCGCTTAAACTGTTCTATCGTCTAAAGTAACTGCGTTTATCCCAAGCAAGGGTGCTTCCTTTCTCGGATTTTAGCTATTCTTTAATATGTCTTTTATCTTTGCCATAAAGTTATTGGCCTTGCTTTTATTTAAAAGATCAGACAATTCTATCCATATATTCATTTGGTTGCTGGATGAATATAAAGAAGCAACTTTTTGTATAGCGTCTAGTGATCTTTTATTTTGCGTGAGATATTCTTCAACGTAGGAAACAAATTCCAAAACATGCGTAGCTATAACATTTAAAGAATGACTTTTCGATGAGTGTTGGACATGTTTGTCGCTAAGCGTTTTAAATATAAATGCCTTATCTAGCAATTCTATATTACTTAAGAATAATCTGTGGATAGGAATAGGTGATTTTTCATCCATAGCAATTATTTCATCACTTGTTTTTAATATGGATTTACTTGTCTCATCTTCCAATAATCTACCTTCACAGTAGTGAAATATGAAAATCATGTACTGGGTTAGTCGCGCAAAAAGTAAAGCATTTGCGGAGCAATAGAAACTGTGGGCAAAGTAATAATACCCCACAGCATCTCTTGAGTATTGGGTATTTAGATCGAAAAAGCACCGAAGTAAAGAAGGATTAATTTGCTGATAGCGACTCAGTAGTCCCTCCATAAACATAATGTCGTTGCTTTGCGGCATAAAGAATTGATTTTTTGTTAGCTTATCTGAGTGGATGGCCATGCCTGTAGAGTCATAAAAGAGTCTAGAAAAATCGTTTTCGCACACATAATACTTAAAATCACCGCATCTATCGTCTTGTCTATCCATACCAACATCTATGAGCATAACTTTATCCTGAGAATCATCATATATCAAATTACTAAAATGAAGGTCTCCATGCATTGAGGTTGTGCATTTTTTCTTTTCATCGTAGCCTAGCTTGTGCAGAGCAGCTAAGGTCTCACCGCACCTTTGTCCTATTTTGTAGGACAATTGTGGAGACACTTGAGGATTACTATCTAAAAACCAAGTAACACTTTTCCCTTTTGCTTTAGGCATAAGTTGAAATATTATTTTTTTCGACGATGAAGAGAATTTACGATCATTACCATAGCACGTCTGATTATTTTTAAGAAATTGCTGCAGTAACGTGTCTTCTGTTGGCTTATGGGTGGGCGATGTTATATCCACAAAAATTTCAATTGTTGCAGCTTTAGGATTCGATGCTCCATTAATATCATACAAGGCAAATTTAGTTGGATACGCTACTATTTCATTTTCATCTTTTTTCAAAAGATCGTAGAGTTTGAGACTGTTAGCGTATTCAAAAGTGCGCCAGGAAGATTTTACGACATAACTCTGTTCGTCAATTGTAATCTCGAAAAACTGAGGTCGGGATTTATCCCAAGCATTTTCTTTTTTCAGCGCTTCTTCCCAGTCGTTTCTTTCACAGATTTTGATATTGGATTTATATAAACTAGGAAAACAGGCTTTTAAAAAAATGTACACATCTGCTTTATTTACAGTTTTTTTGATAGAGTTTTTTTTTCGTGCGCAAAGGTTATCAGCGAAATAAGAGACAACCCCATTCTGGGAAAGAAGTTTACTTACATTATCATTCTTGAGATAATCAAATGTTATCTGTATTTTAGCTAACGCCTTTTCATAGCTCCCCTGCATCAGGATTGTTGGTAATGTACTAAATCCATATTTGAGAGTACTTGATTTTTCAGCAGTATCCATAAAACAAAACAATGTTCTTTTTATCAAATTCTTCGTGAACCACGGATCCGTTGGTTGTATTTTGTCTGGTAATGCAATCACCTTTCCTATATTATAGAAGAATTCGGGGGCGTAATCAAGAACCTCGACCATAATGTTTTCCAACGTATCGACGTCGATGCTGGTATTAAAATCGCTGTAACTATCCCTTTTCTTTGCCATATACTCCCCAAGATGGCTGATCTCTGTGTGGCAGCCAACGGCAGTATTTGCAAAAAGCAAAATTGGTAATACTAATAATTTATTAAATGATTTGAACATAAAATCTTCTCCTGTTATAAATAACGATCAGATAGTTTTGTATCATATTTGTGTCCGTATTGCAAATATTAAAATTATTTTTTATTTATAAAAATTACTAGGGGCAAGGAAGGACGATTTTCGCTTTTCTAAAAAAATTTCGGGCCTTATTTCGCCATTGACTATTTTAATTCTGAACATGCATCAGTTATTTCAACGTTTTTTCATCTTCACCATAAAACTATTATTGTTTTCATCTAAAAAATCAGGCGATTCTATCTTCATAAAATATTTTTTGTTTTTTTTTGTAAATTTAATCAATTTTTAATCTTCAATTACTATAATGATAATTATTTTGAGGGAAAGATACGATGAAAAACAAGATTTTATGTCTGCTGGCGCTACTTTTGTCAGCGATAACATGTACGGGAGATACTTTTGCTACTACACCTGTTGAAATACAAAGAATGTCGTCGTTTAAGAGTTTGCCTCCCACAAACGACGAATGCCAGTCGTTGTCATTGGAACGCTACAGCGCCCTAATAAGAAAGCTGAATGATATTAGGCCCAAGATAGCAGGGATGAACTCATTCCTCTGGCCAAAAAAAGAAGATGGAGAATATTTTTACATCAAAGATTTTACCAGGAAAGGTAAAATTCTGGCGCAAGCTGCGCTGTATGACTGCATGGAGTTTCTGAGAGTGAAGGAATATTCCTCTAGCAACAGTGGTAATGTTTTTTCCCTAGATTATTCCTGGCCGAATATACGCCGCATAGCCGAGGAGCTGGCCGATAAAGGTGCGGATACCATTTTGAAAGAAACATTTCATAGGACAAAATATGCGGTAAAATGTATAAATGACGAAGAAAGCAAGAAGTATCAAGAAATCGCCCGGGATGAAATAAAAAAGAATCTGGAAGCCTTAAAGAATTTACTAGAAAAAATTGACGAAGTAAAAATTAAACCGGAAGAACGTAGCAGAGTGACGTTTACAGGAAACCAAATCAATGAGTTTATCAATTTATGTGTTGGAGAAGACGCAGTTTTTAATACTATGTCATTGAATGATGTAGATCAAGGACTTTTTCGCGCTCGTCTCGGGGAGATGTTGCAGAATTATTCGGGATTTCAGCGCATTTGCTCCATCTTGGCGATGCGATTGATTAATACCATAATGTCAAGAGGCGTTAGAGGGGTAAGTATCGATATAGGAACTGAAGGTATTGAAGGTAATGCGTATTTTTATTCAAAAAATAAAATTTACGTAACACCAAAAGTGCTTAGCGGTTATCACATCAACTATTATGACCAAAACAATGGCGAAGAGAATGCTTCTACAATGTACCACGAAATGACTCATTTTTTTCATCGCATGATTAACGGTATTTTAGTTGGATCCAATAGCGATTTTGAGCGCAGTCTTAGGTCTATGGTTGTGTATAATATTTGCAATAGCAAACATTCTTTACTGGATTTATTTTTCCCAGTTTTATCACATAAAAAGATGGGCTCCATAGTTGGAAAAATTCAGGAAAAGTTGGAAAATTTAGATAAAGCTGCAAATTCTACTAAAGCAGCAATTTACAGCATTTATCAAAACGTCGTACAAGCCGGATTCGGTAATTTGCTGTTTAGGAATGATGAAATAGAGAGTCTATCGTTTGAAAATTTGTGCGAATCGGGACGCTTGGCCAAGGCCATTTACCTAAAGTCTGGTTGTCTAATTGGCGATGAAGCGCTAATATGGTCAACGGCAGAAGAAATGCTCACCATTATGGGGATTGTGCCGTTATTGGTCGATGGCGATAAAACGTATATGTTGGAAGAAAGGCAAAATGAAGAAGTCTATAACATCAGAGGAGAAAAAGGCGAATTCCAATCTAACAAGGACATTAAAAAATTTCGTTACCATGGCGCCTATGAATACAAAAGATTGCTCGCAAAAATAAATGCCCGCCTAGGAGCACTTTCCGCTCCTGAATTGGAACCAAACGAAGTTCCGGGAATTGATGAAATGCAATTTCCAGAGCATTTACCTTTTTCTTCTACTTCGGGTCTAAATAAGCCTGCATCTACAAAAGTTGACAATGATATTATAAAACAGTGCGAAAATTCACTGAATAAATATATTGGTACTCTTGAAAAAAAAGAGCAAACAGATCTTCTAGAGTATTTTATAGAGAAAGGTTACATTAATCTTGTTGAATTCCTTAGTGAAAAAGTGCTCCAAAATTTTGATTGGGCAAAAGTTAGCTTAAATCGCCCTATAGAAAGCGGTGATCTTGGTATGCTACACTTGATATTGTCAAAACGTGGGTCTAGTCTGAAGCGGGAAGAGAGTAACGATATTCTGCAGTATGGCGCCCTAGATGTAATCAAAGAAATTGTGGCTGACGTTGACCTTAGCATGGATATTAGCGGTTCTAGGCCGCTTAATTGTGTTCTTAAACGCGGCTTTCCTGGTATAGCTAAAATGCTATTAGATAAAGGAGCAGATGTAAACACCACTGATAGATCTTTTGATACGCCACTTCATTATGCTGCGGAGAAAGGCTATGTTGATATTGTTGATACACTAATAAGTAAAAACGCAAATGTTGCCGTTGAGGGGTGTTATAGTCATACGCCACTTTATTTGGCTGCTAAGAATGGCCATGTTGCCATAGTTAAGGCACTTCTGAAAGCTGGAGCTGATGCTAGCAAGACTACATGGCATAACAAGACTCCCCTTGACGAAGCAGCTGAAACGTTTTTGTGCAAGAAAAAATATTCTCCCGAAAAAGTAAAGAGTTGGGCAAGGAATTTTCTTGCCATTTATGACGCCATAACAGAAT
>JAITQS010000016.1 GCA_031288795.1 Holosporaceae bacterium | reverse complement strand
GCTCATCTTCTTTTTTATTTGCTCAAGCATATCTGGAGTAATTTCATTCATCCCCTTATCGCCAATGTTTGGCGCTATCCAATTTTTGAAAAAGCAAATTTCATCTTTGCATGATGAGGCGCCTTTATCGTGCTCGGCCTGAACGATGTATTTTTCAAAAATTTCTGAAAAGGTTGCCGCTTTGCTGTCTTCTTCTTTGGTTTTAGATTCCACCTCTTCTCTTTGTTTTTTAGCCGCTTCGCGTTTTTCCTTTGCTACCGTCGGCATGGTATGCGAATTGCGCTTGTAACAGCAGGCCCCCTACTACCCTACAGATCAAATAATGAAAGTTAAACCCGGTGTCGCGCAAGGACACCTTCTACCAAGTACCATTTTATCAAAAAAAAAATGTCAAAAAAACATTAATGAGCATAAAGTTAACAGAAAATTTACAATTTTCTGTCAGTATGGTAGTCTGTCGAGAATGTGCTTCGCGCCGGCGGGAATGAGAAAACCTGAAAACGACGGATAGCAGCTTTTAGCACTTTCGATGTTTACAATTATGTCGCAGGTGGTTAATATAGTTTGCTTCCAATGGAATTATTTTTTGTGAAGTCACTAAAACTAGGAGCTATTTGATGAAGTCACTCTGTGATGTAAAATTGTTGGAGAAAATACTAAAAGTCATAGAAACATCCATAAGACCCTCGTTGAATATGGATGGAGGAGATATATCGGTTGTATCTCTGGAGGAAAATACATTATATGTAAGATTAAGCGGCGCCTGTTCCCATTGTCCGATGGCATCCGAGACATTGAAATACGGTGTAGAAAAAACACTCCGGAGTATGGTCTCAAGTGATTTGGTCGTAATGGCAATTTGATATGTAAAGGGAATTTACAATAATGAAAAGAAAAGTTTTATGGTTGACGGCAGTGTTTGGCATTGTTTTTTGCCTCCCTAGCCTCGGAAGTGCAAAAACCGATTCGAGAACCATTAGAAATAAATTATTTAAATACCAAGCGCTTAATAGGAAACATGACGCCATTTATCACGAAATTCTCAAAAAAATAAGTCTCCAAAAAGATAAAAGAATTCCAGGAATTGCCCTGTGTTCGATTAAACGCACTAATTCGACTTCCAAGACAGATCGGGAAATGTTCATAAAAGCAATGGCCGCTGTGCTGGGATATGTAAATATGATAATTCTGGAACATAGAGCATGCGTCCTTGCGGTGCACAAAAAAAATAATAAAAAAATTAAGCTGACAGAGCAGGAAAAAGAAATGTTTTCCATGATATGTTCGTTTTATCAGTCGCAGGATATAGATACGCTGCTGAAGAAGGTAGCTCCGATTTCAGTATCGCTGGGAGTGGCGCAGGCTTCGCTGGAAAGCGGATTCGGCAGCAGTCCCATTATGCACAAAAACAATGCTTTTTTCGGCATGATGCTCGACAAAACTAGATTGCTCTCGTTTGACACATTATTTGAATCTGCCATAGCTTATGCCAAAACACTGAATGTGCATCCGCATTACAAGGAGTTTCGAGAAAGTCGAAATAAAATGCTCTACGGCTCCCGGACAATAGATGGCACAAAACTTGCGGAAACAATTACGAAATATTGTGAAAAAAAAGTCTACAAAAACCGTTTGCTGCAGCTTATGAAGGAATATAATCTAAAATCTCTGGATAGAGCATATGTGGATGCCTAAAGCGCAGCGAGAATCCAGTCTCTCCACTTGAAACGACGTAATTTCAGCGAATTCTCGGCTTTGCCCAAATGACGCCCGTGTCTTTCTATCATCCTTGCGAACGGGCAGCACGTTTTTGTAGATATTCGGATCGCTTGCATATGGCTCCGATGGCATCGTTCAGGGTCATGGTCATGATGGTCTCGGGATTTTTAATTGATATGTATTTTTCCCGAAACAATATATATGGTCCAAATCGTCCTATGCCTATTTTCACTTCGTCGTCTTCGTAAATTCCCAACGTAAGAGGCAATTTCAGCAGCCACAGAGCGGTATTTATGTCGACATTGGCGGGAACAATAAATTTTGGAATAGCGGCGCGTGCCGGTTTAGCAATTTTTTCCTTTTTTTTGGAAGGTTTGGGAGCATTTTTTTTCTTTTTTTCTGTTGATTTTGGGGTATCTTTAATTTTGGCTTCCGGTTGCCTGATGTCCTTCTGGAGATAAAATCCGTAGGGACCTTTTCGCAGAGTGATTTCGGCGCCGTCGACTGGATCTACTCCGAGAAATTTAGGATATTCCGATGGTTCTGCTTTGGCGGCATTGTCATTTTCCGCTGCTTGGGCGGAGGAATCCAATTGGCGGACGTAGCTGCATTCGGGATATCTGGAACATCCCAGAAACGATCCGTATCTGCCTATTTTCAGACTGAGTTCGCCACTTTTGCACTCCGGACAAATTCTATTCAAAGATCCGTCTTGGTTGGATTCAAATAAAAACGATCCCAGCGTTTCGTTTAGTCGGTCTATGACATCAGATATGGTAATTTCTTTTGTATTACTAACGTAGCTGCAGAATCCGTTCCAAAAATCTTTCAGCAGATCCAGTCTTGATTTATTTCCGTTGGAAATATCGTCCAGGGACTGCTCCATGTCTGCGGTAAAGCCGTATTCCAGGTACTTATCGAAAAAACTCATGAGAAACGAAGTAACGAGTCGACCACGAATTTCCGGTACAAAGCATTTGTTTTCGAGTTTAACGTATCCCCTGTCCCGGAGAACCTGTAAAATAGTAGCGTAGGTGGATGGGCGACCGATTCCCAGCTCCTCCAGCTTTTTCACGAGACTCGCTTCGGAAAACCGCGGCGGCGGCGCCGTAAAATGCTGACAGGCATCGATGCTTTTGGCTTCCAGGGCATCGTTTTTGGCCAACGGTGGAATAAGCCCCTGCTCTTCATCTTCGTCCACATTTTCAGATTCGTCTTTTCCTTCGACGTATACCTGGAGAAACCCTTCAAATTTTATCGTACTGCCGACGGCACGAAATATATTTTTTGCCGTTAGCGTATCGGAAATATCCACCTGCACCTGATTAAACTCCGCCGACGCCATTTGGGATGCGACGGCACGCTTCCAAATTAAGGTATAGAGCTTATACATGTCGGACGGAATTTTTCCGCTGAGCATTTGCGGAGTAATATCGGCGTCGACGGGACGAACGGCTTCGTGCGCCTCCTGTGCGTTCTTTACTTTGGTTTTGTAGATGCGGGGCGCTTCCGGTAAAAAATTTTTCCCGTACTTGCTGGATACCAAATTTCGAATTTTTTCAATGGCTTCCTTTGATAAATTCACACTATCGGTTCTCATGTAGGTGATTAGGGCGATGGTTTCGCCTTTGACATTCACGCCTTCATATAATTTTTGCGCCACCTGCATAGTTTTTTTGGCGGAAAATCCCAATTTGCGGAACGCCTCCTGCTGCAGCGTCGATGTTATAAACGGAGGGGCCGGGTTCCGTTTTACAACTTTTTCTTCCACGGCGGTTACGGCAAAACTTTGAGAAAGTAGAATATCTTTTATTTCATGAGCTTTTTGGTGATTTTCTAAGGTGAATTTATCCAATTTTTTTCCGTCAAAGTGCGTAAGTTTTGCCGGAAATATTTTTTTATTTTTGGCGGTGAATTTTGCTTCTATGGTCCAGTATTCTCTAGTTTCAAAGTCTTCTATTTCGACTTCTCGGTCGACAATAATGCGCAGCGCCACCGACTGCACTCTGCCGGCAGAGCGACTTCCGGGAAGTTTTCTCCACAAAATTGGGGAAAGAGTGAAACCCACCAGATAATCCAGCGCACGACGAGCCAAATAGGAGTCCACCAAATTATCATCGATGTCCCGCGGATGAGCTATGGCCTCTTTTATGGCCTTCCTGGTGATTTCATGAAAGACTATTCTTTTGACGGGAACAGGCAGGTTTTTGGCCAATACTTCCTTCAGATGCCAGGAAATAGCTTCGCCTTCTCGGTCGGGATCGGTGGCCAGCAGCAGTTCGTCACAGGATTTCAATTGCTTAGATATCTCATGAACGCACTTCGTGCCGCTGGAGCTAAGCTCCCAAGTCATGGAAAAATCATCCTCGGGCTTGACACTGCCATTTTTGGCCAGCAAATCTCGAATATGACCATAACTGGCCATCACCGTGTAATCATCTCCCAGATACTTATTGATAGTTTTTGCCTTTGCTGGAGATTCAACTATTACTAGACGCATTTTTCATTCCCATATTTTGTGCCAGAAACCTTTGCTTCGAAAGATATTCCCGGCAAGAACTAAACGATCCACCGACACCTAGGCCAGAACGCAAAAATCCCATAGCATCTGGCTCACAGAAGATCCCCCCAATGATCCGACAAAGTCAACGACAAAAAAGACCCACTGGCCAATGGTTTCTCTTAGTTTCTCATATCATAAATAGTAGGGAAGAACTAGTGTCTAGGCAAGAAAAAGTAGAGTTCTTTCAAAATCTGTGCTTTTGCAGTCTTCGGCTGCTTCTTTTCTTGGTCTGAAAAATAATCAAAGGCAGAATTCACGGAGATTGGCAATATAATAGCAAAAGTTGTTTTAAAGTATTAAGACCTCCGGATAACGAAATATAAATTCTTTCGAAATCGAAGGTTTGCCAAGATTTCGAAAGAATTATCCGTTGTTGCATCGTTCAAGTGTTGGGCAGAAACGATACTATGGTGCTGGAAATAGAAAGTGCTTTAAGGCGATTTCTTCCGCAGTAAAGAAAAAATTTGCATCATTTTGGTTTAGCTCCCTAAAAAAAAGAAATTTTTCGCTACGGTTTGCAAAATCGGCAATATGATTACGAATTAACCTCGCCATATTCCCTTGTACAAAACTGAACAGTCTAAAATATAATGGATTATTAAGTTTAGTAGTATATAATCTGCGGAATGCACCTTCCCAAAAAACAGCTTCATCTTCGGGACTCCTGTCCAATGCGAGAAAATCAGTGCATATGCGATAAATTTCACAAAGTAGACAATTTAGGGGAGATGCATAAGCTTTTTCAATCGATCCATTATTTATTCCTCCTTGTGTAATTTCCTGTATTGCATTTTCGCTACCTAATTTTCCGGAAATTAAGTGAGGCATATGCAACTCTAGGGCAGCATTTAGTGATCGCAAAAAACCATTTTCTTCGATTATCAATTGGTTTTTTACACGCAGAGCGCAGTCCTGAGCAAGATCCATAAAAGGTTTATTATTTATTAAACTCATTATAAGATCATATCCTCCATTGCTTACCACACCATGCTTTCTAAACGGAAGATAATAATTTAAATTATCCTTCATAATTTTGCGGACTTCGTTTCGGCTGAGCCCATCCAGCAAAGGCCGGATACAACTAAATAATAGATATTGCATGTATCCTTCTGGATGTGAGAATCCCCCAAAGTAATATTTGGGAGAAGATATTTTATCATCCATATACAAAACAGCCAAGGTGTTTTGCAAAAAAGACACCATTAATGCAAAATTCATTTTGTTCTCTTCTTCACGTATCTTATTTGTCAGAGCAGGGGATGTAAACGCATCTTCATCCTCCGGTAAACTATCTATTTTTTCTATTTTTTCGCTTAGTCTTAGAGATATTTGTTGTTCTATTAGCTGGTAAGCATCGAACCTTGATCTCTCCAGGGCTGTCATGGGGTTTTGTTCTTGGGAAGCTACAGGGAACATCGTGGCATCGCTGGTAAAAACACTAAAAGCACAAAAAACAAAAGAACATATTAATAATTTTTTCATATTTTCCTCCATATAAAAACTATTTGCAAAAAATATTGCCGAGATGAGTTTTTTTCATCTTTGCAGCTCGGCTCATGTACATCCGAGTGTGTAGCGGTTTCAGCGCTGATCTTTTCCTAAAATCTTCAGAAAAATATCCCATCAAGCAATAACCGTTTAAATAGTATCATTTTTCTTTAAACAAAGCAATCTTTATTATTTTTTTTTAGACAAAAATTAGGGAACGTAAAATAAAAATCTTAAAAACTTAGATGCTTACCAAACAATTCTCTGCTTTTTGAAAAAGATTTTGCACCAACGCATTTTGCAGAACGTCATCGGCGGTATCTACTTTTATTAATTTTACATCCTCCAGAACGCATTGGGGGATGTCGTGCAAATCGTGTTCATTTTCCTTTGGCATAATTACGGTTTTGATGCCGCCGCGATGGGCTGCCAATAGTTTTTCCTTCAGTCCACCGATGGGCAGCACTCTACCGCGGAGCGTAATTTCTCCTGTCATGGCCACATCATTTTTGACCGGAATGGAGGTGAGGGTGGAGACTATGCTGGTCACCATTGCGATTCCAGCGGAGGGACCGTCCTTGGGAGTGGCTCCTTCCGGCACGTGGATGTGGAAATCCGTATGTTCAAATGTTTTTGGATCTATGCCGAATGATTTAGCTTTTGACCTTACGAAGCTTATGGCGGCCTGAATAGATTCCTGCATAACATCGCCGAGTTTTCCCGTGAGGGTTGTTTTTCCTTTTCCGGGAACGCTGATAGCTTCGATGGACAGGAGCTCGCCACCTACTTCTGTCCACGCGAGACCGGTGACAACGCCCACAAGATTTTTATCTTCGGTACCCAATCGGTTGAATTTTTTTACACCGGCATATTTTTCTAAATTTTTTTCCGTGATGTCGATGCTTTTTATTTCGTTTTCGCGTTCCAGTAGTTCTTTAACGACTTTGCGAGCGATGTTGGCGATTTCTCTTTCGAGATTTCGCACACCGGCCTCGCGGGTATAATTTCTTATGAGCTGCATGATGGCGTCGTCGGAGATGGACATTTCTTTTTCTTTCAGGCCGTTTTCGGTTTTTTCTTTGGGGACAAGATGTCGTTTAGCGATTTCTAGTTTTTCCTGTTCCGTATAGCCGGAAAGTTTAATTATTTCCAGACGGTCCAGCAGGGGTTCTGGCATTTTGTAGGAATTGGCCGTTGTTATGAACATGACGTCCGAGAGGTCGTAATCTACCTCGATATAATGGTCATTAAAGGCGCAATTTTGCTCTGGGTCCAGGACTTCCAGCAATGCACTGGAGGGATCTCCTTTCCAATCGGATCCCAATTTATCGATTTCGTCCAGCAGGAACAGCGGATTCGACGATTTTGCTTTTTTCATACTGGCGATAATTTTTCCCGGCATGGAACCGATGTAGGTGCGGCGATGCCCTCTTATTTCAGACTCATCGCGGACGCCTCCCAGTGAAATTCTGACATAATTTCGTCCGGTGGCCTCGGCGATTGATTTAGCCAGCGACGTTTTCCCTACTCCCGGAGGACCCACCAGGCAAATAATTGATCCTTTTAGTTTGCCGACTTTATTTTGAACGGCGAGGAATTCGAGAATTCTCTCTTTTACGGAGTCCAGTCCATAGTGGTCACGATCCAGTACCACTTTAGCTGCTTTTATATCCATTTTGATTTTTGTTTTATGGTTCCAGGGGATACTTATGAGCCAATCCAAATAGTTGCGGATGACAGTGGCTTCCGGAGATGCCGGCTGCATATTTCTCAATTTTTTTAATTCGGCATTGAATCTTTCGCGAGCCTCCGGAGAAAAATGTATTTTTTTAGCTTTATTTTCGAAATCATCGATTTCATCGCCGGAACTTTCGGGATCTCCCAGTTCTTTCTGAATGGCTTTTATCTGTTCATTGAGATAGTATTCCTTTTGGGTGCGCTCCATTTGTTTTTTTACGCGATTGCGGATTTTTCGTTCGACATTTATGACGTCGATTTCGGATTCCATGAACGAAAGGAGCTTTTCAAATCTTTTTATGATGCTTGTTTCTTCCAGCAGAGTCTGTTTGTCTTGTATCCGCAGCACCAGATGTGCGGACACAACATCTATGAGATTACTCACTGATTCCATTGTTTTTATGGCTGCTATGGTATCCGAGGATATTCTTTTATTTAGCTTTGCGTAGTTTTCGAATTGCTCCAGAACGCTTCTTCTATAGGCTTCTATTTCCAGCGGATTTTCATTGGCACGATTTTTCAATAACTCATATTCTATGGAAAAATAATCTTTATCCGTGACGCATTTCATTGCTTTAACCCGGGCGATTCCCTCCACGAGAATTTTCACAGTTCCGTCTGGAAGTCTGAGGAATTGCAGTATATTGCCCAAAACGCCTACGTGATACAAATCATTGAAGGAAGGATCATCGTTGTGCAAACTTTTTTGGGTCAGCAACACGATTTTTTTATCGTTCTCCATGGCGGCGTCCAGGGCATTTACAGACTTGAATCTTGCCACAAACAAAGGAACCACCACATGCGGAAACACCACTATATCTCTTATAGATAGTACCGGACAAACATTTTCCAAGACACACTCCTAGCCAATTGCGCTACTTTTTACACTGGCGTATTTTAATATAGGTGAGTGCTTTCCTTCAATAACATCTTTTGAAATTATGACCTCTTCTACGTTTTTGTTGGAGGGAAGATCGAACATTATGTCAAGGAGTACCGATTCCATAATGGATCGGAGTCCCCGGGCTCCGCTTTTTCTTTCCAGTGCGAGCTTTGCAACAGCGGCGATGGCGCCTTCCTGGAAGGTTAGGACCACATCTTCCATGCCGAACAGTTTCTGATATTGCTTAACCAGGGCATTTTTGGGTTTGGTCAGTATTGATATCAGAGCGGCTTCGTCCAAATCGTTTAGGGTTGTGATTACCGGCAGTCGACCGACGAATTCCGGGATTAATCCATATTTCAGGAGATCTTCCGGCTCAACTTTTGCGAACAATTCGCCAATATTTCTATCTTCTTTGCGTTTTATATCTGCGCCGAAGCCTATGGATGAGGTATTTCCGCGCGCTGCTATTATTTTATCGAGTCCGTCGAAGGCTCCACCGCAAATAAACAGTATGTTGGTGGTATCGATGTGCAAAAACTCCTGCTGCGGATGTTTCCGACCTCCCTGGGGAGGAACCGATGACACCGTACCCTCCATAATCTTCAGCAGAGCCTGCTGCACACCTTCTCCGGACACATCCCGAGTTATTGACGGATTATCGGACTTCTTGGATATCTTATCTATTTCATCGATGTAGACAATACCCATTTGGGCTTTTTCGACGTTGTAGTCCGCTGCCTGCAGCAATTTTTGTATTATGTTCTCGACATCTTCTCCGACATAGCCGGCTTCCGTGAGGGTAGTGGCGTCTGCTATGGTAAATGGAACATCAATAATACGGGCCAGAGTTTGAGCAAGAAGCGTCTTGCCGGTTCCGGTCGGACCAATAAGCAATATATTCGACTTGGATAGCTCGACGTCGCTGGTTTTGGAAATATGATTCAGCCTCTTATAGTGATTATAGATGGCAACCGAAAGCACTCGCTTGGCTTTGTCCTGACCAATGATGTAATCATCCAGCGTCTTACAGATTTCCTGTGGAACCGGAAGATAGTTCTTGCCTTTGGAGACATTGCCGGAAGGAATATCGGAAATTATTCCGGCGCATAATTCTATGCATTCGTCACAGATGTAAACTGTGGGGCCAACTATGAGTTTTTTCACCTCATGCTGTGTTTTTCCGCAAAAAGAACAACGTAACGTAGCTTCGCCGTCCGCAATTTTTCCCATTTGTTTCTCCCATAACAGTGGTTGCCAATCCCAAGCGTACACAGCCTATAGCTCGGCGAGCACATCATTTTTTTATTTTCACATCAATATTCAAAAAAATACTTAATTTCTGTGATTTTTCTGAAATTATTCTTTTTTTTAGATGCTGGTGTTTTTTTCCGAAAACCAGGTAAAAAACTCTTAGCAAACAATAGAATTCTTTGAAACCGGCCCACGAAAAACCGTAAAAACGCAGGTTCCGAGAGAATTCTAATGTGGAAAAGTATACAACTGAGTTGTATACTAAATCAATATTATAAACAATAAAAATATAGACAACATGTCGTAACTAGATTCTATTTTCGGAGAGATGTCCCGCCAGTTCATTAGCTATGTCCATTTTTTTGAGCGCCTTCATGGTTCTTTTATTAAGTCCACCAATGAATACCTCTATATTTTTGCACTTTACTTCGGCGACGAATTCTTTTAGTACTTTGGCGCCGGTGACGTCGATGAACGGCACATTTTGCATATCGATGTAGATGGTATCGTGTACTTTGGGGAGAGCTTCCAGGGCATGGTGCAGTAGAGGAGCCGCTCCGAAGAAAATATGTCCCGAGACTCTCACGCATTCACATTCTTTTCCGTTGCATTCCTCCGTTGTTATTATGCGGGAAAAGGTTTCGGCCGTGGTTGTTTCGACGGATCTTTTGATGAACAAAAACGCCGATAGCACAAGACCAACTTCCACCGCCACAACAATGTCCGTCAGCAGCGTAATGAGAACCGTGGAAATAAAGACGATGATGTCGCTTTTGGGAGCAAGCAGTATGTACTTATTTTTTGTGAATCCGGCCATATTCCAGGCCGTGTAAAGCATCATTGCCGCCAGAGACGACATGGGTATGATTTTTACAAATTGGCCGAGACATAGCATAAATAATAAAATGAACAGTACGTTGAACAGTCCGGCAATCGGCGTTTTGCCGCCCACACGGACATTCAGAGACGTCGTTCCCAGAGCGCAGGTCGCCGGAATGCCTCCGCAGAGGGCAGATCCGAGATTGGCGATTCCCTGTCCCACCAATTCCATGTTTGATCGGTGTTTTTCTCCGGACAGATTGTCGGAAATTATGGCTCCCAGCAGACTTTCCAGACTTCCCAAAAATGCTATGGCGAAAGCCGCCGGAAATAAAACCCTGAGATGGGAAAACGAAAAAAATGTTCCCGGAATCGCCAGAGAAGGCGCACGACTCGCTACGTCTCCGAATTTGCTGCCGATGGTTTCCACTCCTACATTGTCAAATATCAGCGAGTATCCAATGCCCAGAACCAGCACGATAAAGTATCCCGGCAATTTCGGCCGATATTTTTGTATGGTCGCCAAAAGTAACAGCGAAAATACCGCCAATCCGAATGAATAAAAATTCATGGCTCCTAGGTTACCAACATAGCAGCTGATTTTGTCGAAGAAATCGATGGGAGTCCGCGGCAACGTCAGTCCCAAAAAAGTCCCCAGCTGAGCCACAATGATCGATAATCCTATGCCCGCCGTAAATCCTGCCGTTATGGGATACGGCACATAGTGAATAAGGTCACCAACTTTGGCAATTCCCAGCAATATCATCATGATGCCGGCCATTATCAGCGCACAGGTCATGCCTTCGAAACCGTGCGTTTTGATGATGTCTGCGACGATCATGGCAAATGCTCCGGTGGGGCCAACAATCTGAAATCTCGCACCACCAAGCAGACACGCCAGCGATCCGGCCACAATGCAGGTCATGATTCCCACGTTGGGCGCTACTCCAGACGCAATTGAAAACGTCATAAACAGCGGAAACGCCACTACGGAAACCAGTATGCCGGCTTTTAAATCAGACAAAAAGTTTCCCAGAGAATAATTTTTTAAGGTTGCCAAAATTATTTCCGGAGTCCACTCATATATTCGCGAAATACGGACATCCGTGTCTGCATTTGCGCTAAAATGCCCATCATCAGCCACCGCCGTACTATTAAATTGTTTTTTCATAGGAAATTACCCACTTAATTGCTATGCCTTATAGATAACGCTTTTTTTTTCTTATGCAAGGAGAGCATAAAAAATATTTTTTGTGAACCTTTCAGGCGGGTATTTTTGCGCGGAGTCCGTCTAATTGGGAGTCGAGCACCAGACAGCAGGCCAAACGAGACTGCGGTGTAACGCCGATGGCGTTGTCGAGGGCATCGTTTTCCTGCTCTGATATTGGGGAAAGACGGTCATGCAGATTTTCGATTAGCACATGGCAGCTTCCGCAAATGCAATTTCCTTCGCAATAGCTGTGAATCGGTATTTCCGCCTGTTTTGCGACTTCCAGAAGCGTCTGTCCATTTTCAAAATTTACTTCGTGTTCCGATTGGTCTTTCAATATAAATATTACTTTCATGCTAGTTCTCTTTTATTTATTACTTTTCTACTGAGTCTTTCGCTGATGATTTCATCAAGAAATTGTCCACTGATATCTTCTATATTTTTTTTATGCTGCGCCATTTGGTGGAAATCTTCTAATTCCAATGAATTTTTTAGCAAATCCATTTCGCTGCGGACGAGTTTTTTATGTTCCTGCGGGATTTCGTTCATCTGAGACTCCCAGAAATTTAGCATGCGTTCAGATTCCACCTTTAGGAACACATGGGCAGCTTCCAGTGCATCGCTTTCTCGATTTTTGGCGGCGTTTTCCAGAATGGCCACCATATCTTCGTCCGAGAGTCCGGAGGATGGCTCTACCAGCACCGATTGAGCTATGCCGGTAGTTTTTTCGCTGGCTTTGACGCTGAGGATGCCATTGACATCAACCGAGAATTCAACAACAACGCGCGGAGCTCCCGCCGACATTTTCGGAATGTTCGTAAGTTCAAACTTCGCCAAGGATCTACAATCTTTTGCCAGAGGTCTTTCCCCCTGTACGACGTGGAATTTTATGCCATCTTGTCCGTTTTTGTGGGTGGTGTATTCCCGCCGCTGCAGGATGGGGATAGCCGTATTCCGATGAATTATTTTATCGACATTGCCTCCCAGCGTCTCTATGCCCAATGTCAGCGGGACCACATCGATGAGCAGCGTATTTTTCTTTTTAAATGCGATGGAGTCTGCGTGAATGGCGGCTCCGTGAGCAACGGCTTCCTCTGGATTTACTTCGTCCATGACATTCACCCGGAAGTGATGGCGCACACTTTCTTTAATTATCGGCATTTTGGTCATGCCGCCGACCGTGATTATACCGGCGATGTTCTCGGGAATTATGCCGGCGTCCAGAAACACCTGATCCGCTATTTTTAGAGTTCTGTTTAGATATATCTGGGCTATGTTTCTCATGACTACGTCGGAGAGCATGAATTCATAATTTTGGTTTTTGTAGATATAGTTTTTTTTGGCTTCCTTTTGGTTGCCGAGACTCTCTTTTAGGGATTTTGCCACCAGCCTTCCGAGCATTTTTTCACCATCATTCAATTGGGAAATATCTATGCCGTAGCTGGAGAGATTATACATAAGGATCGACTCGTCCAGATCGTTTCCTCCCAGATAATTATCTCCGCCGGTAGCCAGGACCTGGAAAATCCCGTTATCCAGTCGCAGAATGGAGAAATCGAAGGTTCCTCCGCCGAGATCATAGACCGCGTAGATACCGTTTGCTTTTTTATCCAATCCGAAGGCCAGAGCCGCCGCCGTCGGTTCGTTTATTAGACGCAGAACCTTCAGGCCGGCTATGGACGCCGCTCTCTTGGTGGCAACGCGCTGAGCATCGGAAAAATGAGCCGGAACCGTAATAACTGCAGCATCTATGGAGGTCCGCAGTGTAATTTCCGCCGATTTCTTGAGGTAGGATAAAATATCCGCAGACACCTCTTCCGGACTTCTGCCAAAAAATTTTCTGTTCGTCCCCATGAATCTCTTCACATCAAAAACCGAATGCGACGGATTCATGCGATAAATCGCTTCGCGTCCCACGACAATTCCGCTGTCTTCGTAGTTAACAACAGAGGGAGTAGTATTTTTTCCCACATCTACGGCAATGGAACGAGGCATACCGTGCTGCATAAAAGCAATCACTGAGGCCGTTGTTCCCAAATCAATTCCCACCATAAGCATCCGGCATAATCCTATCCAAAAACGATACGATAAAACGTAACATAGTGAACTTTTTGTTAAACTCTTCCAGATTATTCTCCAATTTGTAGAGGGAGTCAATCAGATCGCCCTTGCGTTCCAGAAGATGTTTGGTAAATTTTTCTATTTCGACCTCGGAATTAATGGATTCATATTGCTCTCTTAGGGAAAGAATTTCGCTGGCACTTTCGGAGATAACTATTGCATCTGGATCGATTCCCTGTAGCTTCAGAAAATATTCCGCCCTTAAAATCGGATTCCGAAGCACGCGATAAGCTTCGTTTAGCAAAGATATATCAAGATCATCGCTGCTTTTTTCCCCCATGTCCGGATGAAGAATACGCTGCTTTTTCAGATAAACCTCCGTGATTCTCTGCTCATCGATTTCATAGGATAGCGGAATCTCCAAAATCTCAAAATAATTCATAAAACATCCGATTTACCACAAAAACTTCCACAAGAGCCTGTATTACAAAATTCTGCGTGTGAATTTTCAGCACCTTCGGCATGAAACGATCTGCCGCAGGAGCAAGTTTGGTAGGCGTTGGGATTTTCAAAAATAACGCTGCCGCCCATGGCGTTTTTGGCGTAATCCACGGTCATGCCCGCCACAAAAATCGTGGCTCTCGGAGCTATGTAGACATTGAGGTCCTCTTCCGCCATGAAAATATCCGCGTCGTCGATTTGTGTGACAAAGTCGATGGAGTAGCTCATTCCCTGACATCCTCCGGAGGCCACATCTATTCTAATGCCGAGGCATTCTTCGTCACTCACCGATTTTTTGAAAAAATTCAACGCACTTTCTGTAATATTTATAATTTTTTCCATTAGTTTCCCTTTTTCTTGGATAAATAATTTTCTATGGCCTTGGTGACGGCCTCTTCCACCAGTACGGAACAATGAGCCTTTACCGGCGGAAGCGAAAGGTAGTCGGCCACCTCCGTATTGGTGATATGTTGGGCTTCGTCGAGGCTCTTGCCGTGCACCCAATCGGCCACAAGAGCGCTGGAGGCTATGGCGGCGCCGCAACCGAAGGCCTTAAATTTTGCATCAGCTATTTTTCCGCCGTCGTCGACCCTGATTTGAAATTTTATGACGTCACCGCAGCTGGGAGATCCCACAACTGAAGTGCCGACGTTTTGGTCATCTTCGTCTAATTTACCGATATTTTTAGGATTTTCGTAGAGATCCATAACTCTTTTGGAATAATTCATGAAGGTTCTCCCGAATAAAAACTTTTACCAAATAGGGCTCATTTCCCTTAGTCTATTTACGACTTCCATCAACTTTGAAGACACATATTCCACTTCATCAAAGGTGGTAAATCTTCCCAGGCCTATGCGCAGAGACGAATGAGCAAGATCTTCGCGAATTGATATGGCTTTTAGCACGTGCGAAGGCTCCAGGGTCTTCGATGTGCAGGCGGATCCGGAAGATATGCAAACGTCTGGCATACCAAGCATTATTGACTCCCCCTCCACTCCCTCGAAGCTAAAGTTCAAACAGCCGGGGATTCTTTTCTCTCTGTCACCATTAAGATACACCTTTTCCAGACCATCTAAAATCTTTTTTATGAAATAATTTTTGAACTCTGTCAGACGCTTATGTTCTTCTGGCATTTCCAGCTGGGCAATCTCGCAAGCTTCTCCGAGTCCTACGCAGAGTGGAGTTGGCAGAGTACCGGAGCGTATTCCGCGTTCCTGCTCGCCTCCGAAAAACAGCGGTGTCAGACGCAGCCGCGGCTCCAGTCGCAGGTACAGAGCCCCAATGCCCTTGGGACCATATATCTTATGTCCGGAAATGCTCATGAGATCCACGAGAGAAGCGTCAACGGCGACCTTACCTACGGCCTGAGCCGCGTCCGAGTGAAACAGAACTCCCCGTTCCCGGCATAGACGGCTTATTTCCTCAATGGGTTGACAAACTCCAATCTCGTTGTTAACCCAGGCAATGGAAACCAATACCGTCTTTTCCTGGAGAGCATTTTTTAGGGCGTCTATGTCAACGATGCCGTTTTTTAAAACCGGCAGAACCACCACATCAAAACCTTCCCGACCCATGGCCGCACAAGCTTCTAGCATACATTTGTGCTCAATGACACAGGTGATAATCCGATTCCCCCTTTCCCGATAAAAACGAGAAGCCCCCTGTATGGCGACGTTGCAGGATTCCGTCGCTCCGGAGGTAAAAATAATTTCACGAGCATCGGAAACGCCAATAATTTTTGCTACTTTATGACGAGCACATTCCACCGCTGCCGCTGCTCTGGTCCCCATGTTGTGACTGGTGGAATGAGGATTGCCAAACTCCTCGCAAAAATAAGGCAACATCTTTTCCAATACTCTTTTGTCGCAGGGAGTGGTGGCCTGATAATCCATGTATATCTGTCTATTTTGTGTATCCATATTCCGATTCTCTCCATTTCTGAAGATCGTTCCCAAGACCATAAACGATCTTTCCAAGAATATTCCCGAAGGGTGAAAAATTCAATATGAAAAACTGCCACCTACGCCCAACTTACTAAAGAAAGGTTAAGACCGTTGCCTAGGAGATTCTTCTTGCAAGAACGAGGAAAAATCTAGCGCAAAACCGCAGTGCACTATCTGTACATGAGGATCTGAGCAACGTTAACGAAAACGATGGCGAGAAAAATCTCACTAGGTAATGGCCCCAGATTAACAGGACAACCGCGTGATCTTTCCTCAATTACAGGAGCTATGAAGCATATACCGAAAATGACAGCGGGGAATTCTGTTGCCCGGCTCCCCAAACCGCGAAGTGTTTTAGGCTGCGAAAGCCACTGGCTCCCGGATAGCTTCTACAACAACAGCATTGTCATTAACAAAATTGTCATTGCTCACTTCAGAACGACTAATAATTGTCGCATTTAAGTTATTCGGTTCTATAACGTAAACCAACACGGGTAAAAGTCGAGTTTTTCAATGCATGTCGAATCTATTCACCCCCATAAAAATGGTGGAGGTGCTGGGCTCTGCCCCCAGGTCCACGCCATCTATTTTTCACGACGTTTATCACCATAGTTACCAAAAGATAACAATACTATTATACACGAATCCATTAAAAACGCAATAAAAAAATAGAG
>JAITQS010000009.1 GCA_031288795.1 Holosporaceae bacterium | reverse complement strand
CCTCGTTCTTGCAAGAAAAATTTCATTATGTAACAGTCTCTTTTAACCTTTTGAAGGCCGTAAATGCAGCATAATGCAACAATGCTCTGTTGCCCTTCACTCGTGAAGGGGCGCTTCTTTTTACCGATTTTTTAGGGAATTTATCTCATCGATCGATAATCCAGAGACGTTTGCAATGGCGTTTACGTCAATGCCCAATGATAACAAATTTTTCGCCATCTCAATTTTACCGATGGCGATGCCTCTAGCAAGACCTTGGTCTCTGGCGTGGGTGAAAATAATGAACGATATTCCATCTGCAAATACGAAAAAACATAGATTTTCAATACAAGAAAGCTCATGTATTAAAATCCATTAGAATGATTTAAATACATGACGCTCTCAAACTATCTAATTTGCGACGGTTACAATATCTATTGGGCACTGGCTTCACTAATAAGATCTTGCGCTTTTTTTAGAGCCTCTTCTACATCCGTGTCGCCTAACTTTTTTGCGTATTTTTTTAAGTTGGCGTCGTTGCAGTTTGGATAGGCTGCCCCCACTATGCATCGAACAATTTTAATGAATGCTTCGGCTTTTTTTACATTAAAGGCGGAAAAGTTTTTCGCAGCTAATTGCAAAGGAGTATAATACCCAGAAACTTTTATTCTTATGTTTGCCCCTGCTTCTTTCACAAGAAATTCCACAATGTCAGCATGTTTCCCCATAGCGGCGTAATGCAGCGGAGTCATACCCATATTATTCATCACATCTACTTGCGCTCCATATTCCAAGAGGATTTTTAGAATATCTATATATCCTTCTTGCGCTGCGTAGTGCAATGGTGTCTTGGCATTGTCCTTGTCGGGCGTATTGACAACAACATTCGCGCCATTTTTGAGAAGAATTTTTACCGCTTCAATATTTCCTTCCCTCACAGCGTAATGCAGTGGAGTCCTATAATTCCTACCTAGCCAATTAACATTTGCTCCTGCTCGTATAAGAACTTCCATTCGTTTAAGATCACCTTCACCTACGGCTTCATATAGCTGATATCCTAGCCGATCGCCGATCATTATTTGGATATTACGGCATCTTCCTTTTGGGATATAGTGTATTGGAGCACCGCCTTCGTACGTAACGCGTGTTGCATCTGCTCCAGCTTCCAAAAGAATTTCCACAATATTTTCCAAACCATTAGAGGCAGCGTAATGCAATGGAGTAAAACTTTTGTTGGATGCATTAACATCTGCTCCTGCTTTCAATAGAGCTTCCACCTCCTTGATATTGTTTTGCGCCGAAGCACTCAAAAGAGCAAAGTCCAACTTCGTCTGGTCTGGCGACTTTTCCGCATTAGCAGAAGTTGTTTCTGTCATCGGTTTACTTGATTCTACTTCTTCCTCCGACAACTTTTCCATATTAGCAGAAGTTGTTTCTGTCATCGGTTTACTTGATTTTGCTTCTTCCTCCGACAACTTTCCTGGATTGGCAATCTGTGCTGCTGTACAATTTATTTCAAAGAAAGCAGTCACTGCAAATGCAATTGCAATTGCCAATTTGCAGTATATTATTTTTTTCATAAATATCTCTCCCAATATTCTCTTAAAACTTCACATTAACATATAAAAAACGGGACAGTTGGTATCTGGAATTTTGTTTCGAACTTGCGTCAAAACTAAATCTGTGGTGTTCAAGTACCAAGATATATGTTTCGCTTCTCATTTAATTATTCCTACTACTCGCCCCAAGTACCTTCGAAAAAATTTCGGATCTCGAAGATCCCAAAACATTGCCAGCGAACAGAAATTTGGGAGATCATTGCCAATGCAATATTTTTCGCCACGATTTATGAAAGATTCGTAACCTGGATCCTTCCGTAGAGCAAGTACACCGTGGTTTTGCCAAATATTCCTTTTAGGCAAAGATCTCATATTCGCAAAAAACGCTGATTTCAAATCATATAATCTACTTTTTTAATCAGACAAAAATGCAGAAAAATCTTCATCAAAGTCTGGAAGTGTTGTTGTGTCTTGGGCACCGACGTTCTCTGCCGGTACGTTTTCTGGAGCATCATTAGCTTCGCCAGCTACTCCATTTTGATTCAGGGCTGTGAGAGGCGGAGACTCCGACGGATTTAAAGAGCAAAAAACACCATTTTCATTCTTATACAAGTATTCGGATTCTCCAGTTGCCAAGTTAGGGGCTCCCAAAATTCTCTCCGGTTCTTCTGGGGCAGGATTTTCGATGGGGGCTGCGGCAGGGGCGTCCTGTGGATCTTGGGTACCCCAACACATACAGCATTGAATTCCTAAACATACGTAGAGTACTTTCGTTAACATTGCTTTAATATTCATATTTTTCTTCTCCCTAATAATAAAAAACGCACAAAAAAACGCTTGTACTACCAAAAAAACACCACTAAAAACGATTGATATCCAGAATTTTATTCCGAATATGGCTAAAATTTAAGTTCCGAGAGGTCTCGGAAATCATCCAAAAGAGATGGATCTTCTATGGATTCCTTATTAATGACCTCTCTGCCATGAATAACATTTTTTACAGCCAATTCCACGATTTTTCCGTTATTGGTTTTGGGCACTCCTCTGACTTTTATAATTTTACTTGGTACGTGGCGGGGAGTAGCATTTTCCCGAATGACGGTGCAGATTTTTTTCTTCAGTTCATCGGTGAGCTCAAGATCGGGCTTTAGAACTACGAATAAAATTATTCTTTCGTCGTTTTCCCATTGCTGTCCGACGGCTATGCAATCAACCACCTCTTCGACTTTTTGGACCTGGGTGTATATTTCGGCGGTGCCTATTCTAACTCCAGACGGATTTAGCACGGCATCAGCTCTACCGGAAATGAAGACGCCATCGTGTTCGGTTTGTTCAATCCAGTCACCGTGGCACCAGCAATTTTCGAATTTGTTAAAATAGGAGGCAATAAGTTTTTTATTTTCAATATCTCCCCAGAATTGCAGAGGCTGCGATGCAAATGGGGTGATGCAGGTCAATTCCCCTTGTTCTCCGATCGGCATTTCCGTTTTATCCGGACCATATACTTTGACGTTCATTCCCAGTCCAAATCCCTGCATTTCGCCGGAATAAACCGGAGATATCGGATTCCCCATGACAAAACTGGAGACGATGTCGGTGCCACCGGAAAATGAATTCAGATGCACGTCTTTTTTTATTTTTTTGTAGACAAATTCGCAGGCTTCGGCACAAAGCGGTGATCCCGTCGACCCAACTGTTTTTAATTTAGCGAGTTTATGGGTCTCCAACGGACAAACATCGCTTTTTACCAGCGTATCGAGGTACTTTGCCGATGTGCCAAAAAATGTCATGCCGCACTCGTCAGCCATATCGAACAAAATATCCGGTTTGGGATACAACGGCAGCCCCTCATACTGCATAAGTGTTGCATTTTGAGCAAGAATCGAAGTAGCCCAGTTCCACATCATCCAGCTGCAGGTGGTGAAGTAGAACACCCGATCGTCTGGTTTTATGTCGCAATGGATCAGCTGCTCTTTTTTATGTTGCAGTAGAGTCCCACCGGCGCCATGCACAATGCACTTCGGCACACCGGTGGTGCCGGACGTAAAGAGTATGTAGATGGGATAATTAAAGGGAAATCTCTCAAATACCAATTCCGGTGCCGGACCATCTCCAAGAAAATCAGCAAAAAAACAGAGCTCCGTTCGGTGTCCTGCCGGATACCCCGCATCTATATACGGAATTATGATGGTTTTTTCTATGCTCTGCACCGTATCCACAACACTTTTTATTTTTTCCAGATTGTTAAAAATTTTTCCTTTATAGTAGTAGCCGTCCACAGCAAATAATATCTTGGGTTTTACCTGTCCGAACCGATCCAATGCTCCCTGGATTCCGAAATCGGGCGAGCAGGAGGTCCAAATGGCGCCGATGCTGATGGTGGCCAGCGCCGCAATGGTGGTTTCCGGCATATTTGCCACATAACCACTGACTATGTCACCTTTCTGGACGCCAAAACTCCTCAGAGCTGCCGCCGCCTTGGCCACTGCATCGTGCAAATCTTTCCATAAATAAATGCGGCGAACCTTTTCCTCTCCCCAAAATATGAGCGCCGGAGCATTGTCTCGACGTTTCAAAAGATTCTCCGCAAAATTTAATGTGGCGTCGGGAAAATATCGATGCTCCCAGAATTTTTCAGCTCCGTTAGAGATTCTAGCAGATCCCTTTTCACCAATAATATCTCCGAAATCCCAAACGGCGTCCCAAAATACGCTTGGATTTTCCGTGGACCATTTCCAAAGTTCCTGGAATGTAGATCCGGGAAAACCTCTGCTCTCCCTGACTAAATTAATGAACCTAGTTGCATTACTGTTGTCAATGCGTTCCCGAGAAGGAGTCCACAATAAATCATGTGACATAATTATACCTTTATTAGTTATCATTTATGGATAAACAATAACCCAAAAAGTTTAATTTTTAGTTAAAATAGAAGAAAAAAAATTCCGATCCATCGGGATCCTGCGCAAAACATTTAATGTTTTTTGACTAAAAGTGGCTGGTTGTGCTATAACTGGTTGAGCTATAATAGTATTTGGAATTTAATTCAGGGTACATGAATGGCGCATATCAAAAATTCCTCCAACAAAATATTCTCCGGATAAAATACTGGACATGAGGCAGCATATATAATAGTATTCTAATTGTGTTGGTTCCAGTATATTGGAGGCCATGGTGTGGTGGCTTTTTCTTGCAATCGATCTTGGAAGATCCGCAGTTCGGATTCTTGTACGGTGGACACACTTCGATCCCGGGCGATGGCGCCGGATTCGTTTTTTGTTCCTGCAAGAGGAATCTTTTGCCGCGATCTCTATTGGGGCACTTAGCTCAGTTGGTAGAGCAATTGACTCTTAATCAATGGGTCATAGGTTCGAGTCCTATAGTGCCCACCATTGAAATTTTAATAGCATACCACAAGTATTTTTAATTAGGGAGCATTCCATGCGTTTTTCCGGAAGAGCAAACGATGAATTGAGAAATATAGAAGTGATTCCGAACTATCTGGAGCACGCCGAAGGAAGCTGCCTGATATCGTTCGGTAATACAAAAGTACTCTGTGCCGTAACATTGGAAGACAAAGTACCAATCTTTTTAAAGGGCTCCGGCAAAGGCTGGATCACGGCGGAATATGCTCTGCTCCCGCGTTCTACCAGCGTACGCACCGATCGCGAATCCATAAAAGGAAAACAGTCCGGCCGAACCCACGAGATCCAAAGACTGATCGGAAGATCTCTGCGGGCGTCCATTGATCTGGAATTGCTCGGAGAACGCCAAATAAAAGTCGACTGCGACGTAATACAAGCGGACGGAGGTACCCGCACAACCTCCATATGCGGCGCATGCATCGCTCTCGGATTGGCCATAAAAAAAATGAAACTAAAAAGAAATCCATTCCAACATCTCATAGCCGGAATCTCCTGCGGAATCGTCGATGGAGAAATAATGATGGATCTGGATTTTCTCGAAGATTCTCAAGCGGAAGTGGATGCCAATTTCGTTATGTTGGAAACCGGAGAACTCGTTGAAATTCAGGCCACTGGCGAAAAAAACGTCTTCAATGATAAACAGTTAATGGAAATGCTCTCCTGCGCACGAAAAGGAATCTCGGCCATTATTGAAATTCAGAAAAAAATTCTCCTGGGATAGGACGACAGCTTTCGTTTTGCAAGAATCTCCCATCCTTATAATATCTTCTTTGGGATCCCAACAAATTAAAGAAGAGTTTTTTTGATAAAATACCATTAACAAGTAGTTTATCGACTCAACCATTTTTCTTCCACTTAATACAAGGTAACATCCTACTCACTAGCAGAGACTATTGCCTAGAACAGATGCTTCATGGAATTTTATCTACAACTTGATACGCCCCTCTGCCACCTTATCCGTTCATTTTAAAACCTCTTTCTCATCTTGATTCGGTATAGATCAGCGGATGTTTTTTTAACTTTCTTTTAACGATTCTGCCTTATAACTTCAGGAACTATGTAATTGGAGGAGTTTGGTATGCGGAAAATCTTGATAAATGGGTGTAAGGGGCAAATATCGATGGATAATCCGTTGAAAAGCAATGAGTTACCCCCTCCCGTTTGTCAAAAGGGGACGATCGTCTCGCTGAGTCCAAATCAGCTCCTGATCTACAGGAGCCACAACCTATGAAAAATCATTTTTCCGATAAAATTGAATCAGCGACGCCATTTTTAAGCGTGGTGATTCCGGCTTACAACGCTGCGGGCACAATCTGGCGTTGCATTCGGACGCTGGATGCGGCGCTTGGGCAAATTGAGCATGAGATCCTTGTGGTGGACGACGCTTCCACCGACAATACCGCAGCTGTCGTGCAAAAGCTAACGGAAGTGTATGAAAACGTGCGACTGATCCGGCAAAAGAAGAACCAGGGACCGGGGGTGGCTCGCAACCGTGGGTTGAGAGAGGCCCGCGGCGAATTTATCTGGTTCGTGGACGCCGACGACGAAATTCCCGTCGAAAATTTCCAAGATTTCGACATAAAACAGGCTTGCGCCAACCACGACGTGGTGATGTTCCGCTACAATCAGGTAATTCCAAGCCAAAAAATGACACAACCATGGCTAGAGTATGACGAAAAAGTCATGGCTACACGTCCGGCAGACGATTTTACCGTCGAGGAATTT
>JAITQS010000053.1 GCA_031288795.1 Holosporaceae bacterium | reverse complement strand
CTCTATTTTGTTTGTTTTTTCAAGTTCAAAATCTGATATTTTTAGAGACTGTTGCATAATGAGATTCTTCTTGCAAGAACGAGGAAAAACGTAGCGCAAGACCGCAGTGTACTGCCTGTACATGAGGATCTGAGCAACGGATTTGACCAAGTCGATGGCGAGAAAAAGCCATTAGGCAACAGTCTCTTTTAACTATCGGGACTTGGAAAATCTGAAAGTTCGTTTTCGTCTTTAGCGCCGTATTTTTGCAAATATATGTTTTTTGTGGTCGAATAGAGATCCATGGAATCATTTAGGAGGGAATCAATGATCTCGGAATTCTCCGCTCTATCGCTGATTCCGCGCAAAACAGCCTTCGCCAACATATATGGAAAACAAATGAAATAGCCAACTGGATTTATAATCCATGCTATGGGCTCGGTAACGGTGTCTCTCGTTGATGAAGAGCCGAGTATTGGCAGAATCACATAATTACCGGTGGGGATTTCTTTTTTTCTCAGGGTATCTTTGAGGGAAACTTCTTTTTTTGCTAGTCCAATTGCATCTGCCACATCAAATATGCCGAGAACGCCAATTGTGGAATTTATAAAAAACCGAAACAGTGAATTTGTCGCATCTTCTGCCTCAAATGACAGCACATAGTTCACGCAGCAGAAAGGTTCGTTCATATTTGAAAGCACATTTGCCACCGAATGTCTTACTTCTGTGGATAAAAGCTCTTTATAGGTGAGAGCCAAGGGACGCAGGATATTTCTATCCAGCGCAAGATTCAGTTCCAATGTTTCTCTGTTATAACATTCGAACGAGTCATCACGTTGTGGATCTGATGTACAAGATATCAAAAGCAATAGGGGAAATATAAATCTTTTTTTCATCGTATAGTCACCCAATATAATAGCATGGCATATATCAAACATCTTGTGCAACCTATTTAGGTAAAGTGTTTAAAGAGACAGTTGCATAATGAGATTTTTCTCGCCATCGACTTCGTCAAATCCGTTGCTCAGATCCTCATGTACAGGCAGTACGCTGCGGTCTTGCGCTATGTTTTTCCTCATTCTTGCAAGAAAAATCTCATTATGCAACACTCTCTTTTAAGTATAACGTCATAAATATTAATTTTTCGATAAAATTTCCATTTTTTTCGTAAAAATATTTTCTGTGACTAAATTAACATATTTTGTAACATTAAACAATTAGACTAAAAAAACCAACTCGGTCGTGTCGCTATGGGAACTCTCCGGCAAGGGTAGGGGCTTCTAGAATTCCTTCGGCGCGGGCTTTTGGGGGTCTCGACAGTCCTTCAGAAGCAAGTATCTCCGACCACGCATACCCCTAAGAGCTGATTTCGTGGGATTTACCAGTATGCACTCGGCGCTTTTGCTCCAAACCATGACATCGTCGACGGAATTTCCGGCATATATAAAATTTCTGCCAAACATTATTTCCAAAGTATTTGCTTTTGCATTTGCCCGGAGGTTAATTTTGCCATCGCTGGCGAAAACTCCATCAAATATTGGTATAAAATTTGCAATTTTATGGGCGTAGCGTTGATCGCAGGCGGTGGCTAAAAACAAACGATGTCCCTCTTGTTTTTTATTTTTTAAAAAATCCAATAGTTTTTTATTGTAATTAAGAGCGCCAACGTCAATGTCGACGTTCAATGCCAACATTTTCTTTAGATGCGCTCTTCCACGCAAAAACCACCCGAGGGCCTTCAGTAAATTCAGCGGATTCCGACGGACAAATATTTTTAACGCCAGCAGGGTGACATCTTCAAAAATAAGAGTACCGTCAAGATCTACGCATATGGGTTTGGGATCGCTCATGCTTTTTTATATTTTTTTCGACACACTCACCATCGTTGGACGCAGCAATCGATCGTTATAGATGTAACCCGACTGAAATATCTGCAGAATGACTCCCGGATTATATTCTTCGCTTTCCAGCTCACACATCGCCTGATGGTAATTCGGATCGAAGACATCGCCGATGGCCACATTGATTTTCGAAAGTCCATGCCTGCCAAACACGGAGACCATTTCCTTACCGCAGAGCACAACACCGTCGAAAAATGCTTTTAGAGTTTGATCCTCTGCTATTTTTTCATCAATGATGGGAAGACTCTCGCTGATTTTCTCAAAATTATCCAGGACGCACAGCAGATCCTTGGCGAATTTTCCATTGGAATATTTTATGGTGTCTTCTTTTTCTTTCAGGAATCTTTTTTGTGAATTATCGAACTCGGCAATTTTTCTAAGCAGAGTATCTTTCAGAAGTCTAACCTCATTTTCCAGCTCTACTATTCTATCCGGATTAGCGGCGTCGCAAATTTCTGCTTCTTCGTTGCAGTGACAATGTTCACAATTGTCCTTATTTTCATCTTTTTTGTTATCGTTGGTGGACTCTTTACTCATCACATTTCTCCAAGTAATATCTATGAATCATAGTTTATAGCATGCGTACGATAAAAATTCTACCCACAGGATGGCCATTTTTCCCTTATGGGACGGGGACGCCGATTCTCGTCAAGTGCTACCATCACGAATAATCCCTTTACGGCTTCTATTTCCTCATGCTGTCCGTTTCTCCGAATGGAAACAGAAATTTTAAGTGTCACTGATGTATTACCAATTCTATCAATTTCCGCATACACAGAAACTTCGTCTCCGACGAATATGGGAGCATCGAACGTAACATCTTTTATTGCTTTTGTCGCGATACTTCCTCTTGCTAATCTTGCGGCGGTGCTTCCGGCGGCAATATCCATGAGCGACAGGATCCATCCTCCAAAAATATCGCCCCAGGGATTCGTATCGGCGGGAACCGCAATTGTTCTTGAAACTAGAACTTTCTCATTTTGTGACATAATTCTATCTCTTTCTAAATTATATATGTTATATATTGTCTTTTAATCAAAAGGTCAACTAAAATATCTCCATGAACCATAAAAATCGAGCGAATAAATACACTATGCTTTACAATTTTTCCGAAAAAAGAATAGCGCTTTTCGAAAAAAAAAAACAAAGTATATTTTTGCTCAAACTTTGGTCTCATCGTCGCGGCAATTTGATAAATATGACACTCCAGCCACGTAATTACCGCATTAATACGTGTTTACTAGTATGTATTATAACGAATATTCTTGCAACATTAAATCCAGGAGAATTTTTTCTCGGCTTCCGGAAAAAATGCATTTTCCAAACGGGAACTATTCACAAATAATACCAAATACTTTATTCGAGACTAGCAAGTGAATTTTCATTAATCAAAGCAATGATCGCAGATGGGATCGTGTCCAAAGCAGGCGATGGTGCGCAGTTCTTCGTTTTTAGTCCATGCCTTGGATATCAGTTTCTTTTAAACACAGAATGTTTTGTGATTTTTTAGTTTTGTCGAAAAGACAAGGGTGGCCGGCTGGACATCAAAGCCATCTCCGATGACGACACTGGGTTCATGGTCATTTAATTCTCTGTCGCAAGAATTAAAGGGCACTGAAAAAACATATATTCCGCCTTACCACCCTACGGATTAAATAGTGAAAACTAAGCTCGGTGTCGTGCAGGATCAGAGTGTGGTTGCCATAAATAAGAGACAAAACAACGGATCCAAGCGAAGTTAATGGTGAAAAAGATCCGTTATGCAATAATTTCTAGATGCTACTCTGCTGCAGTGTAGTATATTCCATTGACATAGTCTTTTCACCGGAGGCGAGGGGATCTTTTATGGTATAACCGCGTCCCCATATGGTTTCTATGTAGCATTCTCCATCGAGCGCTTCCATTAGTTTTTTTCTCAATTTACATACGAAGACATCGATAATTTTTAGTTCCGGCTCGTCCATGCCACCGTAGAGATGATTCAGGAACATATCCTTTGTGAGGGTTGCGCCTTTTCTTAGGCACAGTAATTCCAGAATTGAGTATTCTTTTCCGGTCAGGCGAAGTGGTTTTCCGTCTATATCGACACGTTTACTCTGCAGATTGACCGTCATTTTACCAACTTTTATGACGGATTCTGCATGTCCTTTTGATCTTCTGACGACCGCCTGTATTCTGGAAATTAGTTCTCTGCTTTCGAAGGGTTTGGTAACGTAGTCATCTGCACCGATGTTAAGACAGGTGACTTTATCCTTACAGGCGGATAATCCCGACAATACAAGTACGGGAGTACGCACATTGGAGGCTCTTAGTTTTCTAATAACGTCTACTCCATCAATATCTGGTAACATGAGATCCAATATTATTCCATCGTAGTCATATATTTTTCCGACCTCTAATCCATATTGTCCAAAGCTAGTTACGTCGACGGTTATTCCTTCTTTTTTTAGCAATATTTCAATGCTTTTTGCTGTTTGAGTATCATCCTCTATCAATAAAACTCTCAAAATTACCTCCTAATACAACAAGGTCATAAAACTAACCACCAGAGCTGCGTTCCAAAGTTTTCTGCCGGATAACTTTTTTTAGTGTGCCACCATCAAAAATCATCCAACTATAAAATCTATAACTAACAAACTAAAGTTACTTTATTAAAAATATATTAATATTATCAATATATTTTCAAGATAATTTCGAATCCCTGCTGAGCGGTAGTGCCCAATATAAGCCCAAAAATAAATTACAAAAATCGATTTCTTGCATATAATAATCTGGTTTTTTATGGTAGCATGGAAATGGTTAGTTAAGGGTTAGATCATGAATAACGATGAAAAGATCAAATTGGACGATAACGAGCGTCAGCAGTGTGAAATTTGGACAAGGGTCATGGGATATCATCGGCCGGTGTCATATTTTAATATAGGTAAAAAGGGAGAATTTGCCGAAAGAGTTCATTTCGAAGAAGAATCCTCTTGCTGTAATCTTTGATTTTCAAAATATACCCAAAATTCGAAAAGCCATCTACGGTATGCTGGTGGTATTTTTTTGTAAATATGTTATCGTTATAACGTATTGGTTTTTTTTACTTACATTTTGTTGATTTATATATGGACAATACTTTGTTTGTCGGTGGGATTGTGCCCATGACCACCGTGGATTATCCTGATCATATTTCTGCGGTGATATTTTTGCAGGGATGTCCGTGGCGGTGCGTTTATTGTCATAATCCACATCTCCAATCCATTCTTCCGACCGAGTCGCTGCCCTGGGAAGACATATTGGAGCTGCTCAAGGAAAGAATCTGTTTCATTGAGGCGGTGGTTCTTAGCGGTGGAGAACCTTTGGCCCAGAATGCGTTACCCATGGCAATTGCCGATCTAAAGAGAATGGGATATTTAATAGGACTTCATACGGCCGGATCGGTGCCCAGTATGCTGGCACGCGTTATCCCGCTGGTAAACTGGATTGGATTCGACGTAAAGCACCTTTTCAGTGAATATCATTTAATAACCGGAGTAAAAAACAGCGGAGAGATAGCTCGCAAAAGTTTGGAGATGGTAATTAGCTCAAATGTTGATTTTGAGGTGCGAATAACGCTGCACTCCTCCCTGGAAACGCCGCTGCTGATGGATCTCTTTAGGGAACTGGCAGACATGGGAGTAAAAATCATTGCCCTACAAAAATGCAGGGACAAAAATGAATTTGCAGTTGAACATCCTATATTTTCTGATAGACTTGTATTAGAGGATGTGTCAAAGTATTTTGATAATTTCTACATTAGATAGAACTTAACGGGAGATATAAAAAAGTATGGCTAATCATAAATCTGCTTTGAAAAGAGCAAGGCAAAGCGAAAAAAGAGCTGAACAAAACAAGAGCGCAATCAGTAGGATAAAAACTTTCATTAAGAAATTTATTTCCAGCATTGGATCCGGTGATGCTGTGTCCAATTTTTCAGAAGCACAGTCCGAAATTCAGAAGGGGGCTTCGAAGGGAGTGTTGCATAAAAATGCGGCCAATCGTAAGGTATCTCGTCTAAATAAGATGATAAAATCAACCGAATCCAAATAGGTTTTTTTTTACTTCGCCGAAAATTTCGGTAGAGGGAGTATTTTTTGCACGCAGTTGAAGTTGAAAAATTTTGGAAGGCTGTTGTTGGCAGATTACAGTCGAGTCTAGGAGGCGCGGCTGTTGACACTTGGATTGTACCCTTGTCTGTTGACAGATTGGAGAATGAGGTGTTATACATCAATGCTCCCAATATGTTTTTAAGAGACTGGGTACAAAATAACTATGCCAATAAAATTTTGTATTCCTGCACTCAGGAAAACGAAAACATAAAAGCCATAGAAATTTCCGTAATGGAAGCGCAATCGCGGGAGTGTTCGGCTCTTCCGGATGTGGAGCCGGCGCAGCTGCCCACTGTAGTGCCAGAAAAAATAAAATTTGAAGAACATTTGGATTTTTGTATTCCCCTCGATCCCAAGCTGACATTTGATAATTTTGTGGTGGGAAAACCAAACGAACTGGCCTACGCGGCTGCGCTTAGAATTGCGGAATCCGAACAGGTGGCCTTTAATCCACTGTTTTTATATGGATCCGTGGGATTGGGCAAGACTCATCTCATGAACGCCATAGCGTGGCGCATAAAATTGCGGTCTCCGGATAGGAATATTGCCTATTTGTCGGCGGAGAAGTTCATGTATCAATTTGTTAAGGCTGTCCGCTACAAGGATACCATGGCCTTCAAGGAGCAATTTCGCTCTGTGGATGTCCTTATGATCGATGACATTCAGTTCATCTGCGGAAAAGATTCCACCCAGGAGGAATTTTTCCACACCTTCAATGCACTGGTCGATAACAAAAGACAGGTGGTGGTTTCCGCAGATAAATCTCCGTCGGATCTGGATGGCATGGAGGAGCGTCTCAGGTCACGTCTGGGATGGGGGCTGGTGGCGGACATACATCCCACCACCTATGAACTGAGGCTCGGTATTCTCCAGTCGAAGGCGGTATCTTTTCCCATAGAAATACCTAATAAAGTGCTGGAATTCGTAGCTCATAAAATTACCTCCAACATTAGAGAATTGGAGGGAGCGCTTAATAGAATAGCCGCCAGTGCCGTACTCGTGGGAAGAGAAGTAACCGTGGATAGCGCCCGCGACGTCCTTTCGGATCTCCTGCGGGTCAGTGAAAAAAAAATAACCGTGGAGGAAATCCAGAAAAAAGTTGCCGCCCACTACGCCATAAGACTGAGCGACATGTCGTCTGCGCGACGAATTCGGCAGGTGACCCTACCACGACAAGTAGCCATGTATCTGTCGAAAAAATTAACGACGCTCTCTCTGCCGGAAATCGGAAAAATTTTCGGCGGTAAAGACCACACAACAATACTACACGCCGTAAAGAGAATAGAAAAAAGCATCGAATCCGATAGTAATCTGGCCGAGGATATTAGATTGCTAACCCAAGTTATGGAAAAATAAGAAGATCTTCACCGTGCTATCCTGCGGATTAAATTTGGAAAGTCCCGGGGCTTTCTTGGGCGGCAGTGTCCGAAACCACCGAACGATCTTCGTTAAACTACTCATGCCAAACGTCATCTCTAATTAGCGAAAAACTTTTTGAGACCCGCTTAGCTGCAGCGGCTTCCTGGCTTGCGATAAAAAATCAGTAATGACGCTCTGATGTTGTTTCTAGCACCCTATTAACGCGCGGCGACTCCACAATATGAGACCATACATCTAGTTTATATTAGATTATTGGGCAAATTAATTCTTGCCAGTATTTTTTTTGCATATTAATATTTTTTTAACTTAATCAACTTAATATCTATTGGAGTCCAAAAAATATCTGTTGGAGTTTTTGCTTAAAATAATTTTTGCAATATTCCTCAACTATAAATATTTTTGGGATTTGTTCGTTAACTGTTTAAAAATAGGAGAAAAAAATGAAGAAAAATTTATTGTTATTATTGTTACTAGGAGGCATAAATATTATGTTGCCTAGTACCGTTCTG
>JAITQS010000039.1 GCA_031288795.1 Holosporaceae bacterium | reverse complement strand
AAAAGCGCCATCCTTTCCCGGGCAGAAAGCTCCCTCGGCTCCCCGGGAACGCCGGACGCCCTGGACTTTGGCCCGGATATTTCGGCCGTTGGCGCGGCGGTGGCCAATTTTGACGGTGGCCTCGCGGATTGTTTCGGATTTGCTGGCGCGGATGGTGTCGCTTATTTATGCCAAATCTCATCATCGACTAGCCATTGCCTGCCTGGCAGCGGCTGCCATAGAGCGTGTTCGAGAAGCCATTTGGACAATCCAAAATGGGATTTGCTATTAACCCTGTTCGTTAATTGGCGTTAAAGAATTTTCAAGCCTCGAATCCAAGGGGCTCCAGAAGATGAAAAGCCATAAACGAACATAGTTATTGTTTTTCCAATAATTCCTCTTCTTCTTTTTGCACAAGATATTCAAAAAAATCCGTAAACGATGGCCATTCGTCGTGGGAATGTGGAAAAACGCCATTTATGGAATAGTGATACATATCTCCGGCGTCGCACCATATTATTGGCGTTGGTTTTTCCGGAGAATCCTGCGTAATCATAAACACGCTGCCGCCGTCGTCGTCGGATAATACTAAAATATGCGACATGTCGGATTTACTGTTCGAATAATATGCAAACTCTTTACGAAGCTCGAGGTTGTTTTTGATGATGCCATTTATGTTATCCAGATCGTCGGCATAAAAATCAAAAAATTGCATTGTCGGGAATCCTGTATAACTGGCAATTTTGTTTATTTCAACAAAATCATACGGTAAAACGATACAGAGTTTATCAGATATGGTATTAAAGCATTCGGCAGGAATTTTATTAACAAATATTATATTGTTTTTTTCTAGTCGAACACTTCTTTTGACTAATCTATTTAAATGACTTTGCATATGCTTTCCAATACGCTTGTCTAATTGGATCAAACTCTGGCCTAATTACTGGCGCAGTAGGATGGGGTTGTCTGTAACCAAACTGATTATGGAATAGTGGTTTATGAGTAGTTTTAGTTACTTCAACGAAAGGTCCATAAGCACTTTGTCCCATGTGATGAATAATTACTGACTCTCCTGCATTAGTGTGCGGTGCTAATCCTTTAGACATTAACTCTAAATTGCTACGTCCTGCATAATCCCCACTCTTCACTATATAATTCGGATCGATGTCGTTTCGTTGAAAAGCTCTGAACATTTGCCCACTTTTTGGATCTTTAAATACAACTTCTCGGCAATATACTCTGGAAGCAAACTCATTCTCCGAAGCTACAGGTTGTATTTTTCTCACTAACTTAAATTGGCCGTTCCACTCGGTCGGAGCTAATAGTGCCCTTCGAACTATTTCTTGCTCTTTGACGATTCCCAGTGTCGAATTTTTGCCAACGACATCGACTGCAGCCTTCTCGAATTGAGCGACTCTGGCGGTTTTGTTGGCGGCCGACGCGGATTCGGCAATGGTGGCGGCGGATTTAGCAACGGTAACGGATGTTTCTCAGGTTCTAGCTGCAGTTGCGATTGCTTTTTTAGCACTTCCGGCGCCGAAAGTCAAGACAAGCGCTGAAATTTCTTCACCATATTGGACGACATCGCCGACGTTCTGGGAAAATTCCTGCGAAAATCCGCAGGTATCCCTCAAAAATCTCCGGGTCGCAGTTCCATGGGTTTTGGGATCGACGTAGTGCAGCACCGTAGACAATGCGCCGCCAGAAAACTCATCCAGCAGTTGTATTCCTCGACCCATGGCAGGTAAGGCGTTATCCACCAACACCGAAGCCATCGTTCGAGCGACGAATTCCGCGGTGCCAATTCCACTTTTTTTCGCCCCCACCAAGCCCTTGGCCAACAAAAAATCATTCTGATTTCGTTTTTTTTCCTATTTTTCCGGTTTCTAAAATTTCATCTACAGTATTATATTTGCTGTACTCGTCAATAAATACCCATTGTCCCATGCATAATCCGTCGCTTTCTTGCTCTATATCGAATTGTTCTCCATTTTTACATTTTGCAACAAAAGCATATTTGTCGTTATTTTGCTCCATCATCCATAAAAAATTGTTTATCGCTCCATCTATGGAAGTAATCATTAGTTTTTGAATAATCTTTTTTTGTTCACTATTAAAACTTGCCAATTCTTCGTGCAATTTGATATATAACGGAGCGTTAGAACTTCCATTTACTATTTCGAATTTTTCTTTTATAGTCATATCTCTGGCAGCTATGATCACATTCTTTCCAAAATTATAAATTATATCTATTTTTTCTCTCATTTTTTCCTTCCCCACGGCATATCGGTAGGCATTCTAACACCTTTTCCTTTTAGATCCCACCAAGATCTTGCTACTATATCTCTGGCCAATTGTCTATCAGCACCTCCAGCAACAAGAGCTTCAACTGATATGTTCATTAATGCCCGTCGAGTTATAGGTTTTCCTTCTTTTATCAAAGTTTCGCACATCTGGCGTTGAGTTTTATTTGCTAATTCATGAATTATTCCCAACCTAGTCATTTCTTCATTGCTAAGACACAGCGCTGTTCTGTAATCATACAGAGGATGAGATTTAAATGCACTCTTCATATCTATATGATGCCCTCCACCAGATCTTCCATATGGAGTTAGTTTTGCAACTGCTTCTCCAGCCTTCTCGAATTGAGCGACTCTGGCGGTTTTGTTGGCGGCCGACGCGGATTCGGCAATGGCAACCGCTGGTTTCCCATCACCATCCGGAGGTTGTGTCGAAGATCCGCCACCGCCGCCGGAGGCCATTTTTGAAGAAGGTACCACGGTTTTTGATTTTTTGGAAGGCCCGGAGGGAGCGAAGTCGGTCCACTTCCGTTTCAGC
>JAITQS010000022.1 GCA_031288795.1 Holosporaceae bacterium | reverse complement strand
ATATTTTTTCGTGCCAACGCCATGAAAAAATGGGACGAAAAAACGCGGCCCTACGACAGATGTCTTGCCCTGCCATTCTGGGCGTATGTCGATTCCGCCGCCAATGTGTGGGGCTGTTTCAATCATATTGGTGAGGACAAGTTTTTCTACGGCAACCTTTACGAAAAATCTTTTTCCGAAATCTGGCTGAGTGAAGAGCGTAAAACGAAACTTTTATGGGCGGAAAACTGCTTGGACATGTCGGTTTGCCGCGTAGGGTGCAGAATGGATGAGATAAACCGATATTTATGGGAATTAAAGTACCCTGGAGCACACGTGAATTTTATATGAGGTATATTTTGAGAGGAGCGAGAAAACGATGACATTTTTCAAAAAAATGATAGATTTTTCCCAATGGATTCGCATATCATGGCGAAAAATAAAAAACAGGGGCCGCGAAAATCCTATATTTACAAGCGACAGGAGTTGCTTGGATTTAAAACTGCAAATCCTTAGTCACAATTTATATTTCAGGTGCCCAAAGTGCGGTAAATATGGAAAGATCACGCCTCCGGCCGAAAATGACAATGTTCCTTTCACATGCCGTTTCTGTGAAACAAAGGATAAAATCCCGGCGAAAGAGTTTAGGGACGAGCTTTTCGCAGCGCTGGAGCGCTCCGTATACTCGATAGAAAAATCTATTAAACAGCGCGAAATTTGTTTTTTACGAGCTTTATTACTGGGAAGAGAGTTATATATTTTTGCGCGTGAATGGCATGGCGTGGTTAATTTCATATTTGCTTCTCTTTTCACGGAAAACATCGGCAACACGCACATGGATATGACTGTTCTGAATGCTCTGGGAGAAGACGATAATGTAATTATATTGGCTCATCCCCGCATATTAAACGTAAGCAAATTTTTTTGCGCTAACGTTACCTTGTTGGATATTTGGAAACAAACGGCGGTTATTTCGCCATTTTTATACATCCCTTTTGTTTTTGCGAGTTTTTATTGGAAAGATCACATGAAGTATTCGACCTTACATTTCGCCAGCATCTCACCTCTTCGTTCTGATTGGAAAGGTTTTTTTCCTAAATGGAATGAGAACGATATCGCCAGGGCCAAATCAGAGTTCGAGAGGATGAAAATTGACCCGTGTATTCCACATATTTGTTTTATGGCCAGAGATAACGCCTATAAGGCCTTCGGTGACGCAACTCCGCAAACGATGTCTGTATGGGAAATCAGGAACACACCGGTTTCTTTGTACTATAAGTCGATGGAAATGTTGGCTGAAAAAGGTTATACAGTTTTTAGAATGGGTTCGTTGACAAATGAGATAGTTCAGTTGGAAAACGAAAGAATAATAGACTACGCCAACCTTTACAGAACGGAATTTATGGATTTATATCTCGCGTCGACATGCAGATTTTTCGTTTCCTGCGGGACAGGTGTGGATATATTACCTATTGTATCCGGTCTTCCCGTGGTATTAGTGAATGCTATGTATATTGCCATGCTCTATGAAAATTGGAATCTTAATAATATTTATTTACTTCCGCGGAAAACTTACGATCCCATGGAAAAAAGATTTATAAGCCTTTGCGAAATGTATACTCGTGGAATAGCTAACCAAAGATACACTACCAAAATACAGCGCATTCAAAATACTCCGGAGGAAATTTGGAAGATCGTACGGGAAGTGGAAGAGCGGTTATCTGGAACATGGGAGGAAACGGACGAAGATATCAAACTACAGGAACGATATCGTTCCATTATGAGGTTTTATGAAGGATATCAGGCGGATTTCGAGGTAAAATATCGGATAGGCGCAGATTTCCTGAGAGAAAACGCGGATTGGTTCCTGACTATGTTGTATCATCTGGCCAGTTTTGAAGAACACCAACAGTTCGAAAAAGGTATTTCGACGGGACAGTTAAAAATAGCTACGTACGGCATGACTGAAACCAATATTAAATTTTTGCCCGAGGGCATGCTAAATGTGGGAAACGTAGCGGTGAATTTCGACGGCAATCCTGAAAAATGGGGTGAGATAGATGTTTTGGGTTTGAAAATACAACCTCCTGAAAAAATAAAGGAATATATGGTAAATTTGGACGCAATGCTGATAATGTCTTCGCAATATTTCAGAATATCGGAAATCTTAGAGAAATTGGGAGTAGAAAAATACTATATTCGAGTAGGCTTTGAAAGCAATACGGATAAAAGGGATTATTTACCGGTTTTGCCTGAAAAATTTCGTATCGTGATGTACGATCAAAAATTATATAAACCCAGTCCGTATCTTCCACCTTTCACCGGCAACGAATGGGAATTATCACAAATTCATATGAATAGCGGTGCTTATGTAATTAATGGTGAGTAGTGCGTCGTATTTCGGAGTATTGACGGCGCCAAAGTTACAGTCCAATAGATGTTATATGGTAATTTATAGTTATTATGTAATATAATATTATTCACAATTCAGGAGACGACGTTATGAAAGTTTTTGTCAACTTTACTGGAGAAAATCCTCGAATTCCTTCGCAAACCATTAACACTACCACAGCAAAAATCATTGGCGGTGCGGATGAAGTTCAAAGTTATTCTCCCGCTGATTTTGACCCGGTTTTTAAAAAAAATATCGATCGAATTTTAACGAAGAGAAAAGGTATCTGGCATAACTATTGGGCACCGTACATCTGTTTGAAAACGTTGAAATCTTTAATTGATGGCGATTATCTCGTTTATTCGGTCGAAAGCTCTTATTATGAACATAGTGTTTATCCGTTGATCGAAATTTTAAGCGATTTATCACAGCCAATTCTGCCCTTTATTCTCGTAGGCGGTGTCAAGGAAAGATATTTTACAAAGAGAGATCTTTTTATATCGATGAATCTGGATATTCCAGAAGTTACTGATTCATGGATGCTTACGCCAGCTTATTTTTTGGCGAAAAAGTGTCCGGCTTCGATTGATTTTTTCGAGGAATGGCTGGCGTTGACGCAGATAGACGAGTTCGTAACAGACGCTCCAAGTAAATTGGGCAAAGATTACGATGAATTACTCTCGCATAGTCATGTCGGATCAATTTTCAGTCTTTTGGTAAAAAAATATGGATTCAAAAGGTTTCCAGATCCGACGGACCGGGCAGATGAAGTGAAATTGGCCTGGACGCGATCAGGAATGCCTCAGGAAGCATTTACAAGCGATTTTGACGAGAAAATCGAGCGACCTTATCCCAGAATTCTGACCGTTTACTGGGGCGAAAACCCCTTCGAATATTGGCTTCGCACAGAGATTTTTAACCCCAAAACAAAATCGTTTCCCTTCGATAAAAAAAGACGCAACTTCGAAGAGTGGGGTCTCAAAATACCTGATTATCAATATGAGAGCATGATACTGGATAAATTTGTGCCGACTTTCATAAAACAGGTCAGAGATGATAAAAGGACATTCCCCGAGTATCTGGATATGCATTCCCAGCTCAAAGAGCAAGGTATAGAAATTTCTTGGCACCTATTCAACGAGATAGTATTTGAAAATTTAATCCAAAAGTTCATATACCAGATGGCGCGCGGCGAAATTACTTTTCCCGAATATCTCAAAAGGCGTTCAGCGCTGAAAAAACAGGGGTTCAAAATATCCGCCGTCAGGGAAATCGCCTGTCTCGTCAAGTATTTGATCACGAAGAAACCTTTCGACGCCGAACCGACTGAACGTAACCAAACCGCGTCCGCGCCACAGCCGCACGTCATGTCGAAAGCCTCCAAAAAAAGCGCGTGTTACAGGCATCCGAAACTGCTCGAAAAGCCCATAGTGGTGTTTACCGCCTCACAGGGCGGAATGACGGCTCAGGAGGATTTGCTGCGG
>JAITQS010000062.1 GCA_031288795.1 Holosporaceae bacterium | reverse complement strand
GTCGCTGTGGGGTTTGGTAGCATCGCACTCTAGACGATTTAACCTAAATGAAAAAACGTTAAATGATTATCAAAAATCCATAAGACCTCATGTAAGCTGCAACAAAGAAGCATTATCTAGAAATGACTCCTATTATTTATGGATACTAAATAAAATAAATTCTGGAAAAGTGATTTCGTTCAATTTTGCTGCGTTTTTTGTGGGCGTCTTCTGGTTTGCCTACAGAAAAATGTATCTGGAAGCTGCAATATTGTATCTAATTTCCGTAGTTTTCAATGTTACGATGCTAATCTTTCCCGATGGATTAATTTTAAAAACATGCTTTTTGATTTATTGTATAGCTCCTATTTTTTTGGCAAACTTTTTGTACTATAAGTATATAGAGAGAAAAATCAATAAACCAGCAGGAAATTCTCCGGTTATGAAGAAGACCGGTATTATTCTTTTTCTCGCGTCCATTTTTTTATTTGCTTTATTCGCTACCTATAGGCACGGATTGCTAGGAAGTATTAGCGCTCTAGATATAATTTTCCTCTCTTGTCCTCATGTGTTAATGCTAATAATAATGTTAATACTGTATTATCGTGACAAAAGGCAATCAACTGCGTCTAATGCAGAATCTCATCACTAATTATTTTATTCCATATTCATGCCCTCTCCTGGTGTTTGGGCATGTACTTAATTAGCAGAGCCTTTTAGAGACTGTTGCCTAATGGCTAACATTTATGATCCTCCCTACTCTCCCAGGCAGTAGTCTCATTTTAGAAATAAATTTTTAACTTTTTTTGTTTATTTGTTGTCATTCGCGTATTTTTTTTGCAAAATTTCCTTAAAATTAATAATTTGTTAACTTTTTTGATGTACCATTTGTCTATTGGCATCACAATAGGAGACTTGTTATGAATAAACATTTAATTCTTTTGTGTTGTATATGTATGTCATTTGGTAAAGTTGTGGACGTAATAGCCGCGACACCTGTAAAGCAATCCCCGATTCCGGTAATTAAAAATAGCTCCGTTACCGACGTGGGACCATCCCTGGAAATGGACGTCAAATCATCTGCAGATGCCTCAGCCAAAAGTAGAACATCGCAGCACAATGACAAATTCACCATGGCCATGAAAACTAAATACGGCGGCAATAACCTCTGTGATAGCATTAGCAATATGCTCCGCTTCGCCCGAGAAGTTCGACAAGGACCTCTCTACCAGCAGGTGGCAAAATTCGTGGGCAGAGTCGAGATCGGCGGTACCTACACCGGAACAGGAACGCTGGTCAACTGGAATGAAATGCCGGAAAATCTTGTGGGAAAAATCGTGTTGACCGTCGCCCATAACCATCCCTCCTGGACCAACACCGCCAACTCCGATTACCAAAAATATGTCTCTCTCTACGCGGATCTCATAAAAACTGTTGCGGGAACGTCCTCCGGCATATACGTTTCTAATCATATAAAAGGAGGAAATCCACTTTCGAATTATATGTGGTTTACTCCCGATGTGGACGCAGATCACCTAAATGTCTGGGGAAACAGCTGTAACAGCAGTAGCATTCCCGTAGAAAAATGCTATCTTTTCAAATCATATGTTAAAGAAAAAGAAGGAAATTTGTTTGAAGACTTCGCGATCCTCGTTTTAAAAAGAAAAATAATGGCACTGAATGGCGCTAATTTAGGCTCTTTGGAAAATATGCAGGCAATTCCAACAAATAAAACTTGCTTTACCATTGGCTACGGCACTCTTCCTTCCCCTTCCCCGCTGAACTTTCACGCCGGATGGAATCTGAAAAAAAGAACCCAACCTTCCATTTGGTCCGATGGTTTCACGCCCGACGACTATGCGCGTTTCTACGGTCCCAGCGACAGCGGATCCCCCATTATATACAAAAATGGCAACAATTATTCCATTGTCGGAGTCTATGGCGGAGGCCAAGACTATCCCCTGGCTACACAAATAGATAGAATGAAAGCAGTTATCAACATCGAAAAAGGAAATAAACCTCTAAAACCTGTCATGAGTAATCGATAAGAAACTGTCTATAGTGCAATGGTTCCGCTCCTATATTCACAGACGGTATGCCTCTGGCTACCGTCTGCTATCCCAACAAAGCAATTTTTCCCGCTCTTTTATATACCTATTGGCCTCTTGCTCTGTTTTCCAACACACTCTAAAAACCGCAGTCTTCTCCATGACTCTTATAACATAAAAACAAATGTTTTTTGCTCCGATAATATTGACATTATTTTAATGTTAATTATAATTGTGGCAGATATTTTTAAAATACATCTCTATAATGACATAGTTGCTTTATATAAAAGGAGAATATTAATGGTAAAAAATTGTTGTTCAATAATAACTTCTATTACGATGTTTTGTATATGCTCAAACTCCGCGGAATGCTGCACCCACGATTATTTACCTTATTTTAACAACTTAAATATTCAATTTGTAAATCCAACGAAAAATCCTGAGCTGACCAAAGCGCAGGTCGATCTCACAATGGCAATATTAAGTTTCACCAATAGAAATCCCGACGAAGCAGCTAAAGTATTTTTGAAGAAGGTAGAAATTTGTAAGAATGTTGACGACCCTGTTTATCTGCATGGAAATATAACTATTCTTGGTTCACTATTAACCCCATTGAAGACTCTCGAAAATAAAGGACTGTGCCATTACCTTGCGCCCAACGACCTGATCAGAATCTGGATGTATCTCGGAGTAACCCACCATCATTTGGGAAATAATAATGAGGCCGTAAATTTCCTGGTGTCAATTAATGAAAAGTCCATGGATGCGTTTATACAGTCCAATGAAAAAAATTACAAATTGGAAAATTACGAAAAAGAAGCAATTATATTTGCTGGATATAAATACCATAATGCCAAAAATTATAAAAAAGCAGTGGAATACATAGAATATGCATTGGGACATGACAATAATCTTTCGGGATCGCAGCTTCAAACCTATGAAAAATTTTATCCCCAAATTTATGGAATACTGGCTGAATCATATGAAAAATTAAAAAATCAAGGAAAATCAATATTCTATGCTGAACGACACCGGAAATTAAATAAATACCTGTCAGAAAAACAGCCAAAAACAGAAATGACCAGTACCATGGACGCCGCTATGGTGGCCAGCGGAAGAGAGGAGGTGCAATTACTGTATAGTAACCTAAGTCCAACTCTTGGGATTGAGGGCCAATATCTTTTCAGAGCACTACAATCTTTAGTATGCAGCCCCCGCGCAATTACCGAAATGCTTATAGTACTCTTTAGATTCACCAAAGATCCTTCGCAAAAAATAGCTCTTTATGAATTATTTTGCACTCCATATGAACGACATAATAATAGTAAGCTTTTGACCAATAAATTATTCCTCCATGAATTGCTCGAGATGATTTATATGTCTGGAATAGCCCTGGTCTCCTCAAAAGATCACGGGAGAGCACAGGAATGCTTGGAAAAATTATTTTATCTGGAGTCTATGTCTTCCATTAGCGATGGCCTAGAAGACACTTTAGAATACGGTGCAATACCTGCAAAATGGGAAACTGCCGCTTTAATTATGTTAAGCTATTCCTATTATAAAAATAATCAACAGGAAAAAGCAGAACAAATGCAGGCAAAAGCGCAGGCAAGAGAGAATTGGAAAAATGAATCGGTTGTGAATGAATTACGAGCTACTGGAAATCAGGAAAATATATTGGAGGTTATGGAAAAAATTATGGAAAGCCGTATCGCTGTAGGCTTGATCAAAGAAGAAAATTCCGATGATGATGATGAAGATGAAGATGAAGATGAAAAAATAGTTAATAATCATCTAAAAAATATTACCGAAGCGCATGCCCCGTCGACTCCAATCAAAAGAAAACGTGAATACGAAAAAATATCTAGTTCTACAGAAGATGGTATCGAAGAGCAGGGGACGCCGTTTCCGTCCAAAAGAAAATACCTGGATGGAGACCTAGAACTCATTACCACTAGCTTAACTAAAGAAAAGAGCTTCGATAAAGAAGAAGCCGAAGAAGACAAGTGATAAAATAGACGAGACATGAAAATAGGAGGGATCAGTCGGGTAGCGGTCTATGCCATGGTCCCTGAATTCCTAAGTATCGCTTTCGGTTTCTTTAGTATCGCTTTTGCTTTCGGCTTCTTCGTTATTGAGGCTATCTATCATTTTTATATATTCTTCCAGCTCTACCCTGTAGTTGGCAACGGCTTCTTTAACATCCGCCAGTTGATTTTTTGTGACATAGCCATCAGAAATGAACGCAAAAATAAGCGTGTATTCTCGAATAATTTCTTCGAACAGAATCATCGTTTTTCCGCATTTCCCTGTGAAGTATTTTTCGTTTAGAGATTTCGTTGGATCATTAATATCTTGCTTTGAGACAAAATGAAAATTCGCTTTTGTACATTTTTCCGTAAATAAATTTATATTACATGGAATTTCCGGGAGCGGTCTGCCAGAATTTTGCATAAATACAAAAATGGCCGTTCCGGCTGCGTTAAAAGTAGACTCGGCCGGCCATAGCACTGCTATCAGTCCGTTATCTCCGCGAAAAGTTCTGTAGCCCCAGCCGTCGGGACATTTGATGGCAAACGTTCCTTCGCCCGTATAGTTAACTTCCGGCGTATCTATGGGAATCGCCTCTATTTCGAGCGCGAAAAATAATGATATGATCATGGTATATAATATTCTAGGCATAATTTTCTCATTTATTGATAATTTTATCAAATAAAAATAAAAAAATAATGAATAAAACAATGTTTGGGACAATTTTCTTTTGTCACGGCGAAAATGTTTTGCCTAAAAATCGTAAAAATGCGATTGCCACCTAATGGTAGACGAAGCAGACTCTCATTTATCAGCGATTTTTGGAGGACGCATAAGATTTACGGTCATTAAAATCAAACCGATTCCCAAAAATACCAGAGCTTTAGTTAGGAAATCTTCGCCATACAAGTCGTAAAATATTACTCTTAGACATATTGATCCCGCAAAGATTATGGATGCATTTCTAAATCCTGGATTTTTTAGATGTATGCCAATGACGAATAGCGCAAAACACTCCACCAGCCATAAAAACGACAACAAAACATGGGAGAAACTGTTATATATAAAAAGCGCAATTGCGATTAGCAGCGGATACAACAAAGCTTCAACATAATATTTGATAATTATTTCACGAAATTTTAGCAGCCATTTCATGGAGATCGGAATTAATATGCGTTCGAATCTCCGTTGTTTTTCGAGAGCAAACACCATGAATCCTGCTAACATTGATATGGCCAATATATTTACGATAAGAAATCTATTGCCCAGCTTCGAAGATAATTCCTGACCGTAGAAACAGGTGATAAATGCCATATGAAACAACGAGAAGAAATAGAAAAAATAGGAATATAATCGGATTCTATGAATGTATACTGCTCGGAGCGCTGCAAAATAGCAGCCGAAGGCCATCAGTGGCCAAATCAGCATTTGACATGTCAGCGACGTCTCGCGCATTACGCAGATAATTCCTAAAAGCAGAAGAGCTTCCAGCAACAGATTAGCTTGTTTTCCATTGTTTTGATTTTCGTTTTTTATCCAGTAGGCAGTGGTACCCAGCAGAAATAATTCCGCCAATATTCGTGATTTCATTTTAGCAAAGACGATGGCTTCATTGCCGATATCCCACCCAAAAAACCTTATCAAAGACAACAATATTCCCGCTAATCCGAGATACATGAATTGTTCATAAATTACATTCGGAGGTATTTTTGTTGTGGGATCTACGGTTTGGGTCCTGGAGTTTGAAGAGTACGTGGCGGCTTCGCGCGAGGTTTCCAGTGGCTGTGTTTCTTTTTCATAATTCTCCGAGAAGTCTGCGCCATGAGCAATTTCCAGCGGCATTGCGTTTGAATCGGGGGAGATTTTCGTGGCCAATGCTTCCGGGGAATCAGGATTTTTTTGCGCTGTTTGTCTAAAATAATTTCTCATGGGGCAGATTAGCAACGATATAAATAGCCAACCGATTCCAATTCCTACTGGATTTACATTTTTTATATAGGAGTAGATGCTTACGATCAGTGTCAGCCACAAAAGTAATATCGGCGGCCATGTCCGAAGGCGATCATCGTTTAGAGCATTTCCCGGCGAATATTTTTTGCTATTGGGCAACAACGTTTTATTTTTTCTGCGAATACTAAAATAAAGGTCCCAGATCGCCACAATTAGGGCAAATAGCAATACTCGGACATTGTATAACAGTGGCGTGTGCGCATGGTTGTAGATTTTGTAGATGCAGATGAAACCACCGGTAAAAATCGCCAATAGGGACAAGCAATTCGTAATGTAATCGTCTGTTCGGTGACGCAAAACCACCACATAGCAGCATGAAATAATGGCCACCAAAGATAAAACCAGATTGTGAGGCATAAGGTAAAACGCTATGTATACCCAAACCATTGAAACTAGACACAATGGCAGCGCTAAAAATGTCAAAAATCGTTTACCTAGGCCAAAAGACACCTGTTTATGGGTCGCATTTTTTTCCAAAAATGGATACAATCCATACAACAGAACGGAATGCAAAGCAAACGCATAAATAAACTCCAGCGATATCTGATGTTCTGCCCCAAAACATATTCCTAGATTATACGCCGCTAATAGCCCATATCCTCCAAGAACAAACAGATTTACTATGCGAAAAATATATTTTTCCCCCACCAAAGATAGGAAATACAAAAAAACCGTGGCCACCGATATCGCCAGCAGCATTATCTTGGGGATTTCAACACCGTAGGCTGACAGCCTAAAGCAGGCGATCATAAGGAAGACAAAAGAAACAATTTTGTCGCAGATGTGCAGCCATATGCTATTATTTTTCAGAGCATATGTGGAAACGGCATAGGCCATTCCGGCGCCTGCCAGAAGAAAAATTATATCCACTGGATTAATCAAATGAATTGATAAATTGATGACGAGGCAAGTCCAGAGAATAAGTCGCACCGTTAGCGATATGGCGTCACAGGGAGGCGTTTCATAGCTTCTTTGGTAATGAATGGCAAGCGAAATTATCCCCACAATGGTGCAGGCCACAAGAGAAGGAAATGGCGCAAATGCAAATGCCCTTGCCCAGAAAAAATGTATCAGGGTGTAAAGTAGAGTGGTTAAAACAAGGTGCATGTTCCATTTGTATTCATTCAGGGCCATGAAAAGACCAATTGCGGCAATGGTCGAAGTAAGCACAAATGATGCATATGAAAAAGGAATCATGCGCATGGCCACCAAACCGAACACCGTGTGTATACAAGCCGACGCCTGTACTTTACTTTTTAAACCAATGGCCATATTCATAAAAATACTAAATATCACAAGGCTGGAGGCCAGGCCATTAGAGCAAAATTTCATGGATGGCACACTCGCTGATATCACGCATCCGGTCAATAACATAACTCCGCTGATGCTTTCCAGCCATGCATAAACACGGCTCCATTCTTTTTTATCTATGTAAAAATAATTAACTCCGTAAATTACCAGCGAGGAGGCGCATGTCAGTAGAAAGCGTCCGATGGCGTTCAGCGCTGTGGCGGCGGACACCAATAAAAATATAATACCGGCGGTAATTGCGGCAATTCCAACGATTCCCGCAATATTTATCGCGAAATATTTTTCCAACTGATGGATAAAAAAGTATTCGGATTCGTCATCGCCGTCTAGTGCATCGTTTTCGCTGCTAGGTTGATTTTTTTGTTCATCAACGACGACAATATCATTTTGGGTGACGTCGTCGGAAGCAGACATTGTCTCGGTGTTTTCGTAGGGAATATTTTTCAACTGGTTAATTCCCGCCAGCAGAGCATCAATTTTCAGCGAGAGTTGAAGAATCTTCTTTTTGCAAAAAAGCATCCCCAAGATAGCAACAATGGTCGTCAAGAAAAAAACAATTATTAAAATTTGTTCTATATTTGGCATGTGATCTAATTCACTCCACACATATCAGCTAATTTTTGGCAAGTTATCATTCCCTGATGTATTTTTCCGTTAACGATAAAGGCCGGCATCGATATTAATTTGAATTCGTGCATGGCTCTCTGCTGTTCTTTCATTAATCCCGCCAGTACTCTTTGGTTTTCAATGCATTTATCGATGTCTTCCGGAGCATATTTTTGTGTTCTGAAGATTTTTTTCAAAAATTCTCGAGGATCCTCTGATTTCAACCATTTGGGCTGTTGTGAGAAAATATAGTGATAGATTTTGGTAATTTCATTGATGGATTGTCCGCACAGGCATCTGACGAGCGTGGCCGACTCGAGGGCTCCCAGATCGTCAAGATAGCTTCTCAGGTACACCTTTACCTTTCCGGTATCAACGTAGCGTTTCTTGAATTTTGGAAATTCCTCCAGGTGAAACTTTCGGCAGTGGGGGCAGCTAAACGACGTATACATTACCAGCGTTACGGGCGCGTTATCTTGACCTAAAACGACTTCCTCCAATTTAAATTCGTCCGGAAACTGCAATTTTGCCAGATTTCCCGCAAAGGATTCTTCGGTGTCATCTTCTGTATCGCTGGAAACATAGGACTCTTCCGGAGATAAGTCATCTGCCGCGACGTATTTAGACGGGCTGCTGCAAACGACCAGCAGCAATGTAAATATGAAAAATAAAAATACTCGAAAATGACCAAAAATTGTTCCTACTTCCGCCGGCGGAATTTTTCCCAAACACGATTTTATTCTTTTTTTAAAAAGCTCCATTTTATTTTCCAAGATAACTAAAAATTCCATCCGGTCTCTACTCCAACCATTAGAACAAAGACTTCTTAATTTTCGATTAACTTGCGCCAGCTTTAATCCGATTGCATAATTTTTATGCCGGAGAAGTATACTTTTCCCAAAAATTTATGTACTAGATCCAAAATATGAGGAATTGCATACTGAATTTCCAGAGAGTATCCTTTTTTTACCTTCAGAAATAGGTTTTTTTTCTTACCGGATGTCAGAACTTTATGGGGAGCCGATATGGAGGAGTAATAGCTTCCCACCACTTTGCTCCAATCATAAAAAATGCCAATGTATTCCGGCTTATTCGGGAGTTTTTCCCATATGGAATCCACAATTGACGCGAACGATGGTGGTACTTTAGATTTTTCGATATACATAATTATGCCCGTTATATATTTTTCTAAATTCAGGCTAATTATAGCAACAAAATTACCAAATTAACAGAGAAAGCAGCTTCTGATGGTCCTATTCATTTGCAACAACGCAAAAGCTTAGAATGCCGGAGATCTCCGGATTACGCCAAATTTTCCTGAATGGTATTTTATGTGATTATTTTTTTCCATTCTAGAATTAATTTTTCCAGACTATATTGGGCATTGGCAGGACTGCTGGACGGGAGTTTTACGATCTTCTGCCCGATATCTTGGTAAAAATATTTCATAAATAATTGATGGGCTTTTTTTCCGTTGGCATAGATGCGATCGATGTTAGAATTACGCAATATTTTGGCCAAATCTGCCGGAACAATATTTTTTATGCTGCTGTCGCTGGAGGCTTCGATTTCACAGCTCTGCAGCACGTCGGCGAGGGCGATTCCGTTTGCGAGAAGCATCTGCTTTTTGTCGGCAATTGTTGAGGGAACGGAATCGGCGTTCGTGACATGAGCAATTATTTTCCAGAATCTATTTTGGGGATGGCCATAAAAAAAACCGCATTCCCGCGATTTTATTGAAGGAAATGTTCCTAATATTAAGACCGCCGAATTATCATCAAAAACTGGATCGAAAGGATGACTCAGTTGCACCGGCTTACTTTAGGTCCTGCCCACAGGTGACAGCTGCATTGTATTGTACATCAGATAGGCCACAGTCATTGGTCCGACTCCATTGGGCACCGGAGATATGGCGGCGGCAATTTCAGAGACCGCATCAAAATCTACGTCGCCGACTATTCTTTTAACTCCGTCGATTTCCACTCTATTTATGCCGACATCGATGACAATTGCCCCTGGTTTTATAAAATCCCGCGTAACATATTTTGGTTTGCCGACGGCACTGACTACAATGTCCGCCCTACGACATATTTCCGCAGCGTTTTTGGAGCGGGAATGCAGCAGGGTTACACTGAAATTCTCGTTCAGCAGCAGCTGCGACGTCGGTTTTCCCACAATGGAGGATCGTCCCAGCACCACCGCATGCGCTCCGGCCATGTCCTGCCGCACACTGCCAATAAGATGCAAGATTCCCAAAGAAGTGCACGGCACAACTCCCGGTTCACCGGTAAACAACTTTCCCTGATTTATGGTGGTGAGACCATCCACATCTTTGCAGGGATCAATTAGATCCACCAGCCCCCTGAAATTTAGCCCTTTTCCCAGAGGTGACTGCAGTAGTATGCCGTGAACATCGGCGTCAGCGTTAAGTTTCTTTATTAAATCGGCGATTTCATCGGTGCTTACACCGCTTTTAAACTTATGTACCCTGGATCTTATGCCAACGGATTCCGCTAACTGAACTTTTTTGGAAATGTAAATCTCGCTTGCCGGATCAGTATTGGCATTTATTAGCACAATGCTCGGAATTACACCTCCGGACTTCTCGATTTTGGCAGCTACGGATTCACATAGCTCCTGCGCTATTTTTTTTCCATTGATTACAATAGCCGTCATTATACTTTTCTCCCGCCTATAATAATTTTCTCACTACGCCATTAATAACGTGATTGAAAAAAACCAACAACAGCAGTAGAAAAAATGGAGAAAGATCCATGGGAGAGACTAAACTTGCGGGAATTTTTTTTCGTATGGGATCCAGAACAATATTGGCCAATTTATTAATACCACCTATCAGTGACCATAAAAATTGATTTCTATTATCCAGCACCCGTGCAAAAATCAACCAACTCAGCACCACATCCGCAATGACAACATACACCATAAAATCAAATGCATACTTCAGAACCATCAAAAACGCAGAAATCAGAATAGCCACCATTTTTCCTCCCGAAAAAAAAACTATACGGTAACATCCATTTCTTCCCCGGATATATTTCCATCCCTATCGGAAGATATTTGATTAATCTTCAATTGTGTTGATTCTAATATGCCATCGCAGTGTTTCTTTAGCACAGTACCACGCTCATACAACGCCACCGATTCTTTAAGAGTCGATCTTCCTTCTTCAAGTATTTTTACAATATTTTCTAATTCTTTTATGGCATCTTCAAATTCCATTTTACTAATGTCGTTTTTCATTCTATCCTATTCCTGTAGTTAGTTTCAAGCGTATTCAGAATACATAAATAGTAGACTTTTTTACATGGCCTTTTATAAAAAAGATAATTTCGAAAAAGATTTTCTCCGGGAGGATCTTGAATCACTGCTAACGAAGGATGTCGTAGACATACTGGAGCAGATGGAATCCCGCGGTGCGAAAGCGCGTCTAGTTGGCGGAGCGGTACGCAATTACCTGATGGGAATCGCCATCTCGGACATAGACATAGCAACAACGGCATCTCCCGCAGAAATAATCGATATCTTTAGCGGCACCAACGACCTGAACGTTATTCCAACCGGCATCGACTACGGAACGGTAACTCTCATATGTAACAAAAAAGCTTATGAAATAACAACGCTCCGCAGCGACATAGAGACTTTCGGTCGAAAGGCTCGAGTGAAATTTACAAAATCCTTCCTGCTGGACTCGCGACGGCGGGATTTCACCATAAACGCCATCTACCTGGATAAAAACGGACGCATCTTCGATTATCACAATGGCCTAAATGACATAGCTGAAAAAAATATTCGCTTTATCGGAGAACCATCCGCCAGAATAAAAGAAGATTTCCTAAGGATCCTCCGCTATTTTCGCTTTGTGGCCCTCTATGGAGAATACAAAATCAATGACGATTATTTGAAAATCATAAATTTACTAAAAGACAATCTGGGCATTTTGTCCAGCGAACGAGTACTGGCCGAAATGCTGAAAATACTCACCTCCGATGATAGCTACCGAATAATTTCTCCCATGATGCCATCGCTAAATGCGCTGTTCCAGCTGAATTGCAATCCACTGGAGACCTGTAGGCAATTGGGATTCCTCCGGAGCATGAATCCAACAGAGCGACTCTGTATGCTACTGAAATTCTCCTCGGATGATCCACAAAAATTAATGAAAAAGTACAAATTCCCCAAAGAAATCGGCAGAATGCTTAGGTTGTCCGAATACAGCGGCGAACCAATTACCAATCTGAATTCTTTTTTAAAACAAAAATTAAAAAATATCCCCCGAGAATGCCGAAATTTTTTTGTCAATTGGGTGATTGTTTTGCTTCGCCAAAAAGAAGCTATACCCGCTCCGGAAGCCGAAATTCTCTGGTCGGAAATGCAAAATTTCTGTCGTTCGGAATATGTTGATTTCAATTTCAGGGCCAATGCTCTGAAAGATTATCATCTTTCTCCGCATCAATTGAAAAATGTCATGATGGCAACAAAAAAATTCTGGCTAACGACCGAAACCGACGTTGGTGCTCGGGAATGTCTTGACTTCGCTCTCAAACAAATCGAAGACTCAGATCTTGACCATACCCCCCACGAATATAATACATCACTACCGGATGCTTCCCGGCAAATCGTAGATCAATTAAAGCTTTCGGACAAAATCTCCCACACACAATTAAAATTCTTGGATATCGTATCTTTCAATCTTCACGCAATGATCCTGAGGAGAAAAATAGCCGATAAATTTTTCCTCGACAACAATTCTTTCCCGGAATCAATTGCCCAGACCGAGGATATTAATGTAAATACGGAGGATAATCATAAAATTAGAGTTCGCATCTATACTCCCCAAAAACTATCTGCCCACGCAACAATATTACTGGTGCATGGCGGAGGCTGGGTACAAGGTAGCATCGAAACCCATGACAACCTAAGCAGAAAAATAGCAAATGCATGGTCCATAAAAGTGATTTCTGTTGACTATAGACTTTCTCCGGAATATAAATTTCCCGCTCCATTGAACGATGTTTTGAATGCCTATAAGTGGAGCTCCGAAAATTACAATGAAAATATCATCTTGTGCGGAGATAGTGTCGGAGGCAATTTATGCGCGGCTCTTTGCCTAAAGCTAGCCGAAATCAAGTACGCCAAACGACCAACGGCACAAATTTTATTTTATCCGGTATTGTCCAGCAATTTGGAATCCAAATCTTTCGAACTCTTTGAGTACGGCTACGGATTAACAAAAGAATGGACAAAAAACTATATATACCAGTACACCGGAGCAGAATATGATGATCCTACCTTTAATGGCAATAAATTTATTTATCCATTATACGAGGAAAATGCAGCGATTTTTCCGCCAACCGTACTTATTTCTGCCGGCTGTGATGTGCTATTGGACGCACAACTAGAATTCGCCCAAAAATTAAGAAAAGCTAATATCCTAGTCCATCACGAAATTTTGCCGGGAATTGTTCATGGTTTTATGACATACGGAAAATACTTCGAGAAAAACATAACGGAGGTATTAAAAACCATAGGTTCTTTGGCGGTTATTGAGAATGTTACCTAATGGGATTTTTCTCGCCATCGACTTCGTCAAATTCGTTGTTCAGATCCTCATGTGCAGGCAGTACACTGCGGTTTTACGCTACGTTTTTCCTCGCTCTTGCAAGAAAAACCTCATTAGGCAACAGTCTCTTATTTCTTCGGATCATTCCTGAAAAAAAATCCAGTTATCTTTCGTTAACGCTTTCGAGCTTAATTTTCATTATTCAATCCGTAGGGTGTAAGGTAGCGGATAAGTCGTCTACAGTATGTACATTGACAGATCCTGCTGAGCCGCAAGGCTTCCGACTTTATCTTCCACGTATTGGGTATCGATGATTATTTCTTCTCCGCTTTTTTGATCGGCGCAAAAGCTTATGTCTTCCAGCAATTTTTCTATCACCGTATAGAGTCGCCGAGCGCCTATATTTTGCAGTTGTCGATTGACAATTACAGCGAGTTCTGCGATTTTTTCGATACTTTCGTCGGTAAAGTTTAGATTTACTCCTTCTATTTTCAGCAGAGCTTTATATTGTTTAATCAGACTACTTTCGGTATCCTTGAGGATTTTCACGAAGTCTTCCTGTGTCAGATATTTCAGTTCGACGCGTATTGGCAATCGCCCCTGGAGTTCCGGCAGCAGGTCCGACGGTTTTGAAATGTGAAATGCTCCGGAAGCGATAAATAATATGTGATCTGTTTTAATGGTACCGTATTTTGTGTTCACGGAACAGCCTTCGATCAGAGGCAGAAGGTCTCGCTGCACGCCTTCGCGGCTGACGTCGGCTCCGGAAGTATTTCGGGCGCATACTTTGTCAATTTCATCAATGAACACGATGCCATTTTGTTCGACGATGGTCATGGCTTCTTTTATGATTTTGTCGCGATCCACCAATTTTTCGCTTTCTTCGCCCATCAGAGCGGTTTGAGCTTCTTTAACGGTCATGGAGCGCTTTTTAGTTTTGCTTATGCCGAAGGCATTGCTCATCATGTCCGACAGATTCAGCATACCAATTTGGGCGCCGGGAACACCGGGAATATCGAACGCCTGACCGGAGGAATTATCCATCACATTTACTTCTATTTCTTTATTATCCAGATGTCCTGCCCGCAGCATTTTTCGGAATTTTTCTTTAGTTTCCGGAGCGGCATTTTCTCCCACGAGGATTTCCACTATTTTTTCCTCGACTTTTTGTTGGGCCTGTTCGTTTACCATTTGGATTTGTTTTTCCTTCATATCGGAAACGGCGATTTCGACGAGATCACGAATCATTTGTTCGACGTCCCGGCCGACGTATCCGACCTCCGTGAATTTAGTAGCCTCCACTTTTATGAACGGCGCTCCCACGAGGCGAGCTAATCGACGAGCGATTTCGGTTTTTCCAACTCCGGTGGGACCGATCAGCAAAATATTTTTGGGAGATATTTCGTCCCGCAGTGGATCCGGCACCTGCTGACGTCTCCAGCGATTACGCAGAGCCACAGCCACGGCCTTCTTGGCGTCCTTATGGCCAACGATAAAACGATCAAGTTCCGAAACTATCCGAGCCGGTGTTAAAGATAAATGCGTCATTTTATGTTCTCCGTATCTATTTTTTCCAGAATAATGGATGAGTTAGTGTATATGCATAACTCCGCTGCTATCTGCATGGATCTTCGTACGATCTCTTCCGCGGAGTGATTTTCGTTAATTAGCGCTCTTGCTGCCGCAACCGCATAATTTCCGCCGGAGCCAATGCCTATGATTCCGTCCTGTGGCTCCAGAACGTCGCCGGATCCCGAGACAATCAGCGACATAGTCTTATCGGCGGTGGCGATCATGGCCTCCAACTTGCGGAGGCTTTTGTCTGTTCGCCACTCCTTAGCCAATTCCACGCAGGCCCGCTGCAGCTGTCCCGGATATGCATCCAGCTTTGTTTCCAAACGCTCATACAGAGTTATGGCGTCGGCGGTCGCTCCCGCATAGCCAATCAGGACATTCTTGGAATTCGAAAAGCGCACTTTGCGCACGTTGCCCTTGACAATAACGCTGCCCATAGTGACCTGGCCATCGCCGGCCATTACCACCTGATTTCCCTTGCGAACCGAAAGAATTGTTGTGCCCATCCATGTCATGTGTTCATCACCATAATTAATTGATGCGATTATAAGCACTTTCGAATAAATTCTAAAGATGATATATTGCAAAAACAAAAATCACGGATATCTTGACTTTTCGAGCGCAACCATGTATAAGCTCTACATTGTTAATGGGAATAGTGATATGTCTAAGGTTTGTACTCTTACGGGAAAAAAAATACTCTACGGTAATCATGTTAGCCACGCAAATAACAGAACAAAGCGTAGATTCATGCCGAATTTGCAGAATGTGTCTTTTTCGAGTGAAATTCTTGGAACGCAGTTAAGAATTCGATTGTCCACCAATGCTGTGCGCTCCGTGGAAAAAAACGGCGGCATCGACGCGTATCTGCAGAAAATTTCGCCGAACTGCCTATCAGCAAAATTAAAAAAAATAAAAAAAATGCTGGAAGTAAAAGCTTGCAATTAGCATTTGCGAACTATCACCTAGCGGCCTATCTGGTGACGAGTCTCGTTTCAAATCATCCCGATGGCTGCCGTAACACCTTCTGTAACAACAATCAGCAGGACTGCAATGGCTAAACCTTGGAGCCGGTATTAGGCGTCGAAGCGGTGCCGTCCTTTTCGTATACGTCGTCTAAAATATTGCATTTTTTCTGCGGCGGACTCGGTCAAAAACGCAATCCAATGGTGATTGCTAAAACTGTTGTAGGCATGTTTGGTCGATAATTCAATATATCTTTTTACGCATTTGCATTTTTTCAGTTCTTCCAATTCATCGCCATCTTCCGTTTTGCCATCGGCAGCGGAGCTTTCCTTTGATTTTGAAGCATCGCTCTTTGTTTTATCGGCAGTGTTTTTGTCTTCTGGCTTTTTTTCATCTTTTTTGGCCGCCGCTTCTTCGGCTTCTTTCTTTTTAGCTTCTTCCTCGGCTTTTTCATGTTCTTCTTTAATTTCTTTTATTATTTTTTGTTTCCAACTTAGCCGTTCTTTGTTTGTCATGGCGCCCCAATTGGCGGGCTCTCGTTTTTCCACTTCCTTATCAATTTCCTCCTGGGTCAGTGGCGCAGCAGAAACGTCGGTAACGGAGACCACAAATAATATTGACAACGTCGTGTAAAGCACAAAAGAAAAATTTTTCATAATCAGCTCCATAAAATATAAAACAAACTATGCCAGCAAACAGCTTCTGTTGATACCATGTAAAAACTCCCCGATGCTGCGCCATAAGTACTTTATAAGTTATAGCGCAAAACATTGAAGTTTTCGTTAAAAGAAAAAAAATATTCAAATAAAATTTTCGAAAAGGAAAAACTCGCCATCGGAAACCGTTGTCCCATGAGATTTCTTTTGCTGTAGCGAGGAAAAAAGACTATTTTTTACAAAATAAAGTACTACGGCCGTTCTTGAAAAAGTTACACAGTATTGGAAATATTGTAAGAACAAAAATTGTTCCGAAAAAGAGTCCGCCGGTTAAAATAATGCCAATGCAGCCGCGAGATTCGCATCCATAATCTCCGGAGATAACCAACGGAATTGCTCCGAAAAACATGGCTCCAGTTGTTATCAAAATTGGTCTCAAGCGAATAGTGGCAGCCCGTCGAACAGCACTCGCCACAGATTCTCCTTCCGCCATGAGTTGGTTTGTAAACTCCACAATTAAAATACCGTGTTTCGTAATAAGACCAATGAGAGTTACAAGACCAACAAAAGTATAAATATTTAACGAAATTCCCGTAATCCAAATACTAAATAGCGCACCGAAACAGGCAAATGGAATCGTCAAAAGCACCAAAAACGAATCCTTAAAATTATTAAATTGAAGCGACAAAATAGCGAAAACAAAAACAATCGCCAGAAAGAAAAGCAATAGCATTGTCTTGGGAAAATTATCAATAAATTCTGCTACTCCAATTGGGATTTTTTTATAGGATTGGGGAAGATTGTCATCGAGAATTTTCATTGCTTTGTCCAGTGTTTCGCAGAAATCGGCGTTCCGGGAAAGATCGAAGCTCAGCTCCGCCGATCTCATTTGGTTACGATGATAAAATTCACTTGGCTCCGTTGACAAAACCATTTTTGCAATGGTAGCCATGGAAATTTTTTGGCCGCTAGCGTTGGTAATATAAATTCCAGATAAATCCCATGGTTTCTCCGAGCTATCGATGAAAACCCTATAGGGAATACCGTCTTTGTGGAATGTGAAATTACGATTTCCGCTAAAAAACACCTCCAGTGTGCTGGAAATCTGTCCTTTTGTAATTCCGAGTTTTGATACTTTATGGGCATCGATGTGAATTTTGTAAACAAAATTATTGAAATTTAGGTTATGGGTTGGATTTTCAAAAATCGGATTTTTTAAAAGCTCATTTTTTACCTTTTCGAGATTTTCATATAGATCCTGATAGGTTCCATTGGTGGCAATTACTATTGCTATGCGAGAAGATCTTTCGCTACCGGAAATTCCTGGCAAATTGGAATCTTCGCTCCAAACATAAACATCCTGCGAGGGGAAATTTTGTACTTTTTTTGACAAATCCGCCACGATATCCTGAGCAGATCGCTGACGCTTTGTTTTCTCAATCAATGGAAGAAACAAAAAACCGTTATTTTCAGTAGTAAAATTAATATAGTACTTAATTTCTTTCATTTCCCGGAGAAAACTGCTTATTTTTGAACCTTGATTTTCGTAATAATTAGCATCTTTTCCATAGAGGGTTGGAATGTAAACCTGAACAATTCCACGGTCTTCTTTGGGAGCAGTTTCCTTCGAGAGCGTTGCTAAAAACATCCCCGTAGCAATTAGCGAACACAATGTAACTGCAAGAGCAATTTTTTTCTGGGGCAGCATTTGGGCTAAAAAGATATTATATTTTTCTGTAAATCTACGGAAAAACTCCCCTTTATGGAGGAGAAAACGCGATTCCTTATATTCCAAGAGAACAGAGCACATCAACGGCGACAATGTCAACGCGACAAGTCCGGAGATAAGAACGCTCCCCGCCAACGCAACGGCGAATTCAATGAACAAGTGTCCAATGGTTCCTCCGACAAAAACGAAGGGCATGTAAACGCTGACGATCGTCAAGGTCATGGCCACAATTGCCGGACCAATTTCTTTTGCTCCTTTCAATGAAGCTTCGATTTTCGACATACCATTTTCGATGTGTCTTGATATATTTTCCAGCACAACAATCGCATCATCCACCACAAGACCTATGGCCAAAGCAACTCCCAAAAGCGTCATAATATTGATGGAAAATCCAAATATTTTTAGAAACAAAATCATTCCCACAAGAGAAACCGGAATCGTCATAATGGGGACAAAAATTGCGCGCACACTTTTCAAAAAAATGAAAACAACAATTAAAACTAACAAAATTGCTTCGGTGATTGCTTGTGCTATATTTTTTATGGAATTTCGAACAAATTCTGCATTATCCAGTATCGTGCTAAATGAAACTTTTGCCGTCATTTCTTTTTCTAATTTTTTGATTTCTTTTTGAACAAGATTCGACACTTCAATGGGATTTGCATCAGAAGCCAACTCAATTGCGATGAATGTTGCTTTTTTTCCGTTAATCCGAGATCGGGAATTTTTATCATCCGACGATAGTTCAATGGCGGCTATATCTTTCAAAAATATTGCGCGTTTTTTATTTTTTGCATATGAAAAGTTTTGGTGTTTCACGATGATATTTTCAAAATCTTCTATACTTTTCAACTCTGATTCTAAAGTTGCCGACGTAACATTCCTGACCTTTCCAAGCGGTCTAAAAATATTTTCTTCGCCGATGGCTCTGCATATTTCATCCACATTAATTCCAAACATATGGAGTTTTTTATGGTCGACATTGACTTTAACCACATATTCTTCTCCCCAAACGCTCACCGAAGAAACTCCGTCTAGGCTGCGAAGTGTATTTTTAATCATCATATTCGCAAAATGGTTTAATTCCAGAGAATTCATCGTTTCCGATTCGAGTGCAAGAAGCATAAACGGCATCCAGGTCTTGCGTCCGTTGTTGCGATAAATTGCCGGTTCTTTGACTTCACGTGGCAATCGATCTCTTGCCTTGTTCAGGGCATCTCTTACGGAAGCAATCGCCTTATCCATGGAAGTATTTTCGAGAAATTTCAAGCTAATGGTTGAATTCCCAGATGATGACCAGGAGGCAACGGTATCTACTCCTTCAACTCCGGCCAATTCATCTTCCAGAACATTAGTTATGGCGGACTCTATGACTTCCGGCGACGCATTTTGATACATGGCTGAAACAATAACCATGGGAATTTCTATTTGGGGATATTCCCGAATATGTAGTGAACCGAAACTCAAAATTCCCACAACCACAAGCATTGTGTTCAAAACAATGGCGAAAACAGGATTTTTGATAAAAAACGATGTGAAATTCATTGGAATATCGCTTCTGTTTTTTGGACTTCCGCCATCTGGTCTGTTTTTGCAATTTTAGATTTGGAGGCAACTTCAATTTTCATTTCTTCCGAAAGCCGGTCCTGACCTATGGTAACCAGCTCATCCTTTTCTTCCAAACCAGACAATACTTCGATTTTTTCTTTATTCCGAATGCCGAGCTGCACTTCCCGAGCGACGATTTTTCCATTTTCTACGACATATACGGAGTTTTTATTATTTTTAATGAAAATTGCGCTGCCGGGAATTGCAATGATATTTTGTTTTTCTTCCACAACCAACGTGACATCGATGGATTCGCCCATCACGAAATTATCGCCGCCCTCCAATTCAACACTGGCCGGACACATGTTAGTTTCTTCATCAATGGCTTTTTGAACGTGGGTTAGCCGAAGCGATTGTCCATTTATCGAAATGACCTGACCGGGATTAATTTTTAGAATATACTGGTCTGGAATTTCAAATTCAACGAGAAGTTGTTGGCGATTATAAAAACCCGCTAAAATATGACCTTCGGCCACCTGTTCTCCATCTTTTATTTTGTATGCTCCCAAAATTCCGTCAAAAGGTGCTTTTACCAGGGTGTTTTCCAGATCAGTTCTCGCTTTTACCAGATCTTTTTCCGCCTCGATTAGACACCGATGAGCGTCTTCCGCTTCTTTTTTCGAGCTTATTCCTTTTTTGACCAGCTGCAACATTCTTTCATATTGATCTCTTGCGATGTGCTCTGCGGACGCCGATAAGTTATATGCCTTTTCGATATCTAGATTTTCAATTTTTGCAATAATATCATTTTTTTTTAGTACGGATCCTGCAGGAATCAATGTGTCCACTGTGCCACTGGTTTTAGCGGCCAAAGTACAATATCGCTTGGGACGAACTATTCCAATTAAATTGATTTCGTGTTTTATTTGGCTTTTGGCTACGGTTTCCGTTTCCACAACTTTGGGAAATTCTGGCTCCTGGGGATTGGCGCCCCAAAATTTAGCAAATGTATAAATTGCAGCCAAGAATAGAAAAAATAGAATCCAGTATCTTCCTTGAAAAAAAAATCGTGGCATTTATATACTATAATTTAAAAACCAAACATATTTAGCTATAACGTATTAAAGCTGGATAAACAAGAGCTTAATAAAGATAAAAAATTTTTTAAAGCGAGAAATTGTTTCCCAAAATATTTTCCAGCTGGCGAAGGTCTTCCGGCAATTCCGATTCGAAGTGCATTAGCTGCCGTGATCTCGGGTGAGTGAATTCCAAGAGGTAGGCATGCAGCGCCTGTCGAGGGAAATTCCGCACGTAGGCGTCGATTTCCTTAGGCAGGTGATAATTTTTTGTTTTATAGGTTGCATCTCCTATGAGCGAATGTCCGATATAGCTCATTTGCAGTCGAATTTGATGTGTGCGTCCGGTATGCAGTTCACATTCCACCTTTGAGGCAAAATTTGTAAATATTCGGATAGTTTTGTATGTGGAAATGGCTAATTTTCCGTAATTTTGAGAAACGGCCATTCTTAGGCGATTATTTTTATCCCGTGTCATCATGGTTTCGATTTTTCCATTTTTGGGATTGATGACGGAATAGCAAAAGCACACATATTTTCTTTTTATGGAATGGATTTTGAATTGCTCCGCCAAATTTTCGTGGACAAAATCATTTTTAGCGACCACGAGAATACCGCTAGTGTCCTTATCCAGTCGGTGCACGATGCCGGGTCTACACTCATCGCTGCCGGAAGAGAGTTCGCAGTGGTATGCCAATCCGTTGGCCAGCGTATGATGGCGATTTCCGGCTCCGGGATGCACCACTAGTCCGGCGGGTTTGTTCACCACCACCAGGTCGTCGTCTTCGTAGAGAACGGTAAAATTTACGTTTTTGTCCGGATCCAACCGACAAGTTTCCGGTACGAGGAAAGAAAAGACGGAGATTTCGTCGTGAATTTTCAACAAATAGCTAGTATTTTGCACAATCGCGCCATTTACGGCCACGTCGCCCAATTCTATTAGGGACTGAATTTTGCTCCGGGACAGATCCTGCAATTGTGAAGCCAAAAACTTGTCCAATCTATTTTTTTTCAGGTTAATGGCGACACATAAATTTATAATCGGCTGTTTATCATTCATGGGCCAATTTTTTCCGACGAATTTTGTTCTTTTTTTCGAGAGCGCCGGTGTTTAGGTTCCTCGGGATTTACGTCCGGGGTTGGCATTTTTAATTTTTTTGAAGACTTGGGAACTTCTTCTTTTTTTAATCTTTGGATTTTTTCACCGCCGACTATTTTATTGATGTCCTCGCCGGACAGAGTTTCATGTTCCAGGAGTCCTTCTGCCAACAGTTTCAGCGGTATTGTATTATTTTTCAGTATGGTTTCGGCGCGTTTATAGGTTCTATCGACGATGGATCTTATTTCGTTATCAATTATTTTTGAGGTTTCCGTGGACAGATTTTTATTACCCATGGTTGAGTGTCCCAGGAACACTTCCTGAGCTCTTTCGTCGGCGTAGGAGAGGAAGCCCAGCTTATCGCTCATGCCCCATTCCACCACCATGAGTCTGGCGATTCTTGTGACCTGTTCTATATCGGATGATGCGCCGGTGGTAATTTTTTCTTTACCGAAAATCATTTCTTCTGCGATTCTGCCTCCGGCTGCCACCGAGAGATCGGCCTCCAATTTTACTCTTGACACGGAGATTCTATCGTTCACCGGCAGTCGCATGACCATTCCCAGAGCTCTTCCGCGGGGAATAATTGTTGCCTTGTGGATGGGATCGGATTCCGAGATATTGAGGGCCACAATGGCATGACCGGCTTCATGGTAGGCCGTAAGTTTTTTTTCCTCATCGGTCATCACCATGGAGCGGCGTTCTGCCCCCATCATGACTTTATCTTTTGCTTCCTCGAGTTCGTCCATGCTCACGACGCGTTTTTCCCGTCGTGCTGCCAGCAGGGCGGCCTCATTCACGAGATTTGCCAGATCTGCGCCGGAGAATCCCGGAGTGCCCCGGGCCAAAATCAACGGATCCACATCGGCAGAGAGGGGAACTTTTTTCAGATGAACCCGCAGAATTTTATCCCTACCACTGAGATCCGGAGCCGGCACCACCACTTGACGATCAAAGCGTCCGGGGCGCAGCAGAGCCGGATCCAGAACGTCCGGTCTGTTGGTGGCAGATATTATAATGACTCCATTATTTTCTTCGAAGCCGTCCATTTCCACCAGCAGCTGATTTAGGGTTTGTTCCCGCTCGTCACTTCCGCCACCGAGTCCGAAACCGCGGTGACGTCCAACGGCGTCAATTTCGTCTATGAAAATTATGCAGGGAGCGTTTTTCTTCCCCTGATCAAACATGTCTCGTACGCGACTTGCGCCAACGCCCACAAACATTTCCACAAATTCTGAGCCGGATATGCTGAAAAATGGCACATTGGCTTCACCGGCAATGGCACGCGCCAGCAAAGTCTTTCCGGTCCCCGGAGGACCAACCAGCAGTACACCACGGGGAATTTTCCCTCCCAGTCGCTTGAATTTATTCGGATCCTTTAAAAAATCAACAATTTCCTCCAGTTCAGATTTTGCTTCATCTATGCCGGCAACGTCATTAAAGGTGATCTTCGTGGATTTTTCGTTCAGCAACTTCGCCTTGGATTTTCCAAATCCAAGAGCCTTATTGCCTCCGGATTGTAGCTGACGCATGAAAAAAAACCATACGCCAACCAAAATTAACAACGGCAGCAGTCCACTGAAAATAAAATGCAATAGCGTTGTGTTTTCTTCGCCCGGTATAGATGTAACTTTAATTTTCTTCGCCAAAAGCCGATCCACCAACGCATGGTCATTGGGATTATGGGTTGAGAAAAATTTCCCGTCACCGGTGGTGCCCTCTATGCTGAAGCCGCGAATGACTACGCTGTTTACCTTCCCGTTTTCAACATCGGAAATAAAATCCGAATAGGAAATGTTGCTAATATTTGTCTTTCCAACATTAAATGACTGAAATAACAAATAAAAAAAACATGCTACCGCAATCCATATAACAACGTTTTTATGATTTTTGTTCACTAATCGCATCCTAAGTTTATAAAAACACATCAAATAAATTAACTTTTTGGACAAAATAAGCGCTAATTTTCATTTGGCTGTCGCAAAAAATTCCATACACAAAAACGATTTTATTATTTCGATAAATACAAGGCAATCCTATATTTCGACAAATATCACGCAGGCAGGAAATTTCTTTTTCCCGATACCATGACGCTTTACAGTCGGACAAATCATCTTCTGATTCCAGCACCAGTCTATTGTCGAATACGGCGCGGCGCGGACCCAAAAGCACAAATGACGGATTATTTCCTCGATTTTCGCGCAGCAGGTAGATTATATTTTTTTTGATTTTCAGGAGACAGCGTCCAATGGTATTAATTTTTCCGGTCCAAATCTGCAACATTATTTCTTCGCTGATGCTGGGAGCGTATTTTTTTCCGCCGACGTTCCAGATTACCCTCCGAATAATTTCCCGCTGCACCGCCGATGTTTCCGCTTCTAGAGCGTCGCAGTGCAGCGATGCGTAGCCAAAATCTGAAAAAACCACTTTATTTCTCAGAAAATCAACGGCATTGACTTCCAGCTCGTGTCTTATTTTTCTCAGCCGTTGCATTTCCCCGAGGGTGGTTCGCATTTTTTCGTCGTCGTAGGACATAATTTGTTTTCGCAGAGCGACTCTGAGAAAGGAACTATCTTCGTTCATCGGATCTTTTTTCCACTGGATATTTTGGGCGATCAAAAAATTTTCCAACTGCCGCCGGGAGATCATCAGCAGCGGACGCAGTAATTTCAATTTATCCGAAATGGAGCGAATTCTGCTCATGCCCGCCAATCCCAGGTCCGAACTGCCGGACATTTTTCTCATTTCGTATGTCTCCAGCTGGTCGTTTTGGGTATGTCCCGTAAGCATCAGACTGATGCTAGAATCGTGGCAGAAATTTTTTAGCAGATCGTAGCGTGCTTCCCGTGCTAGATTTTCCAACCTACCGTGGGGAATACCCTGCGAATTTTTCCATTCCAGAATATGATGCTCCACGCCAATGCGGCCACAGAGTTCGCGCACAAACATTGCCTCCTCCGCCGATTCCGAACGCAATCCGTGATCCACCGTGACGCACACGATGTTGACGTCCCTCGCATATCCCCACGCCTGTGCCAATATTAGCAGCGAAAGGCTGTCGGAGCCACCGGAAACAGCCACGCAAACGCTTCTAACATCAAAAACACCATATATTTTTGACGCCTGGTCCACCAAAAAATCCATTTCTCGGTTAAAAAGATTCGTCAGCCAAGAGTCTCCAATGGACCTAAGGCAAAATCGGGTATTTTTTAGGACTTGGAAAAAAGAGCGTTGCACAAGATCGCAGTATGCCTGATATACGTGAGAATCTTGGCTGCGGATCTGATGTAAAAAAGACCTAAAAGACAATGTCTTTACGAAAAGTCTAATAGTTCATCTCCGCGGTTGTTAATATTTTTGCCATATGTTGGCGTAGCGCTTCCTCACTAACCGGAGGTATAGGAGAGGCGTCGGGAGCAGCTTTTTGTCCCAGTAGATTATTACCAGTGCTCGGAAAATCTACCGACTGCGATATCAAATTAGCCGCCGCCTTTCTAGCGATTATTTTTTCGACGTCATCGGTGGTAGACTGGGAAGCTCCGGCCGTCTTCCGCACCGCCAACAGCAAGCTTGGCTGTGCCAGATAAAATCCATAACCCATCTTAAATGGTATTTTCACGGTATCGCTGTTTTTGTAGAAATCAATCATCGACGGCTGCTTATAATTTTTGAATGGATCTATTAGAGGGCCTTTGTAAATACCAAAAGCGTACTTTTGCCAATTTTTATCGAAAGAATTAAATGGTATGCCGGTATCGTCCTGCAAAACGGCTTGCGAGTTTGTCAGCAAAAATTTTTTAAATTTAGCGAGCGTAGGGCAATATAAAACGTAGGATGCGCTCTTGAGAAATGTCACAAACGTTCTGTTTTTCATGAAGTTTATAAGATTGTCCAGTTTGGGATTTTGTTCCGCTAGATTTGCTCTCACATAATATATGAATCTGGGTGCTTCGTCCGTGCTTTTTTGGCAGGTGATTTTTACACAATCTATTGTGCCTGTGGACCTTGAAACTTCTCGGCCATCCGATGCTATAGATAGGTCTTCGATGTTGCTGATGTAGAATCCTAGGCGCGCCAATTGTGGAAGAATAAGATAAAGTGTGCCGTTAAGAAATTTGGAAGACAACGTTTTGTTCATCTCGGAAGTTATAAAAAATCCCCTTTGCAAAAACCAAGAGAACGCTCGCTTCATGGCTCCGTGTATTTCCGGATTTCGAATATTTTTGCTTATGTCGCGGAAATTTCCGATGGGTTCCAGTCCAACCAGGATGTAGGTATGGGCGTCCGGAAAAAATTTAAACGGACAAGACACGTCCGGTCCCCCAAACGGATAAAACACCGTCTGGTATTCATCAATTAGCGGGAGGATATATTTTCGAGACCAGCTTCTTATAAATCCCAAGCTATTTTCGCTTAATTTTTTCCATTTTGTGCAAATAAAGCTCGCATATCCCTCATCGACATCATTGCCGAGTCCCGCCAGTTTTAGAGCGACGGCGTCGTAGATGCTGGGGAGACCATCGTCTGAAATCGGTGGATCTTCTTCATAGCAGCAGTTTGCCGGAGGTGTCGTTTTTTTTTCATCGCGAGTGACATTAGCTTCCGGAGCGTTGGTTTGCGGTGCATCATTCTGCGGCATCACAAACGATACCTCCACCGACGTTGTTTTTTTCACTTTTGCATTTGAAATAGCCTCGATGTTTTCCGGCTGCCCGACAGCTTTATGATGCCCACCATTACCGCCGCATCCAGAAATCAGCGTACAAACAAGACCAACAAATATTTTTTTCATGTAACTATATTTCAAAACAATCATATTTCTCAAGGAGTGAACCCTTGAGAACATAGCAGAAAAAGTATATACATTCTAGAGAAGATGCAATAGGTATTTTGTAAATTATTGTGGAGTAAAAACATGTTTTCTGCCTTACGTGGGTTGCTTTCATCCGATATTGGCATAGATCTTGGAACAGCTAATACTCTTGTGTATGTGAGGGGAAAGGGCATTTTACTAAACGAGCCCTCGGTGGTTGCCCTTGCGGAATCCGGGGGAAAAAGGCATGTGTTGGCGGTCGGGGAAGAGGCCAAAATGATGGTGGGTCGAACCCCCGGTAACATTACCGCCATAAGGCCTTTGAAGGACGGCGTCATCGCTGATTTTGATGTTGCCGAAGAAATGATCAAATATTTCATAAGAAAAGTACACAACAGGAGAAGTTTTGTTAGTCCGCAGATTGTCATATGCATACCGCGGGGGGCAACGGCCGTCGAAAGAAGAGCCATTCAGGAGTCGGCCGAAGGAGCCGGTGCTCGTCGGGTATTCCTGATCGAGGAGCCCATGGCCGCAGCCATCGGAGCAGGATTGCCGGTCACAGAACCTACCGGATCCATGGTGGTGGACATCGGAGGTGGCACAACCGAAGTCGCCGTGCTTTCGCTGGGAGGAATCGTCTACGGAAATTCCGTACGGGTCGGCGGCGATAAAATGGACGAGGCCATCGTGAATTACATAAGAAAGCATCATAATCTTCTCATCGGCGACACCACCGCAGAAAAAATAAAAAAAGAAATAGGAGCCGCCATTCATCCCACCAGTAATGCCGTGCGCATGATGTCCATAAAAGGACGCGACCTCATAAATGGTGTACCTAAAGAAATAAAAATATCCGAGGGTCACATAGTGGATAGTCTGGTGGAAACGGTGTCGGCCATTGTGGAAACAGTAAAATTTGCCCTGGAAAATACACCGCCGGAGTTGTCCGCCGATATAGTGGATAAGGGCATAATCATGACCGGCGGAGGATCTATGCTACACCGACTGGACGAACTTATAAGAGTAAAAACCGGATTGCCGGTGTCTATGGCGGAAGATCCATTGTCCTGCGTAGCACTCGGCACCGGAAAAACTCTGGAAGAACTCGATGTCTTGAAAATGGTGCTGTCTAAGTCCTGCTGATGCTCCTTTAGACTAGCCAACCTCTGACATTTTGACTTCTTTGGATAGCGAGTTAATGTAACAAAATACTAGAAGATTAACCTGAACCCTATTGAAAAATGTATTTTGTGTGTCTCTATGACCATAGAAATTTATATTTTTTGCGTTGTATTTCTGAAGAGTTCAAGCTATAATCTGCATCTGCTTTCAATTACGGAGAAAATAACTATGGGTGATGATAAAAAAACTGAGAAGACGGAACTTACGGGGCTAAGATCAATGATCTGGCCAATACACGGTTTCGAGTTGAAAAAATTTCTTCCAATGGCCATTATGATGATGTGTATTTTATTTAACTACAGCATACTGAGAGGCATGAAGGATTCGTTAGTAGTCACGTCAATGGGAGCGGAAACAATACCTACATTGAAATTATGGTTTGTGCTACCGTCGGCGGTGCTGTTTATGATAATATACTCCAAAATTTCCAATATGTTCTCGAAGGACTCGGTTTTTTATATAGTTGTCGCATTCTTCGTGGGATATTTTTTACTATTCGCGACGCTATTATATCCTTATCATCAGCATTTGCACACGGATTTTCCTAATATTACCATAAAATATATCTCTCGATTGCTCAAGCCTGTGGGATGCTGGACATTCTCTTCGTTTTACGTAATGGCGGAATTGTGGGGGAGCTCCATGGTCAGTCTGATGTTTTGGCGCTTTGCCAACGACGTCACATCCCTGAAAGAGTCCAAACGTTTTTATTCCATGTTTGGATTCGTGGCCAACGGCGCGCTGATAATCTCAGGCACATTCCTGAAAGAAGTGAAAGGCGGAGGCGGATCCGGCGCAGATCAATGGGGCGCGCTCCCCTACTTGATTGGCACAGTTATTGTGTCCTGCTTTGTCATAATAGGACTGTACTATTGGCTCAACAACTGCGTGCTGAAGGATCCGCGCTACTATAATCCTGACGAAATCAAAAAAACGAAGAAAAAAGAAAAGCTATCTCTGGGAGACAGCATGAAATACATTTTCCGGTCCCCTTATCTAGGCTATATAGTGCTTCTCGTTGTGTGCTATGGCGTAAGCATCAATTTGGTGGAGGTCATGTGGAAGGACCAGGCGAAGCTGCTGTACCCAACCAAAAACGAATTTAACGCATTCATGGGAGGACTCCAGATATATACCGGAATTGCCACCATACTATTCATGCTCATCGGAGCAAATATACTTCGTAAATGCAGCTGGTTCGTTGGAGCAATGATAACACCTATTACTTTCTTCGTAACTGGTCTGATTTTTTTCGCTTTCATAATATTTAGACCTCAACTGGAACCGATAGTAGCGTCCATTGGCGGAATTACGGTACTGGGCGTTATAAATTCCGTGGGATTAATCCAAAACGTCTTGGCCAAAGGAGTGAAATATTCGCTTTTCGATCCCACAAAGGAAATGAGCTACATCCCACTGGACGACGAATTAAAATCCAAGGGTAAGGCCGCCGTCGATGTAATCGGTAGCCGAGCTGGAAAATCCGGCGGCGCGCTCATTCAGTTCGTACTGCTCAACGTAATATTTGTGGGATCCGCTCTGGTGGAGTTGTCTTCAATAATCGCTGTTATATTTTCGGTGATTTTGCTGCTGTGGTTCGTCGCAGTCCGCGGATTGAACAAAAAATTCCTTGAAATTACCGCAGATCATGCGTCGTAGTACAGTATTTTAGAGATCGTCCTTTTTATTGTCCCCGCTGACTCACTAGCGGGGATAATTTGAGACCGTTGCCCTTAACGAGATTTTTCCCGCAAGAACGAGGAAAAATATAGCGCAAAATCGCCGTGTACTAGCTGTACATGTTGACAAAGTCGAGGGCGAGAAAAAGCCGCTAGGCAATGGTCTCAATTTCCCCCTCCCATGACCACCGTTAGCAGTACCCAACAGTTTAGCTATTTTTCTGACATCTCTAGCGATATTAGTAATAATTTGTTAATAAATTGAGTGCTAAGATAAAATCGCTCTCTAATGTAAGCGTTTTGTTTTTATGGAGAACTACAATGCAAACAGCCCTATTTAAAAAAACAGCGGTGCTAATGGAACAAAATGCTGTACAGTGTAGTCTGTATAAAGATACTCTCATAGCTAGCGGATTCGATGTGAGTGTCGCTAAAACTCCGCTGGAAGGACTGCTGCAAATTAAGGAAAAACCCTGCGACCTAATGGTCATAAATGTAGAAATCGCCGAAGAATCGTTTCTTGAAAAATTAATACATAAAATGCAATGTGAAAAAGCTACAAAATTCATGCCCATAATCGGACTATCAATATATGATAAAGAAAATAAAAAAAATATGCTAAAAAATCTCGATGCATTCTTAATAAAACCCATTTCTATTGATAGATTTATAGAAACTGTCCAGGTATGTATTGAGAAAAAACACGATGATAGCCAAAATCCTAGTGATAAACGATTGTAAATTAGACGTTCTTAGAATATCAACTGAATTGCAAAACGCCTATAATCAGTTATCATTTTCTAGATCTCTGGAGGATTCACTCCGAATTGTAGGTACCAAATCCATAGATATTGTTTTAATATCGTTACCGCAGTCGAAATCGAAATTATTTTCCGATTTTTTTTCTGTTTTAAGACAACTTTGCGGCGTAATTCCAATTGTTGGCGTTATGGAAAAAATATCCATGACGACTCCGCTAATGTTCGCAAATGAGGGTATCGATGACTATATTGATCTCCATATCAGTCGCTATGCCCTGCTCAGAAAAATTGAAGTCTTAACAAAAATGAAGGGTATGTTTGACGATAATCTGCTGAATAGCGTTTACCTAAACGAACGACGCTCCCAGAAAATCGTTACATTTTTTCACGAGGAAGTGGATTTTTTGCACGAAAATATTTTGAAACGTACAGAAATCGTCAAAATGAAATCGTGGCCCATCATAGATGACGTCAGTGACTGCGATTTGTTTCTGGTGAATGCAAGCCACTATCAGACTCGTGAATGCTGCGCGACCCTCCGTCTCAAAAGAATTAATCGCTATAAGCCCATTGTACTTACCTATGATAAAAACTGCAAAGAAAAAGCCAAAAGTGTCATATCCTCCGACATAGGCTGTACCGACATGATTAATGTGGCCGCCAATCCCGACGTCACCGCTTGCCTCTTGAACTCCATGATAAAATATAAAAAACTATACGACAACTTCACGGAAAAATTGAAAAAAAGCATGTACATATCCGCAATGGATTCTACCACAGAGGTATACAACAGATCGTTTTTTGAAGATTATGTCCGCAGTAAGGGAAAAAATTTTTTCAATTCCGCAGTACTCATGATAGACATCGACAAATTCAAACATGTTAACGATAAATACGGCCATTCGTTTGCGGATTCCATGCTGAAGTATGTTTCCAATAGCATAAAAAAATACATACGCTCGACGGATCTCATCGCCAGATACGGCGGCGACGAATTTATCATTATTATGGATAACGTCACGAAAAATGTCGCATCGGAAATTGCAACCAGGATTCAAAAAAACGTGGAAAACTCGCCTTTTAAAGACATCTGCTGCACTGTCAGCATTGGAGTCTGTTGTGTGGACGTTGACGGAAATCTCGGAGTCTATGACGCCATCTCCATTGCAGATAAATTCATGTACATAGCCAAGCAAGATGGCGGAAATGCTGTCAAGGTCTGTGAATGAACAGAACCACTCCCACATACGACCGCTTCGACCATTCAGTTCCGAAAACAGCCTTTACTAGGCAAATAAGGTTATTGGCCAAAAAGATCCGTTATGCAGTGGCTTCGCCGTAACTACGCGGAAGACCTCGAGAGAAAAATATTTCCCTGTATCCGGAGTTTTATTTTTTCCAGGAACATAAAAACTGTTACCAATAGCGCATTTAAAAATACGTATTGGGAGTTAAATAGTATACCGCTCCAGATGTAGCCCCCTAGACTTTGATTACTAACAAATTCCGGATAAACATAGAAGCAGACAACATCAATGCAGATGCTGTACAGTAATATGGACGCGATCGCCCCTCCCCCATGCACGTACTTATTTTTTATTTTTCGCAGCGCCATGGTTATTAGCAAAAACACCACTAAATTGGCTATTGCCAAAAACGTCAGCTGAAAATTTACTTGAGAAAACATATAGAACATCCAGGTTACGGTGCAAATATTCATTAGTGTCGTATTTTTATTATACTGACTCAATAACATTAAAGTTGAATTTATCATTATGCGGTAGCCTCCCCCTTTAGTCTACAATACACCTTTCGTTATAATAATAAAGGACTTTGCATATAAACTAAACTTTTTTTCGCCGTTGCCTTGCTACCCGACCAGATCCTTTTAATTCTCCGCGGTGTCGGGCACCAAAAAGTCCAGGCCAATTTTGATGTTAATGAGGCGGTGATTGTGCTCTAGGTCAATGGAGTTGTAATTTATCTTTTTTACTTTGGCTCCATCGATATCGCCACCGGACGAAAACCAGAGGTCATCCACCAGCGCTTTGGCGTTTTCGATGGTGCAATTTAAGCGATGAATTTTGCGAGAACACGGGAATAAATTTATCGGTGAAAAATCCGTAATATTTTGAGCATTGGGCAATTTCGCCACGTATTGCAGCATATTTTTTTCGAACCAATGCAATGTACTACGGATTTTTACCAGAAAATTAGAAGCATTTTCAATATTTTTTTTGGTTATTTCAATGACATTGAACTCCACCGCAAAATGACTACGAATTCCATTGATGAAATCGTAAATGTGACGCTCGTCGGAAGTGGCAAATCGTATTTCCATCTCGCTGGAGTAAAAATATTTTTGCTGCAGCGGTTTATTTTTTTCCAAACTATTTTTCATTAGCATTGTTTCGATGCCGGCTTGATGTGCAAGGAATTTTATATGTTTCCGGAGGTCGTAATCGGCAACGATTTCCCGTAATTCCATTGGCGCAAAAGCATATTGCGAAATGCCGACTTCCAGTTTCCTAAGATTATTTTCGATCACCAGCAGTGATTTTTTTTCGGCCAAGGTTTCCCGGAGTTCTGCGTTTTTGCATACGCCGATCATTAGCAGGGCGAGCGCTCCACAGGTCATGCCGAATATTTTTATTTCATTTTTATGCATATTAGGGCACCAATTTTTTCATCTGAGGAGTCACCGGAGTCCAGGCGGTCGAATTCGGAGCGAAAATTTCTTTCCAGACTTATGGACAGGCCTTCAGGATTTGATTTCAGCATCCTATGCCATTGCGATTTGTTCAGCGTGGTTTTTATTTTTAGGGAATTGTTATTTTCCAGGACGATTTGCTCAACGGCGATTTTATTTTTCCTAATGACGGCGGCCGCTGCACGAAAAATATGTGCCGGATGCGAGGCATTTTTTAAAATTTTCGCCAATTGCTCGATGGACGAAAAATTTTCCCTAGTTATTTTAAATTGAAAACTTGAAGATGCGTCCCGAACGATTTTTGCCGGTGTTTTGGCCAGTGCCGCGATGATTTGTTTTTCTCTCCACAAGTTGAAAAAACCATAAGCCAGCCACACTATTTCCATGAATATAGAGGTTCCCAAAAGAATTAAAATTTTTCGATGACTAGATTGCAGCATTCTTCGGTAGTAGTTTCTGCCGCTACGAGCTGGACGAATATTGGGAGTCGTTGCCAGAAACTTCAGCAGCATAGTTTCGGCGTCATCTTTGATGCGGATAATTTCTTGATTTTCAAGGAAGATATTGTCCAGGGCGCCAATGATTTTTATGGTATTTTTTAGGCCAAATCTTTTCAAATACTTGATGGTGTATTCTAGGGAATCCGAGACGTTCTGCGCCAGCGTATCCGAGAGTACGCGGGAGAGCACAATGCCGTCTCCGATTCCGGCCACAATCCTGATACCGCTGCAGTGGTGATCGGCCACGTACATCCACCAGGTTTTTTCGCAAATTTCCGTGACGCTGTGGCAGAAAGCGGCGATTATATTCTCCATAATAAATACCGTATTAGCGGCAATTTTTTCCAAAAAGTCGCATTTAAGAACGCTTTTTTGAATGAAAAAGTCAGATTTTTTGAAAATATTGAGATGCGGCAAATGCGGCAGCAAAGAAATATTTTCTGCAGCAGAGGATGCTTTTTGCTGGCATTTCAGAGCGCTGTAGGCGTCCAGCATATTGCAATTGTGCAGTGGTTCCAGTGAAAAATCCACATTTGATCCGTCCAGGATGATTTTATGTTGGCGTATCTCCTGTGGATCGCGCAAAAAAATGTCGTAGCTCATGGAAATGCTGTTCCAGTTTTCGGCGAATATTTTTACGAATTTTTCTCCCAGAAGTGCATACATATTTTTACGCTCCTGCGACCTCCACATAGCTGTATATTGGAAATAGCAATCCGGACACGATGAGCAGGAGGACGAATCCGGTAAATATTGCCAATCCGACGCTTAATTGCCGTCCCAGCATCTTGAGGTCGAGCAGAATTTCTTCATACTGTGTATGGCTCATGCTGCTGAAACTAGCGGATAAATCGCCACTTTCCTCTCCCATGAATATGGCGGACAGCATTTCGTGGGTCATGAACTTCGTTTTCGCGAAGGATTCGCCGATGGAATAGCCGTCGGCAATTAGATTTTTCGTTTTTATGAGTTCGGTTTTTACGCTTTCGAAAGCCATTGACGTGATGGACAGCTGCATAGCTTCCATGAAATTTAATTTGGCATTCAGAGCAATGTGTAGGATTTGGCAAAATTGCCACAAACTAATCTTGAGAGCAATCGGACCTATTTTAGGGATTTTTAGTAGTATATTGAGTATTAGGATGCGTCCGCGTTTGCTGAGAAGTCCCAGGAGAAGTCCGAGCAGCAGGGCGCCGAAAAAATATCCCGCCGCTTCGGCCAGCGGTGGCAGCAGGTATAGCACAAACTGCGTCATGGGCGGCGTTTCCCGCTGATCGATGTCACCGAGAAGGAACAGCACCTGCGGTCCCAGCAGGCAAATACTGAAAATTAAGATAGATATCGCCACCAGCGCAACAAAAGCCGGATAGGCAATGGCGCGTTTTACTTTATTTTTCCAATCGGCCTGCAATTTTAAAAATTTCAAAATATTTTTTATGATATCGGACAGGTGTCCGGTTTGCTCGGCTGATTTCAGCAATACAACGATGGTCCAGCCGAATATTTCACGGCAGGTTTCGAAGGCTGCTCCCAGGGACAATCCATTTTTCAGCGAATTCAGAATGGTCACCAGAGAAGCCTTTAGCACTTCGTTATGGTGCATATCCAAAAAAGATTCAATGGCTTTATCTATTCTCACTTTGCATTTCAGTTGCATATCGATGTGGAAAAAAAACATGAGCAGATCTTCCACCGAGATTTTTTGCCGTGACAGCCGTGCTTCCCGCATGCTCAGGGGATGGCATTTGCGTTCAATTAGTGTATTGTAGGCGGATTTGTAGTCTTTGGCCATGAGAAAGCCGCAGTTTTTTATTCCATTTCCTGCCAAGGCACAATATTTATATATCGGCATTTTTTATAACTCTTTCTATCTCCTCGGGGGTTGTTAATCCACTGCGGACAGCCTCTTCAGCGCTCATGGTGAACGATTTATCTGGTTTGAGTTCCCCGATGTTTCCGATCGACAATATTTTTTTCTTTTTTTCTTCCGAAAAGTACAGATATTCCGTCAGGGGAAAGCGTCCCCGGAGTTTTGCTGGGGACGAATTATTACAATAGCGCACGAGCCTCTGGGAGAAGACTCCTATGAGCGAAGGCAGCACGTCGGATAACTTCAACTTGAGATTGAGCAGTCGCCGAATGCCGTCGGCGGGATTGGTGGCATGGATGGTCGCCAACACAAGTCGTCCCGTGAGGGAAGCGCGGATGGCGGTCATTGCCGTTTCCTCGTCTCTTATTTCGCCGATGAGTATCACATCCGGATCCTGCCGCAAAATCGACCTAACGCCGTCGGCAAACGACAACAGACCGTCCTCCCGCAGTTCCATTTGCTTGACGCCGTCTATTTGATATTCGATGGGATCCTCCAGTGTCATGATGTTCACCTGGGGAGAGTCGATTTCCTTCAGCAGTGAATATAGCGTTGTGGTTTTTCCTGATCCCGTAGGGCCAGCAATGAGAAAAATTCCGCTGGAAAATGTTGTAATTTTTTTTAACCACGCAAAATCTTCCGGAGTAAATCCGAGTTCTTTCAGTGATTTAAGTCCGTTGGAGGAGTCCAGGATTCGCACTACGACTCCTTCTTCGCTTTTATCCAGGTGAGTGGAGATTCTCAAATCCACAGATTTTCCTCCCAGGCTGATCTTCACGTGTCCGCTTTGGGGACGGTAGCGATCCGTGATGTCCAACTTTGCCATAAGTTTCAGCTTTGCCTTTATGCGCGACCAAAATTCAGGCGAGAGGCGGGTGATGACCTGCAGCAATCCGTCGATCCTGGCACGGACCCGAACGTAGTTCTCCTGTGGCTCAAAATGTATGTCGCTGGCTTCGGCTTCAATGGCGTCAAATATGATTTTATTCAGCAGCAGAAGCGGATCTTTGGCAACACCGGCACTGCTGCCCTTCATGATTTCGATAAATCTCAGAATTTCGCTTTCCTTGGCTAAAAAAAATTTTATTTTCAAATCTTTGAAACGGGCATTTATTTTATCGATGGCTTTTACATCGCCGGGATCCGCAAGAGCCACACTTATGCTCCCGTCGGCGATGGAAAACACCACCGCCATACAGGAAAGTGCCGTCTCCTGATCCAGAAGATGAAGAGTTTCGTCATCTATGTAGAGAAATTCCAGATTCACGGAGTCAATTGCGTACACCTCCGCTAAAACCTCCTGCAGATGATCCTCCTGCAAAAATTTTAGAAACACCGCAAGACGACCAAATAACATATTTTTCGTTTTCTGATACTCCAAAATGGTGTAAATTTGTTTTTCCGTCAACAATCCTTTTTTTAGAAAAATATCTCCAATGTTTTGAAAAAACGAGCTGTGCTGCGAGTACATCAGGGTATCCTTTGGCAAAAAAAATCCTCTATTTTATTGTATGATTTTTCTTATAATAAAGGCTTAATTTAATAAAAAATAATTGATAAATTTTTGGCCTATGGATTGGAAATGTGCATAAAAGATCATCTTTCGGAAATATGATGTGACGACGGCAATCGCGGGAAAAAGCCGCCCTGCAGACCATTTTAGATGCTTTCATACATCAATGGTCTCACGGCGGCCCTACTCTACCATCAAACTCCTTCCTTTGGAGATTCGCTCACTTATCCGCCTTTGGCTGCGCTGTCTTCTGTGGCGGACTCTGTTTCACTAACTTCTTAGCCTCCGACAGGGCCTTATTCACTGTGTCTTCATGGTTGATAAGCTGCTTGCCTTCATTAGGAGATTCTGTTATGGCGTCATAAATAGCAAGAAATTTCTCTGCCAAACTCTTTATTTCTTGGGGAGAATATTTTTTCTTGAACAAAAACGTTTCAGCTGCTTCGTCAAGGGGAGTCTTGTTATATCTAGTAATAGCCTTGCTAGCATCAGCTCCAGCTTCCAGAAGTGCCTTAACTACATCAACATGGCCATTCTTTGCAGCATCATAAAGCGGCGTACGACCTTCATAATCGACGTCATTTACATCTGCTTCTTTAGCTAATAGTACATTAACTACCTCAAGATGGCCATTCTCAACAGCCAAATGAAGTGGCGTACAACTAGCTTTCTGAAAAAAAGCGCGATAATCCTTGCCGTTCACATCTGCTCCTCTATCTAATAGTACATTAACTACGGCAACAGAGCCGTTCTCAGCAGCATAATGAAGTGGCGTACAATACTTATCATCAGGGATGCTTACAAAATCGCGTAGCATATAATTAACACTATCATCGAAGTCTTCTACTTCTGCTTCGTAGGCATATCGTGCCTTAACTACCTCATCATCGACGTCTTCTCCTTTTGCTTCTTCGACACATAGTGCCTTAATTTTCTCAAATTCTTTAGCTAATTGTGCATTAACTACCTCAAGTTTTTTAGCTAATAGTGCATTAACTACCTCAAGATGGCCTCCCGCAGCAGCATAATGAAGTGGCGTACGCATATTATGATCGGCAGCGTCTACAGAATAGGATGGCATATAATTATCCTCATGATCGACAGCATTTGCATCTGCTCCTTTTTCTAATAGTGCATTAGCTAATAGTGCATTAACCACAGCGATATGGCCTCTCCCAGCAGCATAATGAAGTGGCATACGCTTATAACAATCGACGGCGTTTGCATCTGCTCTTTTATCTAATAGTACATTAACCACAGCGATATGGCCACCCTCAGCAGCCAAATGAAGTGGCGTAAGACCTTCCTTATGATCGGCAACGTTTACATCTATTCCTTCTTTTTCTAATAGTGC
>JAITQS010000050.1 GCA_031288795.1 Holosporaceae bacterium | reverse complement strand
TAGATAATGCTTCTTTGTTGCAGCTTACATGAGGTCTTATGGATTTTTGATAATCATTTAACGTTTTTTCATTTAGGTTAAATCGTCTAGAGTGCGATGCTACCAAACCCCACAGCGACATAATCAATGTGGGAATACATATACATCCCATAACAAAGAAGTACAACTCTAATTTTTCCTGCGGACATTGCTGTATTGCTTGGCACATTGGTATAACAAAGATGAATCTAAAACCAAATATGAGAGTAAGTGTAGTTGCGATTATAAAAAGATAAACAAGTAGTTTCCATTTTTTCAAAACAGCAGAATAATAGTCAGGTTTTATTTCTTTTTGCTTTTTGCTGATGAATTTATAATAGAAAAGATTGCCGGTGAATCCAAGAAATAAAGAAATTGCAATTTCGACTGCTACAACCATAGCTCCATGGATCGGTCGACTGATAGCTAATGGGATTACTATTAATAAAATAGTTTTTATCAGGGCAGTTATGGCGGCTAGTCCGTACATTTTTCTGTAGATGCACCACAATGATCCAAAGCAAGCCGCGGCAAAATTAAATGAAAATCTCTCTTTATTATTAAAAATATCATCTAATTTTTGCAGATAATACTCATCGTTTTGGGGGGATGCGGCTATACTCTCTTTTATGGATTTTTGGTAATCGCTCAATTTCATAATATTTCCTTTATTGCACAATGTGATATAAAGAATATCACAATCATATTTTTTTTTCAAGAGTAAAATTGCGCTCCAATTGGCAATATTGTTGTAAATAAAGTAGCAAAATCTAGAGCTCTACGATGCTCTTGGATCTTCTTCGAAATAATTTTTTGTTCATTTTTGATATTCAAAAGATGTGCTGAAAAATCAACGCTTTTGGTTGGATTGACCTTCTTGAAAACAATAGGGTTTTTATGTATAGTATGAACGTCATGGTTGTGGTTTGCCTAGTTTTAGGTTTCGATGAGTTGATGTGCGTATTACTATATTTAAGTCATTATTAGAGCAAGTGGAGAATAAAAAAAATGTCCAGACGCTACGAGACTTTTTCGAAAGTAAAGAACGATCAGCTGCAGGAGCCCATGTTTCTGGGGCAGTCTGTAAATGTAGCCAGATATGATCAGCAAAAATATAGCCTATTTGAAAAATTAATAGAAAAGCAGTTGTCCTATTTTTGGAGGCCGGAAGAAGTAAATGTCACTGTAGACGGCGTCCAGTATAAGCAATTATCCGAACACGAGAAGCATATTTTCCTGAGCAATTTAAAGTATCAAACACTGATGGACAGCATTCAAGGTCGTTCTCCAAACGTCATTTTTCTACCGATTGTCTCTCTACCGGAGTTGGAAACCTGGGTAGAGACCTGGTCCTTCAGTGAAACCATTCACAGCCGCAGTTATACCTATATTATAAGAGCCATCGAGCCTCAGCCAGATCTGATATTCAATGATATTGTAACCAATGCAGAAATAAAAAAAAGAGCAGAATCCATTTCCTATTGCTATGATCAGCTGCATACGCAAAATATACTAATGGACGCCGCTAGTCGATTTAAAAACATTGATTATAACGAAACGGATCATATGGAAGCCATTTACATGGCTCTTCAGGCTGCTCATGCACTGGAGTCCATAAGATTTTTTGCATCTTTTGCTTGCTCATTCGCGTTTGCAGAACGAGAACTCATGGAAGGAAACGCAAAAATTATAAAATTCATCGCCCGGGACGAAATGCTTCATCTGATCGGAACCCAGAGAATACTTCTAAATATTGCCGACGGATCTGAAGGCCATAAATGGGCGGCCATTGCGGAAAAGTGTCGACCCATGGCTGAAAAAATGTTTCTGGACGCTGTCCAACAGGAAATAGCCTGGACAAAATACTTGTTTAAAGACGGATCAATGTTGGGATTAAATGAAAAAATTCTCACGGATTATATTTGCTATTTGGCTAGAATTCGCATGAATGCCGTTGGACTTTCCTCTCCATTTTCTGTGAAAAGCAATCCGATCCCGTGGATTGATACATGGTTAAGATCCGACAACGTACAGGTTGCCCCACAGGAAGTGGAAATGAGTTCTTATCTTACCAATCAGGTAAATGCTGAGGTGGATCACGCATCTCTTGGCGAGATCGACATATAAATGAGGTGAAATATGTCCATTATGGTGGTGAAAAGAAACGGCGATCGTGTTCCTTATGACGAAGAATGCATTCATAAAATCGTTGGCTATTCCTGCGCTGCCCTGGAGAACGTATCTTTGTCGGACGTAGTTATTCATGCTGGTATTCAAGTCTATGACGGAATTACAACATCGGAAATCCAAGATATTCTTATAAAATCCGCCGCCGATAAAATTTCAGAACAGACTCCGAATTACCAATATGTGGCGGCTAATCTTAATATTTTTAAAATTCGCAAAGTGGCGTATGGTCAGTGGACTCCGCCGCCTCTGTATGAGCACATAAAGCGCTTGTGCGGTGGAAATTGGTACGATATATCCCTGCTGCAAAAATATTCCCGAGAAGAACTTGACGATTTCGATAAATTTATGGATCACAGCCTAGATCTGAAATTTTCCTACGCCGCCACTAAACAGTTGGAAGGCAAATACCTAATAAAGAATAGAGTAACGGGTCAAGTTCTGGAGAGTCCACAGATGGCCTTCATGTGCATTTGTCTGGCGATTTTTCAGGATTTTTCTCCAGATAAATCAGAACGCGCAACCATTATTAAAGAATTTTACCGCAATTTAGCGGAGCAGAATATTTCTTTGCCCACGCCCATAATGGCGGGAGTTCGCGTGCCTTTACGGCAATTCAGCTCCTGCGTACTCCTTGAATGCGGAGATTCTTTGGATAGTATTTCCGCCACCGGAACGGCCATCGTAAGTTATGTTTCACGAATGGCCGGGATAGGCCTAAACGCCGGACAAATAAGGGCGAAAGGTTCTCCTGTTAGAAACGGCTCCATTTATCATACGGGAATTACTCCGTTTTTAAAATTTTTCCAGGCTGCGGTCCAGTGTTGTTCCGCCGGAGGAGTAAGAAGCGGAGCGGCCACGATTTACTATCCTCTTTGGCACCTCGAGGTCGAGGATATGTTGGTCCTGAAAAACAACAGAGGAACAGAGGAAAATCGCGTTCGGCATATGGATTATGCAGTACAAATAAACGGATTTCTGTACAAAAGATTGCAAAATGGAAAAGATATCACTTTGTTTTCTCCCCACGAGGTCACGGACCTATATCAGGCATTTTTCAATGATCAGAAAAAATTTGCCGAGCTATATGAAAAATATGAAGCCGACAACTCCATAAAATTCAAAAAAAAGATAAAATCATCCGAGCTTTTCTCCATTCTAATGAGAGAGAGATCCAGCACCGGACGCATATACATAATGAATGTGGATCATTGCAATACTCATTCGTCGTTTTTGGAAAAAATCGCTCCTGTTAAGCAATCGAACTTGTGCTCCGAAATAACGTTGCCGACAAAACCGCTGAGCAACTCCTCTAAAGATGCCGGAGAAATTGCTCTCTGCATTCTGGCCGCGGTTAACGTTGGAAAAATTGGATTGGATCGGGAAAAAATGCGTCAATGCACCAAATTGCTTGTGTATGCTCTGGATTCTTTGATCGATTATCAGAATTATCCGATTTACGAAGCGGAGCAAAGCACAAAAAAGAGGCGTGCGCTTGGCATAGGAGTTATAAATTTTGCGAATTTTTTAGCAAAACGTGGTCTTAAAATATCTTCCGCCGAAAGCTTCAAAGCAACGCACGAGCTGTTCGAGATGTTTCAGTATTACTGCATCGACGCGTCCGTAGAGCTGGCCAAAATCAAGGGGGCGTGCGAACAATTCAATGAAACAAAGTATTCCAGAGGAATTCTACCAATTGATACGTATTATAAAAAAGGACTGGATAAAGTTGTCAGCGCCGATTTTCTAAAAATGGATTGGGAAACTCTCCGGACAAAAATTCTAGGACATGGCATGAGAAATAGCGCGCTTACGGCGCTTATGCCGTCGGAAACTTCTTCTCAGGTAAGCAATTCAACCAATGGAATCGAACCGCCGAGGGCGCTAATTTCTGTCAAGCAAAGCAGAGACGGCGTTCTTAAACAAGTGGTTCCTGATATCGAAACCATTGGGAAAAGCTACGAACTGCTGTGGGATATAGAAAATAACTACGGGTATCTGACAAACGTTGGCATAATGCAAAAATTTGTAGATCAATCGATTTCTGCAAATACGAACTATGATCCGGCAAAATTCTACGATGGAAAAATTTCAATGCAAACCATGCTAAAAGATTTGCTATATGCCTATTCTGTTGGCATTAAGACGCTGTACTATCACAATACCAGGGATAGCGCATCCGAAGAACAAATACTCGACGATGCCTGTCACGCCGGAGCGTGTAAAATCTAGT
>JAITQS010000037.1 GCA_031288795.1 Holosporaceae bacterium | reverse complement strand
CTACTCGGCTTGTTTATATGGATGGTGTTGCCCACGCTGATTTATAAAAAACGTAAGTACAAAAAGCGCACGCCGCAATACTTTGCCAATATCGCCTGCCAAATTGTAGGGGTGTTGATGCTGGTGCTTGCAGGTATGGATTTGGTTAAATGGATGTTGAATTTTAAGTAGGAAGAATATGTCAAAAGTATGTCCTCAATGTGGAAACGAAAATCCAAGCGCTGCAACTTTTTGTATGTGTTGTGGAATTTTGCTAAATTCAGAATTGCCAAAATGTCCAAAATGTAAAGAGGGGTATACGGAAGCGGCAGATTTTTGTTTGCATTGCGGTTACGCAATAACTGATAAAGCAAAGAAAGAGCAAAAAATAGCGAGGAGTAAAAATGAACGAGAACTTGCAAAAGAAGTACAGGTACTTAAAAATGAATTGCTAGAAGAGAGGGAGACTAAAAATGAGCTGGGAAATAAATTTGCAACATTAAAAAAACTACAAATAAAGTTGAATGCCAAGCACAAGGTGGCAGAAGAGACAATCAATAAATTAGGAACCAAACAAAGGAAAGAAATTGAAAATCAGAAACAAATGCTATTGAAATGGGATTATATTGTTTTTTATGTAATCGCAATAATCTTTTTGGGAATATTAATTTTAGTAATTAGTGGTGTATTATGAATGTGAATAGACCCAACAGTGAAGTTATTGCACTTGGTGTATTTATAATAGCAATTGTTCTTTCGATTGTTTATATAAAATTGCATATTGCAATTTGCTTATTAACCGCATTTTTTTTACTTAGTTATTCTATCGCAAAGTTTATCAAAAATAAAAATAAATTTGACCTGAATGACGGTTTGATGCTTTTCATTCCTATGTTAATTTCTGTGCTTTTTATTGTTATACCATTCGACAAACCGCCAATTAAGAAAAAACTAAACCAATTATATTTTTCAGAAAACAATGTTTATTTTGAAAAAGAAATAAAAATATTAAATAGTAATTTTCAAAATTTTATTTTTGCCTTTGATAACTCTAAAGGGTTAAAAGGGAAACTCAACAAAGAATCGCAAGGGCAATATGATTCTTATTGTGATGAAATTGAAAGACTTTCTTGGGTTGGTGCTGAAGAGAGAAAAATACAGCAATTTAGAAAAGATAATTCGTACGGTAACTTTTTAAAAGCAAGGTTATGCTTTGATTTAATCCAACGTGAAAATGACAAAAATAAATTTATTATTTTAAAAATAGGAGACCCAAACAGTAGTTATTGGAAAAATTATGATGAATTTATACCATTGAAAATGGAGAATATTAGGGAAGCCATTCAAAAAATAATACAAACTAAAAATGACGAATTACACACAAATTTTCAAGTATTTAATGATAAATTGAAGAATATAAAAAGTAGTATAGGGGAAACAAAATTAATTATATTATATACTTACAGCGATTTTTTTCACGATTGTGAAGGAGTAGAATCGGAAGATGATATAAATCTTGTAAAAAAGGACAAACAGGAAATAATCGGAAGTATAATTCATATTTGTTTTATTGATAACCACCCAAGTAAACGAGAAGGTCGATATATTTTAGACTCTAAACCCGATTTTGCATATGAAAGGTTCTTTTTTCTTGATTCAATCGACAAAAAAGAAAAAATACCAATTAGAGTTACTCTTAAAAACAAAAAGTGGTTTTATTTACAAGAAGATGATGAAGAAGATATCAATACCACATTTGTTTTGAATTTTCCTCAATGTGAAAAATATATTTGTTCACATAATACGATTAACAACAAAGACAAAGACACAAAAATATTTCGCATAAATGGAAAAATATCTGACAAAGGAGAAACTAGTAGGTATTTTGGATATGAGGATACTATCATTACACTTCAATATGAAGGCAAAAATTTACCTGCCGAAAAAACTTTATTCGAAATTATACACAATGATATTCACTATTATGTGTATTTTCAATTTATCAAAGAATTGAATAGAAGTTTGAGAATTTGGTTGCCTGGTTTGATATTTACACTAGGTTTTTTAATGGGATTAGGTGATTGGTGGAAAAAGAAATAATGCTAATAAACACCTTATTTTTTTATGGCAAAAGATTGTATAAATCCAAATTGTGGAAAAGAAATTCCAAGCAGCGCAGTTTTTTGCTCATTCTGCGGTGAGCAGCAAATAGCAGACGAAGAGCTAACCGAAGCGGACAAGCTTCGCAAGGAGTTGGGCAAAACGGAAGAAATAGTTAAAATTCTGAAAAAATCGCTTGCTGATGCTGACGATAAAATTGGTGGCTCGAACAAAAAAATACGAGAATTAGAGAAGCGATTAACAGCCGAGCAAACAGAACAAAAAAATCTGCAAAATCAAGTTGCTGCAAAGCACAAGGAAGTAGAGCAGCTAAAGCTTCTTGCAAGGAAAAAAAAGGGAAATGGCGGGCTAATCTTCTTTTTGGTAGTTTTTGTATTGTCAGCACTAATTTTAGGTGGCGTTTGCCTTTTCCTGATAGGCGAGGCCGATAGCTGGAGAAGTGAAATTACTAACCTTAAAAACGAGCTACAGGAATTGGAGTTGGGCCAAAAAGACATAAAGAAGGGTGAAGAGAAATTAAAACAAAAACTTAATGACATTGCTGTATGCTATCCAATTATTATAAAATCTTTGAAAATTGGGAATATTGATTCTAAAAGTACCATAATAACTAATTATGGAGATTCTATCTATGCCTCCACTTCAATGTTCCTGCAACCGCAAATTGAATATGTCGGCTTAAAACCATCTCAGACCATTACATTGTACCTGAAGCTCTATGGGAATGGCGAATTAAGAATCGGAGCATCCTCACCATCAGGATATTCAACAAAATATGACCTTTACGTGTCGGAAAAAGGAAAATCAAATTTGGTGGGTTGGGGCGGCGCAAGTAGAGGATATTATCCAAGTGGCTCTTATAGGTATGAAATCTGGTATAATGATATGTGCCTAAAAGCGGTAAATTTTTATTTGTATTGATTTATGAGCAAGCCCAAAAAAGAATCGTTCTTCTGGACAAGCTACTCCGACTTGATGACCAGCCTGTTTTTTGTGATGCTGGTGCTTTTTGTGCTGACCATTGCCCTGCTGCACAGGAGAATGGTGGCCACGCAGGCGCAGCTGGATAAAATTCAGGAAATTGAAAAGGCGGTTAACCAAATTGACTCCACCTACTTTGAGTACAATAAAACGTACAAAAAGCACATCCTGAAAATTGACGTGAAATTCCCCACCGGCTTATCGGACATAGGCGACATTGTCTACCAGACAAGGATAAAGTTTAAAGAGGCGGGAAACGCCATCAACCGCTCCATTAGGGAAATCAGCAGAGAGCATCCCGAAATTCAGTACCTTTTGGTTATTGAGGGGCAGGCGTCCAACGATGGCTTTTTGGGAAATGATGAGCTAAGCTACAACCGTGCGCTGGCGTTGAGGCGTTTTTGGGAGGAATCCGGCGTTGATTTTGGAAAAAGCTGCGAGGTGCTGATTGCAGGTAGCGGCGCCAAAGGCTTGATGCGCGATCCGGTGGAGTGGAAAAACCAGCGCTTCCTGATACATATCATCCCCAAGCCGGGAATAATAGACAGAAAATAGCTCACTTCTAATCAAGCGCGTAAACGTTATATACCCACGACGCGTTGCTGTAGTCTACGTACAGCTGGAGTTGCCCCTCTTGCCGGCTTACAAGCCTTACGGTGCAGCTTACCCCGTCGTCATCAATGCAGCGCAGGGAGAGCGTTTCGTTTCCGTCTTTGTCCGTGCTATCGCCGTCATTCTCGGCAATGTCATATACCTGCCGCTGCTGCGAGTAAATGATGATTCTCTCAATGCCCGGATCAAGCGTTATCAAAATGCTGGCGTCTTCCCAATCGCTCCAGTCGCCCCAGCGGGATTCGCTCGTTTTATGCCTTGCGGCAACGGCTGTTGTTCTCAGCTTTAAAACTTTGCTGCGTGCAGGCTCTGTATTTGCGCTGCTGGCTTGTGAAGAGTGTTGCCTGGCCAACCGAACAAGGGGCGTTGGGGTTGCTTTCATTCGCCCCATTAAGGTTTGCAGGTGGGTGTAGCTTACCGCGAAGTTCAAATTCTGCCCGCTGGAGTGGCTAAGCGTGGCGATTCCCATTACTTCGCCCAGGCGATTTACTATTGGGCCTCCGCTGCTTCCGCGCGAAATTGGCGCGGTGATTTGTATCAGCTTCAGCTTTTTCAGCGTCCTTACCGCGCTTACAATACCGTCCGAAATGGTGCCCTCCATGCCTTGCGGCGCGCCAACTGCGTAAATAACCTGTCCGGTGGTTACCTTTCCGTGCGCCAGCTTTAGGGGCGTTTTGGGTTTGCCGGTTACTTTCAGTAAAATCAAATCGGCATTTTTATCGATCGCTACGTAGCCGGTTACGTTGACCTCGGTGGTGGTGTTAGTCAGCATGCATTTCGCTTTGGTAGCCCCTTCTACTACGTGATAGTTGGTAGCCACCACGTTGGGCGCCACGTAAAATCCGGAGCCAAAGGTTTCGGCGTCCGTAACGATAGTAACGGTTGAGTTTACCACGTGCCGGTATATGGCTGCGGGCGATAGCAGGTGCGACTGTGCCGCCGTTACAGATGCGCTGCACAAGAGTATGCATATATTACGAAGCGTCGATAGCAAGATTATAGCATTTAATATTATGGCATCTGTTTTTTAAGCAATAGATCTAACCGGAGCAAAGGTATAAATTTTTGCGTTACCTGATGCTGCCACGCGTGCTTTTTTTACCGCAGCCTCGAAATTTAGCAACGTAGGGGCAAAAAAAACTTTTTCTGCCCCTACAACGCTTAGAATTTATTAAAATTTAATAATCAGACCTACCGTTACCCCAACGCTGCTCGCGGGAAAGGTGGTAGAAACGCTCTTTCTGGGAGATGAATCATCGGAGCTGTCATCACTCTTGGAAGTGTACTCCTTTTGATACTCGGTTTCTTT
>JAITQS010000041.1 GCA_031288795.1 Holosporaceae bacterium | reverse complement strand
TGTGCATCAGAACAGACGAAGGACACGAAGGAAAAATGTTCGGTGGCGCTCTCGAAGTTAAAGATGGAGGAGAAATACTTGTAAAGACAGATAATGGCTTGAGTCCTCTGTCCGTGGATCTGGGAACCGTAAAAATCACAGATGCTGGCTCAGCTATAAAAAGCATCGAGGGATTAACCGTGGGTAAAGATGCAGCCGTCAATCTTGATTTCGAAAATGCAGAAATCACTGAAAATTCCGTCGTTAAGGGAACTCTACGAGTCGGCCAAAATGCTACATTTAATGCAAATCTGACCGTAGATGGAGGTACTCTGGAACTTCTGGAAGGTGCAACCGATATACATCTCCGGGATGTAAAATTCGGATCCACCCTAAACACCATGAACGACAAAATCGCCAAAATAACGGCAAACAGCTGGACTTTGAACGAGCCTCTTTTAAATGTGCCTGAAGACGTTGAGTATGTGGGGGGGGACGGAGCCATGCTGTGGCTGCTGGACTTCGATCTAACTACCGAAAAAAGCGATCAATTGGAAATCGGAACATTCAACAATGCGGGCGATATGCCCATCACAATAGCCGGCTATAACGTGCTCGGAAATGCCGAAAAAGATAGATATGTTTTTCCAGTACTGAATATCACCGGTGACAAGAAAAATTATCCCGAAATAAAAATCACAAACTCCATCTACAAAGCGTCCAACGGTAGTTTATATGAACTATCCGCCCGGGAAAGAGATGGAAAAGTGCTCATGAGCATCATAGGCGCTAGCTATCCGAGGGACATTAGCGAAATCTACCTGCCAACGGATCTACTGCATCAGGTGGCGCTGCTGTCGCTGTCAAACCTCCTCGACGCCGTCTACGATGGCAGAGATGACGTGAGTAACGAGGAAGAGTATCACATCTGGAACAAATCCCTAGCCTATAAATACAAATTCGGCGTCACCGGAAACGGCAATATTAACTCCAGAGGTAAAGCTACGCTGTGCGGCGCCGATTCTAAGCCAGTTACTTTCGAAAATGGCGGCGCATGGATTGCCACAATCTTCGCCGGATGCCTCAGGGAAAATAATAACTGCACCATCGCTAATCTTAACTATACCCAAGATGGTCACGGCAATTGTAGCATGTTTGGTGTTAAAAGCTCCTGGATCAGCGAAAACTATGGCAATGCAAGCATGATCTGCTCCTATGCCAGCATCAGAACTGGCAATCCCGATTGCGTCCTCCGGAGTCATGTGTTTTCCGTGAGCTCCCGCTACATCCTTAGCTTGTCTCTGGCGGAAAATGTCTCCCTCATACCGCTACTTCAAGTGGATTTTGCCCGCGTAGCCTCCCCAAACACCCAAGTAAAAGATATCCAAGTGAACCAAGAAGATGGCAATACCCTAAGAATAGCCGCCGGCGCCCATCTGCAATTCGGCGATGACGCATTAAAAACTTCCCTCGGTGTGAAATTTAGTAAAAATTTCAGAAAGGAAGGAAGCAAAAGCTTCAACAGCATAAATAATATCAAGTCTCCGCATGAAATATCCGCTTCCTATGTGGAGTGCAATGCCAAAGTCAGTGGGAAAATCAATGATAACGTAAACATCGATCTGGCCATAGGAAAATCCTGCGGCGGTCGAAGGGGATTTTCCGCAAACCTCACTCTGGCCGCTACACTGTGAGAAAATAACCCTACGCAATCCTGCCCTCTAGAGAGGACAGGGTTGCTTCGCATTTTTTAGTCTCTCCTTGCGGCCCCACTGATTAAATAATGAAAATTATGTAAAAAGCATCCATGATTATGAAAAAACAGCTCAGATCAATGGTCTCTCTAGTGCAGAAAAAGTTCCTCCGGAGATATGTTCAATAGATCCAGCTCCGTGATCAAGTCTAGGGCTCCGAAGCATTTTTGGGCCAAATCGGATCTTTTTTCACGAACCAGCATTTCGTCCAGTTTATTTTTTATGGCGTGAAGATGAAGCACATCTCCCATGGCATAGATCAATTGCTCCTGAGATAATTCCTGACTTCCCCAATCGGAGGATTGCTCGTGTTTGGATACCTCTATGCCTAGCAATTCCTTACAAATACTTTTCAATCCGTGTTTATCGCAGTAGGTTCTTGCTAATTTCGAGGCTATTTTGGTGCAATATATATTACTGACCCGGATCCCTAGTGAATAATTCAAAAGTCCGACGTCAAAGCGAGCAAAATGAAAAATTTTTAAAACAGATTGGTCCTGCAGAAGTTTTTTTAAATTTACGGCTCGATGTTCCTGGCCGATTTCCATCTGCACCATATGCACGTCTCCCTCCGCCGAGCAGAGCTGCACCAGGCAAAGACGATCTCGCCGAACGACCAGTCCCATAGCTTCGGTGTCGACGGCAACGCTGGGTGAAAATTCCACCTGCGGCGGTAAATCGTTTTTATACAAATTCACAATAAAACTCCCTAATGGTGCCCAAAAGAAGACTCGAACTTCCACCCATTTGCATGGACTAGGACCTGAACCTAGCGCGTCTACCAATTCCGCCATCTGGGCACATATAAAAGACAGTCATCATATAAAATATAAAAACATAATTACTTAGCGCGTTCAACATAGCTAACATCAGCGGTATTAACCACTATTTTTGTTCCGGACTCAATATGCGGAGGCACCATAATGCGAACTCCGTTCTCCAGCATCGCAGGCTTGTAGGAAGACGCCGCCGTCTGGGCTTTCACCACCGGATCCGCTTCTGCCACTTCCATTACCACCGTATCCGGAAGAGTAACGCCCACAATTTCTCCCTCGTACATGCTGATCTTAACTACCATGTTATCCTGAAGAAAGCAAGCAGACTCGCCTACGGTGCTTTCCGGAATTTGGATCTGATCAAACGTAGCGGCATTCATGAACGTAAACATATTTCCGTCGCGATACAAGAGCTGATATTCATCTTCATCCAGACGAACCTTTTCTATGGTTTCTTCGGACCGAAATCTTACATTTAATTTTGTTCCGACATTTAATTCTTTCAACTCAACCTGCAAAAACGCCCCACCCTTCCCCGGCTTCACGTGCTGAGATTTATAAACAGTCCATAATTTGCCATTATGCTCTATGAGCATTCCATTTCTTAAGTCGTTTGCACCGATCTTCATAAATCACCAAAATAAATTACGGGCATAGTCTAGTATTTTATGGAGAAATTTCCAAGACTCCATTTGAAAATTTTAAAGATTTGTGGAGGCTGCCCAATGAGATTTTTCCTGCCGGAACGAAGGAAGATGTATGGTCCCATATTGTGGAGGGTTGGGTTTATTATAAAAGAATCGGGATTATTTTATAATAAATCCAATATGCTTGAAAAATATACCGGCAGCAAAGTCAATGTATCTGGAATTGTGTATTGCGCCTCTTATCAAATTTTTTTT
>JAITQS010000045.1 GCA_031288795.1 Holosporaceae bacterium | reverse complement strand
CGAAAGAAAGGAACAGCTGAGGTGGATTTTTTACTGCAAAACGAAGGCGAAATTATTCCGATAGAGGCAAAAGCGTCAGTTAATTTAAAAGCAAAAAGCCTCAAGGCTTACATGGATTACTATAAACCAAAAATTGCAGTAAGAACATCGCTCGGACGCTACGGGAAACATGAAAATCTATGCGACGTTCCACTTTATTTGCTTGGAGAGCTTTCAGAAATTATTAGGGGGAAATGATCCATAATTTTTAGGCAAAACCAGAGGTCACAATTTTGTTCCGTGCACTTCTCGAGGCTTACGTCCGAAATGGTTAACGAAGAACAATAGAAGAAATACCGGGAATATTTCCATTAGCTAACCGCTGCATTTTGGTAAATAAAAATTTCTCGGATCGAACGTCACGTTCGTGGCGGAGAGAGCGGGATTCGAACCCGCGATACAGTCTCCCGTATACACACTTTCCAGGCGTGCGCCTTAAACCACTCGGCCATCTCTCCTCGTTGCTGATGTAGTAAAGCTCTTAATGGGAAATAAGTCAATTCCATAGATAAACTTTTTGAGACTATTCATGTGTTAAAAAGATCATTGCATAATGGGCCAGGGTCTTTTGTGTAAAATAGCATCAGTGAAGCTATTGCATAGCATCTATGAGACTGTTGCCTACTGGCTTTTTCTCGCCATCGACTTCGTCAAATCCATTGCTCAGATCCTTCATGTACAGGCAGTACACTGCGGTTTTGTGCTACGTTTTTCCTCGTTCTTGCAAGAAAAATCTCATTAGGCAACAGTCTCTCTACTTCTTTAATCTTCTTTGCAATAATTGAGACCAATTCATTTGCATGCACTCTGTTAAAGAAATGTCCGCCGTCTTTAAAATAGATGACCTCAGATTGTGGACAATACTGTTTCCATAGATTCAAATCGCTTTTGCACAACAGGTCATCTTTGGCTCCGGCGATGATTGTCGGATGATCGTAATGAGACCATAGATGGCACAAGTCTTAGGTTCTTCGAGACATCCGCAGACCAAAAAATTCTCCGCAACACGAAAATGCGGCCCTGGAAGAAAGCCAGTGATCGTCTCTCTTGCAGCTATTTCGATCGGAATTTTGACCAAAAAGCAGACTTCTTTTTATGTTTTTCTTGAAATTCTGAGAAATACTCTTCATGAGATTTGAAAGCTTTATACTCGCATATTCTTCTGCTCAATTCTTCGCAGGCCATTAAATCTTTCACGGCATAGTCATAATACCTTGATTTTGCTCCATCCATAATATATGCGATTAGTTTTCTGTACAGAAGAGTTGCGCTTAGCGGATATTTATCTCGCAATATTTGTGCAGCCGGCCTGAGGGAATAATAACCTTCACCAGACAACAAATCTATTTTAGAGAGAACCAGCGTTGAACATTCGTCGATAAACTTTCCTTGCACAAAAAAATCTAACGCTGTGGAGACTCTGCCGGAGTTAAAAACAGTTTTGATTGCTTCTTCCTGAAATTCTTCTTGAAATTGAGGCGTGGCATGCACCATAATCTCTTTAAAAACCTTATGATCTAACGTTGAGTTAAACCATGAAATGCGCTCTTGCTGCGCTTCTTCTTTTCTATTCAGCGATTCTAATGCGGCAATTCTAAGTTTTATCGTCTCGGAATCGCGGGAATCTTTATTTATTGCATTTAGCCACTCAAGCGCTTCTGGTGCTCTGTTTTGCTCGAGCAAACGGGAGGCTATTCCTATTTTATCAGAATTATAAAAATCGTCATAATTATATGCTGTTTTAGGAAAGACGCAGCCTCGTATATATTCGTCAACATCGCTGCGACAATCGGCGATTTCACAGAGTCCAATCTTAATATTGCGAGATATATCTTCAATTGCCTTTGTTCTGCATTTTTCCGATGAGAAACTAATTACTTCTCCGGTTTTCAGATTTACCATTCTTTGCGAATCGAAGTATTCTTTCTTTTTAGCAGCTTGTGACCTTATTTTCTCCTCAGATAATTGTGACAGAAGTTTTGATTTAAGCAGCTCCAGCCCCTCGTTTTTTAAAACATCCCTGAAGCTGCGTATTATGCCATCGTATATTCCATATGAATCTTTCATAAACATTTCAAAAACGAGCTCCACAGCTTCGTCGATAGAAATATTGGCCATTTTTCCGACTTCCGCAAATTTATCACATGCTTCGATATATGATCCGGAAATATCTCCATCGCTGTCGTCGCATCTATCCATGACTGATTCGTGACTTTCCATAAAATTTTTCATTAAAACGAATGCTTCTTTCGGATGTTTTTTTGATAAATTCAGAATGGAATCCCGTATATCATCCAGGCAGGGAGAAAAATCGCGAGCTTCGTAATAATCAATAAAGTGACGAGATCTTTTTAGAGAAGATATCTCTTTTTTGATTGCAGAAACCATGTCTTTTATATTTTCGCTTGTCATTTGTTACCTGTTTCTATGAATTGTTGAAAATTTTATCAAGATCTTTTTCCTCTAAAATGCACGCATCCACCATTTTTTGGGATACAGCAATCAATTTTTCAAATAATGGATGATTTTTTTCTAAACCAAGCTTCCGAATCATCCTATTTGCATCTTCAAAGACAATACTCAGAGAGTAAAGGTACGACTCGTTACTATCATAGGAAACACCATATTCCTTGGCAAAACTTGCACCGCATTCCATATAGGATATCATCAAATCGAGCAGACCAATGTCATTTCCGGTCGCTTTTTTATATTGGCCTAGAACTTTTTTCGCTTTGCTAACTTGAACATCATATTTCCAAGGCTCTGTCGGAGCTATATATTCTTTAATCTGGTTTCGATATTTTTCCAAAACATCGTTACCGCCAATAAACTTTGTATCTAAAAAATCTTTATTCTGTGGCGATAATGCGTATAGCTCGGATATCAGTTTTGTCAAATCTTTTGGAGATAATTTTGATAGATTCCGTTTTATATCAGACCAGTTAATCTTATCTTCTTTACTCATGATAATTCCTTATAACGCGTCACTTCATTCAAGGCTTTTTCAATACGATGAATAAGTTCATACCTTTTCTTTTTCGTCTTTAAAAGTTACCATCCACAGCTTCCAGTATAACACACATATTCCTTATTGGACAATGATATTGATAATAATAACTGAATAAAGTGTCTCTTGTCCATGATTCCAAAGTTAATCTTAAACTTTTCCAGTCGACGGGTTCGTTTTTACGGACATCCGCCCGACCAGAGAATTCTCCGCAATGCGAAAATGCGATTTGGGGAGAAAGTCGGCAATCGTCTCTCCAGCAGCTACTCCGAGCGGAGGTTCAAAAAATCCCCTGACTCCGAATTTGTCTGTTGTCAATTGTTTTCAAAATCTACGATTCGCATGTTGATATTTTTAAATTCACAGTATATAGTTATAAAAATAGGAACTATAAACTATGTACAAGATATTCAAGCAAGTTCAAGAATTATCACAGAAAATTTCTCATGATTCTTTTGAAGCCATAATAAAATGGCTGAGAGTAGAGTTAACTTATACTTCCAATAATATCGAGGGCAATACCCTAACTCGAACAGAAACTGCGCTAACTGTTGAGGAGGGATTTACTTCAGGCTCAAAACCGATTAAAGATTATCTGGAAGCCAAAAATCATGCAGAGGCCTTCGATTACATTGTTTCATTGGTAAATCAAGGAAAAATGAACTACGAAGACGTAATTCTGAAAATTCATTCGCTGATTTTGAATGGAATTGACGACAACAACAGAGGACGATATCGCAATGTCAGAGTAAGGATTGCGGGAGCTGACGTTGTTCTTCCGAATCCGTTAAAAGTACCGGATTTAATGAGGAACTACGCCGAAAAACTGGACAAAAAGCAGGATAACTTACTTAAAGCATTTGAAGCCCATTATAAACTGGTCGAAATCCATCCTTTTATTGATGGCAATGGAAGAACGGCGCGTCTTCTGATGAATCTTATTCTGATGCGAGCTGGATATTTGCCTGTGATAATACCTCCAATTGAACGAAAGCGTTATATCGCAAGCATCAATTCCAGAAATACGAAAAATAATCTGCTGGGATACTATGAATACATGCTCAAAGTGCTCAAAAAATCTCTGGATAAATACATAAAATTATTCGGAGATCAGGATGTAGAGACAGATCAGCCTCTTATGACAATCGGCGAATTTGCAAAATACTGCAGCGTTCCAGTATCTACCGTAAGATATTACCTTCGTATCAAAAAACTCGAACCAATCTCGTATACTAATGCGGGATATATGCTATTTTCGAGGGAACAAGCTGAAAAAATAAAATAATGTGCATTAATTAACAAGAGAAGAGGAGATTAGATGTATGGTCTCATATTGTAGAGGGGATGCGAATGAGCTAAAATACGAATTATCTCCAATAGAAAAGGAGGCATTATGGGACAAATATTACACAGCTGCGCCCGAACGACAGAGGCAATGCGTAGCGAAATACAAAATAGTAAAGAGAGCATAACCGCACTGTAGGAGAGGTATAGCG
>JAITQS010000027.1 GCA_031288795.1 Holosporaceae bacterium | reverse complement strand
ACATTTGTATGGTATTGCAAAATCTTTATCTTTACATGAGTATTTAATATCATATCGCTCCTCTATACCATTTCTTTCTGTTCTGGTTAAGCTTTTCAATATGGAAGGAATTGTGACTATAATTCCATCGTCTGTTAAAAAATCATATAATGAGATTAAATATTCATATGGAGTCAAGGGGGAGTTGGCGACCACGCCTCCACCAGGGCACTGATAATTATTGGCTATTATTCCACAATCGTCGGCTATATAACGAATCTTTCCCTTAAGAAAATCCGCATTTCGAATAAGATCTTCCAAAAATCCCCGAATGCCTACTCTCTTATGTTCTTTTAAACAGCGTTCTATGTCTTTTGACGGATCCAGAAAGATCCAGTTTTCGCGTGCAAAGCGGCGCGGCGCATGGGGAGCAGAGAGATTTTCTCCTATCACAAGCCAAATCCCACCTTTTAATTCTTCAATTTGCGCAATTTTTGCTTTGAATTTCAAAATGTCATTCTCAGGTGGTGTGGAATAGTAGTTAAGACATATAGAGTCACCGTCTAGGGTTTTTTGTTGTCCGTCACTACTAGTAGAGTCACCGTCTAGGGTTTTTGGTGGTTCGCTACTGCTAGTAGAGTCACCGTCTAGGGTTTTTTGTTGTCCATCACTACTAGTTGCATAGATGTTATTTGCCACTAAAGCAATTATCAGCTCCAAAAATATAATATATGCGGTTCTCATTTTTTTTCCTCCAATTAACTATTATTTATAGTAACATTGAAAAGTTTAAAAAAAGTAAACACAATGAAAAAAAATAAATTGCACCATATGGATAATAACGTATGTTTGTTGAGTAATAACATAATAGATAATTCCAGCATATTAGCTGAATTAGAGTAGCATTTGGTTTTTCGATGAAGCGAGATTTTGAACGCACACAAAAATCGGATATGGCTGGTTTCCGAGGGGTTCAAGGACTCTGGTAAAAGTGAAGATAGGATACAAAGCATTTTATGTTTACGGAGCGATTTCTGCTAAAATTGGCTCAAATTATTGCGTTAGTTATCCTAATAGTAAATACGAAATGCATGAACTCATTGAAAGGGGAGCAAGTGGCTGCGTAACAGGATCTTTTCTCTTCGGCAGTAGCAACTACACAGATACCCTAAATGCATTAAAAAATATATGAAATAGCGAAAAAATATATTGCGTTTTTCTTGCTTTTTATTTTAAAGATACAGTAAATTTCACCAAACAGCGCCTTTGAGCTTTGTCTCGGTATTGAATTTCACAGATCGAGACGAAAGACGTCGCAAAAACCGCTACACCGGAGCTTTTGCAGCATACGTTTTTCCTCGTCAAAACGCCAGTCAAGCAAAAAAAATATGTCTTTATTAATAATTTTTTAATTTTTATTGAATAGAATAGTCGGAGGATAATGTGGGGAGGATTTTTAATGAAATTTATCACAAAAGTAAAAAATATCTTATTATCTTTGATATTTTTATTCGGAATGGCGGAAGCCAAATTATCGATGAGTGCCTTTTTTAATGAGGATGGTGTTTTTTGTTTCTGGGGAAAAGGAGTGACCCCAGATATGGTGGGGAACATGAAGCAGCAGTATTCTCTTTTCTGGGGAAGGCTGATGTTATCCAGCAATTATCTACTCCAACTTCGGACAAATGGAAATGTCACGTTTGGCGAAAATGAGAATAAAAGGTCGTATGTAAATGACAAATCTAAAGATGTCAACGACGGAGTCAGTAACCTCATCATTAAGCTGTTTAATAACTGTGGAGGCATGGGGCATACACTTGGAGCTAATAAAGATTTATATAAAGAGCAATCATCTGATAAGCAATCATCTGATAAACAGCTCGCACCGCTTGCAGAGTGCCTTGCATTGGTTGAAAATTATAGAACCCAAAAGGAACTTGTTGACCCGTTGGACTTAAGTAATGCAAATACCTGGAAGACGCAGTATATCGCTCTAGTGGAGCAAGAATTGAAAAAGCTAATGCAGAGCCCAGAGCCAAAAAAGGTTGGAGCTTTTTTTATTGCCAATGGTCTCTTGAATACTAACGACGATAAAAGAAACAATGAAAAGGCAGGAAAAATATGCGACTCATTAATTTCTTTAAAGTCTAGTAAAAAAAAGAAGAATCTTTTTGAGAACCAGCTTTCAGCAACGCCCAGCAGCTTAAAGGAATGGATTAAAAATGGCTTTACGGAAGAGGTATTGAATGGCATCATGTCAAACGACTTAGAGGTATTTAAGACGACATATGATAATACACCACAAGAAACAGACGATAATATATACAAGACCATCGTCCGGTGCCTATCGAAGTCTTTATCTGCACTAATTGGTGATTTATTGGAGAAGGCATACAACCAGCAGCCAACAGATGATGCTAAAAAACGCTTCCTCACCAAAGCCTTTATATCTAAAGGTTTTGTAGATCAGACCGCCACAAGCAATACATCAATAACGCCAAGCGAGCTCATTGCAGCTCTGGTATCTGAATCAGAATACGGCTATGTGCCCTACACCCTAGAGGGCGTAGTTTTGGCCTTCATAGCCGATAGAATATCGCCTAATCAATTGGCAAAATTTTATGAATCCTATAAAAAATCCAGAACGGATTTGGGATTGAGTACCCCAATCAACGACGCGAGCGTAAATGAAAATGTAAAGAAAGCTGCAGAGATACTTGGTAAACATTTTTATACCCGATGGATATACAATGACCCAAGCGCTAATCGCCAATGCTATATGTTAACTGCCGAAGATTGCACTAAAAAAGAAGTATCTCCGCAGAGTAAGCCCCCGGAGTTTCCAGATTGTCAAGAAGCCACAATCCGGCACATATTTGCGTCGCTGTTGGGAACAGAGAAGCTGGATAATATTGAAGAGGAAATAAATCTCATAGCAAAAAGAGTAAAAGAAGCAAATACCCCCGCTGTCGCGAATACTGAAGAAGCACCGCTGCCCGGTCGTCTGCAACAATTTAAGGAATTCTATACATACGCCAAAGGCGACAGCGACAACACTGACATAGCACACCGCACCATGTGGAACAAGGTGGTATCAAATTTAAATCCTTCATCAGAAGATAATATTCCTGTGGTATACCATCGGCCAAAAGATAAGAAAACAGGCTATGAACAAAACGAATTAAAGCCTGGTTTCAAGAATCTCATTTACACAATGGCCAAAGTGCTTGGATACGAAGTGGCCCCCATCTCGTTCTCGAGCCAGACCGACAATGTAGAAATCCAGAAGCAACTGGCTAATGAGTTAAAACGCATATTCGAAATTGTTAACCCAGACCTGGAATATAGGCTGAAATTTACTGAGTATAACATTGAAAAAGTAGATAACAATGATGATGATGCTTTTGGTGCACTAGAGGTTGAGATTTACAAAAAATATAATAACACTGTAGTTCATACGTTTACCGTCAAGCAGCAGTCCGTACATGGAGCGACGATATTTCATTCGACAACAACTACAGCATCAAATATGCAAAATGAATTGCAAAAAAGCTTAGAGAGTGATCCGAAGCTAAAAGAGCAAATTGGCTATATATTATCGGATGCCAATAATTTTTACCACTCGCTATTCTCCTATGAAGAAGAAGGTACAAAGGACTATGGCAGTATAGAACAAAACCAAAAACTAAACCAGTTATTTAGCCAAATAAAAAACTTCACGACATCTTCAAAAACCGCAGCCGAGACCTCTCTTGAGAATGTCACGAAGGGTATTACAGAAATAACGACTAAGATATTTAATCAAGCTGCATTTTTTAAGCAAACTGTAGATAATGTGGATTTTACAAAATACCCTGAATTGAAGAAGCTCAATATCTCCCTAACGACAATAAAGGATACACTAACACTTCCAAAATCATTAAAGACGCTGACTCTGTCCTCCGTTACCGAAATAGGCAAATTGGACTTTTCGCAGTGCTCTGAACTGAAGGAGTTAACAATTGATGGAGGTGTAGAAATAGCAGATAAATCATTCGGGCTTCCGAACTCACTGGAGACGCTGACAATTCAGAGTAACAAAATAAAAAGCAAGATAGATCTTTCGCAGTGCCCTAAGCTGAAGAATCTGAATATTCTTTGGACGCTAAAAGATGATAAATCAAAACTTCCAGACTTATTGAAGAGGCTGGTAATTATAGGTTATAAGAATAACCCAATAGACGACCTAGATCTTTCGCAGTGCCCTCAATTGGAACGTCTCTCTATCGAACGCGACGCAACAATAAAGGGTACACTAACACCTCCAAAATCATTGGAGACGCTGAGTATCGGAACCTTTGTTAAAATAAATACTTTGGACCTTTCGCAATGCTTTAACCTGAAAGAGTTAGAAATTAATGGATGTGTAGAAATAATAGGTAAATCAGGGCTTCCGAACTCATTGGAGACGCTGACAATTCCGAGTAACAAAATAAAAAGCAAGATAGATCTTTCGCAGTGCCCTAAGCTGAAGAAGCTGAATATTCTTTGGACGCTAAAAGATGATAAATCAGAATTCCCGAAATTATTGGAGACGCTGGTAATTATAGGTTATAAGAATACCCCAATAGGCGACCTAGATCTTTTGCAATGCGATAACCTGAAGACGTTAAGTATTAGTGATTGGCTAGAAATAAATGGAAATTGGAAGCTGCCGCAATCATTGGAGAAGCTGACGCTTCCATTTGGATTCAGAATAACAGCAAAAGGCACAATAGATCTTTCAAAATGCACTAAGTTAAGCCAAGAGCAGCTGGATGAAGTGAAGAAAAAGTGCACGGGCACTACCACATTAATACTCCCTTCGTCGAAGCCCTAAGAAAGACCGCCATGTATTAGAAGGCATTAGAATGAGTTAAGGTTATTAAGTTAACGATCGCACAATGAGAAAGAGATACGTAATTTTTCTCATAGTTTTGAGGTTCAACCGGAGAGACCGTAGAATTTTATTCGCTCTGCTGTCCGGAACCTCAAAACTTGCGATAAGAGGAAGAATGAATTGAAATATGTGAGCCAAGATCCAATCGCCTTCCTCGTCCTAAAGTAAAGCCTCTGCTATCCGTCTGTAACTCCAATCGGTCTCCGACAGTAAGAATAATCGAATTACAAAAAAAATAATAAAATTTTTTACATTTCCTTGATACTTTGAGTTCATTTAAGAGGACATGATCTATTTTATTATTCAAATTTAGTGTATTAGATAGGTTAGGCATTAAATTTGAATTATGTTTAGAAAAACAATATAATCTGTCTCAGAATATTAGACTTAGGAGTGACAATGAATATCCGATTACCATTTGATCGTGAAGCCTGGAAATTCGCGGCTTTTTTTGCCATCGTTGCCATTTTGTTCAGCCACGTAAATGCCAATCTTGGTTGGGGAGGATTTATAGCAACAGTCTGTTGTTTATTATTTTTTCGCGATCCGGAGCGGGTGCATCCTCAAAAAAAGGACATAGTCCTCAGTCCCGCTGACGGCATAGTCCTAAAAGTTTCCGAAGGAGACGCACCAGCAGAGCTAGAACTTAAGGGCGATTGGAAAAAAGTCAGTATTTTCATGAGTATTTTTAATGTTCACGTGAATAGAGCTCCGGTGGCTGGCACCGTAGAGAAGATCGTCTATACACCGGGAAAATTTTTTAACGTCACTTTGGACAAAGCAAGCGAATACAACGAGCGGCAGGCCACCTACCTGAAAACCGTTGACGACGTCGCCGTTGTGTTTGTTCAGATAGCCGGTCTGGTAGCCCGAAGAATCCGCTGCGACATTCGCGAAGGTCAAGAATTGAAAATGGGAGATCGCATTGGCCTCATAAGGTTCGGCAGTCGCGTCGATGTATATTTTCCGAAAACGGCAACTGTTTTTGTGGAAGAAGGACAGGTCATGGTTGCCGGCGAAACCATACTCGCCCAGCTAAAAACAAAAAATGATGAATTGTTGTAAGTTAGTATAATAAGAGGAATTGCTATGGATATAATTGAAACGGAAAATATTCAACACAGAAAAAAAGTGCCCTTTGCCAGGAGTTTCCCCACAGTCATAACGATTGCGGCGTTTTGTTTTGGCATGACATCCATTAGATTTACCTTGTCTCACCGATGGGAGATGGCGGTAATATGCATTTTGGTGTCTGCGGTGCTGGACTCCTTTGACGGAAGAGTAGCTCGAATGCTGGGACAATCCTCTCAATTCGGAGCAGAACTAGATTCGCTATCGGATTTAGTATGTTTCGGCGTAGCTCCGGCTTTTCTGCTGTTTTTTAGATCCGTTTGTACACTGGGAAATGTTGGCTGGGGAATTAGTATGGTTTTTACGGTCTGCTGTGCGCTCCGACTCGCAAGATTCAATGCTATTCAGATTCTGAACGAACCCAAACCCGAGTGGCAAAAAAAATACTTTACCGGAATTCCCGCTCCTGCCGGCGCGCTTATTGCACTTTTTCCACTCATCCTGCATTTTTCCACCGGCAAGACATATTTTTTGAATGAAAAAATTGTTGCGACTTTCCTCCTTACTTCCGGCATTCTCATGGTAAGCACCGTCAAAAGTATTTCCTCCAAAATGATAGAAATAAAAAATGGTTTGGCATCTCCGGAACTGCTGTTCATAAGTTTTGTGATAATTTGTCTTATAACCGAGCTTTGGCTTACGCTTACGGTACTAATTGCGCTATATATAATTATCATTCCCTTCGGTGCCTACAAATATTCCAAAACGGCCCAACAAGAGTCCGTTATTTTAAAACAAGCTTCCTAAATATGAAAAAGCATGTTGTTTTAGCAGTTATTTTATGTTCTTTATATGTATTTTTCTCGGGATTTCACAATTCTCGTTCCAACGAAAGTGAATTGTATCGGGAGCTTTCGCTGATCGATTTTGGACCATTCGATCAAGAAAAAATCCTATATGTAAACATTGGCATCGATTATGTTCCCTATGAACTCATAGAGTTATTCGAGGATTTAACCGGAGTGCGCGTAATCGTGGACATTTTCGACTCCAACGAGATTTTGGAGGCAAAATTATTAGCCGGCGGAGCCAAATATGATTTGGTTTTTCCCACGGCCTGGCCAAATTTTTCTCGTCAGCTGAAAGCGGGCATTTATCAAAAAATCGATAAGACCAAAGTGGATCGAAACATGTTTGACGCGGATATTCTAGCCCGATTGGCGGAAAATGATGGGGAAAACGACTATGCGGTTCCGTATCAATTTGGCATATCCGGCATTGGAATGGAGGAAAGTCTCGTAGATAGGCTCGTACCCAACGCTCCCAAGGATAGTCTGGCCATAATATTTGATCCGGTTTATGCGGAAAAGATCAGCAAGTACAGAATATCGCTGTATGAGTCTCCTTGCGAATTATTTCCGGCAGTGCTGGCGTATCTGGGACTCAATCCGGAAACAGAAAAAGAGGAAGATATTCGCGCCGCCTCTGAACATTTGAAAAAAATAAGACGCTACATTTCGAAATTTACCGCCTATGGCTTTGAGGATATCGCCTCCGGAAACGCCTGTGTTACTCTCAGCACATCCGGAGATATAATAAAAATAAGATCCGATAATAAAAAGCCTCATGTAAAATTTTTTCTACCCAAGGAGGGGGCATCGTTGTGGGTAGATGTCATCGCCATTCCCAAAGGAGCGCGGCATCTGAAAAATTCTTATGCATTCATGGGATTTTTATTTCATCCGAAGATAATTGCTCAAGTTACCAATAAAACCTCCCGCGCCAACGCCGTGACCGCTTCGGCACAATTCGTGAGCAGTGATCTGACGAACGACACCAACATATATCCGAGCGCAGATATTCGCAAGAAGTGCTATATCGAGAAAACGCTGGATCCGAAAATAGAATCTCTAAAAACGCGTCTGCTGACAAAAATAAAATCCATGGGAACGGGATTATGAATAAATTCTATTTTATGCTATTTCTGTGCCTCTCCTGCGCTTCCGATAAGACACCAGAGCTGCCAGATCTAGACACAAAATCGTTTTCCTATGAAGAAATGATGCAAAAACAAAATGAACTGAAGCAAAAAGCTATGGCCATAAAAAAAGAAAACTCCGAGCTCGATTAGAGACTGTTCTTCTCTAGAGCGTAGTTTTTAGTCGCCTCATGGCAAATGTGGCCGAAAGCAGTCCGAAAGCAAATATCGCCAGTAGGTGGGCCAGAAAATATCCCCAATCGCTTCCCTTCAGCAAAATATTTCTCGCCAAAAAAGTATAGTGGGATAGGGGCATGGCGTAGGCGAAAATCCTCAAAAAAGGCGGCATGTTGTCTATGGGAGCTATACCGCCCGAAAGCATAATGGACAAAAATAAAAAGATCATCATCCCCAACATTGCCTGCAGCTGAACAGCACAAAACGTCGATAACAAAATCCCAAACGCAGACGTAGACGCCGCAAACACCAAAAATGCCAACACAAATTGCCAAATACTTCCCCGAAAAGGCATATCGAAAACCAGCATGCTAACGGTCACAATTGTCACTAGATTTATCGCTCCGACGCCGATGTAGGGAATTGTCTTGCCGAGAATGATGTGTACTTTTTTTATGGGAGCGGAAATCAGCATTTCCATGGTTCCGCACTCTTTTTCTCTGGTCATGGAAATGCAGACGGTGCTCAGAATGGTCATGGTACACATAATTACGATAATAAATGGAAGCATGAAAAACCTGGAACTCATCTCCGGATTAAATAAAACCCGATTTTTAAAATTTATGACGGAGGTAGGTTCACTTGATACCAAGCGGCTTTCTTTTATGACAGACGTTACAATTGCGTTTAGGTAGGCCTCGATGGCTTGCGCTTTTATGATGTTGGTGGCGTCTATTAGCAGCTGTAATTTGGCATCGCCGGCGCCAACGGACTTCGTAAATCCTCCGGGAGGAGCAATAATGGCGGCATCGACATGTCCTTTTTGAATTGCGGCGAAGGGAGATTCGTCACCGGCATCAATTTTAGAAAACCAGCCGGAAGCTATGGCTTTGTCGTAAATTTTCTGAACCAGGTAGTCGTTTGCGGTGCAATCAACGGCCAATCGGATATTTTGCGGCTCGTTATTCATGGCAAAACTGACCAGCAGCATCTGGAGAATGGGCATAAAAAAAATTACCGCGACCATTCTCGGATTACGAATCATTTGTATTATTTCTTTTTTCCAAAAAACGAGTAATTTCATTCCAGTGTACTCTTAAATTTTTTAATGGTGGCGGTTATTATTACCATTCCCTGAATCACCAGCACCGCAAATGGGAGCGCCAGATCCGCCAATGGCAAGGCTTTGAGAAATTCGCATCTGACAATTTCGATGTACCATCGGGCTGGAAAAATCATGGTGATATATTGCAGAAAGTCCGGCATATATTCTAGGGGAAACACAAAGCCCGACAACAAAATCGTTGGCAGCAATCCGATTACCAGGGCCATTTGCGCCGCCAGTTGCTGCTGTTTTGCCGTAATTGATATAAATAGTCCCAAAGCAAGATAATCCAGGATAAAAATCGCGGTTCCCAGCAGCAATATCCAGTGACTGCCGTAGAACGGAACGTCATATAAGAGTCTTGCGGCGGCGTATACGATGCCAAATCCGCTCCAGCCCAAAAGCGCATAGGGAAGTATTTTCCCGATAATTATCTCCGTAGATTTAACCGGCGTAGATAGCAGAAGCTCCATGGATCCCTGCTCCTGCTCCCGACAAATGGCTAACGAAGTCAGAAAAATCGAAACCAGCGCAATTATCACCGCTGACAATCCGGGAATTATAAACCACTTGGAATTCAATTCCGGATTAAACAGCAATCGTGAATGTAAAAATTTTTTGGCTGGAGGCACATTTAAAATTTGTGCGGCTATTATATTTTCCATACGAGCGATATATCCTAGGGCAGCGTTCAGGGATACGTTGTCGGCGCCGTCCACGAGTACCTGCACCTCCGCCTGCGATGACGCTATCCTATTGGCGAAGTTTGGCGGAATTATGAGCACGATTCTGGCTTTCTCCTGATGTATTTCCGCCATTGCTTCCGTCGGAGATTCTAGAAAATAGGTTTTAAAATATCCTGAACTACTGAAAATGTTACCCAATTTCCCCGAGGCCGGAGATTTATCCTGGTCAACAATCGCCATCGAAATGTTTGCCAAATTAAACTCTATGGCATTTCCCAATATAATCACAATTAGAAATGGAAGCAACAGCGCCAACATCAACACAAATGGATCTCGCCGAATGTGCTTACTTTCTTTTTGAAAAATCGCTCTGCAGCGGGAAAAATTCATCGTCGATCCTCCTCCAGAAGTTTTATGAAAACGTCTTCCAGCGAAGGTGGAATTTTTTGAAAGCTGCAATATTTTTCCAGATGTTCTAAAATTTCCCGTTCCTCAAATACGTCGGCGATTATGGCGTGATAATGCAAGCCGTAGGGTGCAAACATATCGAAAAGTCCTGAAGCATTGGCGACGAGGTATCGCCGCGCTTCGGCATTGCGGGCCGTCAGAGAATAAATGCTTCGCTGATAGGTAATTTTTTTCAAATTATGGGGACTGTCCAGCGCGATTAATTCTCCGGATCTCATGAGAGCGATTCTGTTGCAATTTTCCGCTTCGTCCATGTAATGGGTTGTGACAAAAATAGTTTTGCCCGCTGCCGACAGTTTCTTAATGAGATTCCAGAATTTATCGCGAGCTACCGGAGCAACGCCGGCCGTCGGTTCGTCCAAAAAGATGATCTTGGGATCATGCAGCAGCGCCGCCACCAGCGCGATTTCCTGCTTTATGCCGCCCGGAAGACCGGCGACAATTTGGTCGTTGTTATTTTTAAAACCTATAAACTCCAGCAATTGTTTTTTTCTCTCTTTATAGACGTCGGTGGTCACATTGCGCAATTTTGCCGCCAATTCGAGATTTTCTCCGATGGTCAAATCGTCGTAGAGGGTGAATTTTTGCGACACGTAGCCGATTTTTTTCTTGATGAGATTTTCGCTACCGGCGATAAATTTTACGCCGTCGATAACTACATCTCCGGATGTGGCCGGAAGCAAACCGCACAGAACTCGGATAGTTGTGGTTTTGCCGGCTCCATTTGATCCTAAAAACCCGAAAATTTCTCCTCTAGTCACGGAAAAGCTTACGTTTTTTACGGCATAAAAATCACCAAACATAACATTAAGATTCTCAACCACTACAACTTTATTCATTTTTTCTTGCTCGCTTTAGGAAGAATTGGTCGAAATTTTCCACATTGTCTCGCAGCAGCAGCTGTTGTGGTTCTCCTGCGTCAATAACGGTGCCATTTTCCATCAGGTGAACGCAACCGCAGCGCTCGGCTTCGTCCATGTAGGCGGTGGTCATGATTACCAAAACATTGTCGGCGACGGCATTGTTCAAGATGCTCCAAAATTCTCGACGACTAAGCGGATCAACGCCGTTAGTGGGTTCGTCCAGAAGAATTATCTTGGGAGACCGGAGTAGTACGCACATGAGTCCTAATTTTTTATACATTCCGCCGGAAAGTTTTCCAGCGGGACGATCTTTAAATTTCTCGAGTCTTGTGATGCCATAGAGGCGTCGGGACAGATTTTTGTAGGTATTTTTGTCTACTCCGTACATGCTGGCAAAAAATTTCATATGTTCTTCCACAGACAGATCCGCATATAAACTTTGCTGCTGCGGCATATAGGCGATATCCTGACGAATTTGGGAAAACTGCACTTGTTTTCCCTCTAAAAAATACGCGATTTCTCCTGCGTCTTTTTTCAGCAATGAGACCATTAGGCGCAGCAGAGTGGTTTTGCCGGCTCCAGCTGGACCGATTATTCCATGCAAAATGCCATCTTGAAAGGTCAGAGATATGTCAGCGAGCGCCCGCGTGTTGCCGAAATATTTACTTAGGCGGGAAATTTCAATCATGGAAAATTCCGTCAAAAGAAGTTTCCAGGGTCATACCCGGCTTCAGCGTTTGGTCATCGTTGTTAAATTTTACCTTCACGCCATACACCAGACGCGTTCTTTCTTTTTTGGTTTGCACATTTTTCGGCGTGAATTCTGCTTCTTCGTTTATTTTAATTATGGTTCCTGGGAAAATTTTTCCGGGACTTTCCGGCAGATGGCATTGCACAGTATCTCCGATTTTTAGCCGATGCACCAAGTCGTGTTCCAGATAAAAATACGCCCAAATGTCGTTTAAATTGGCAATGGACACGATGTTGCTTCCCGGCGAGACAAATTCCCCTTCTTCTCTGTATTTTGTCATGATTACACCGTCGATGGGGGATTTTATTTCGCACCATTTGAGGTATAGATCGTTATCTTTTTTCGATCTTTCGATGCGTTCATGTTGCTCAGTCGCGATATGTCCGTTTTTGACCAATTTTAGGGAGCGTTCATAGTCGCTGTTCAGCTGTTTGGAGGCAATTTGGTAAATTTCGTCGTCTAATTTTACAATGACTTCCCCTTTTTTTACGACGTTGCCCTCTTCGGCGCCCAAATAAATAATATTGGATGCAATTCTCGATGATAAAATTATTTTTGTTACCTCGAGGGTTCCGGCATACATAAATTTTTTACTTTCTCGCCGAAAACCATCGAAGACTTCGCTCAGCGGCGCTTCATATTTCTTGCACAACACAAAAATAGCAACAGCACCAATTAGAATTATCGCAGTTTTTTTCACACTTGGGCTCCTTTTGGAAAAAACAGCCTGCGCGCCCTGCAAATCAGGAACAGCGCCTAGATACTTGAGACTATAAATATTAGCGCATAATTTCTTAAATAATAATTCCTCCGGGATATTTTTTTTAGGTATTTGCAGAGACGATTGCGTAACGAGTATTTTTAGGACGGCAACTTCTGGAGAATCATTGATATGGGGTGATTTATGCCGAAATATTGCGGAATCGGAGCAGTAATTTCTAATTTTAGTTCCCGGCTAGAGATTTTGAAGGCATGCAAAAATAACTCCCGTTGTTGGGGATCATCATTGTATTTTTTATCTCCCAGTATGGGAGCGTTGAGCACCGTTGCGCAGTGGATTCTCAACTGATGCTTACGTCCGGTGGAAGGCTTTAGTTCCAGCAGCGCGTATTGCTCCGCAGATTTCAAGCAACGGTAATGGGTTAGGGCGTGTAAATCAACACCGCGGTCATTGGGGAAAAAATTATCTATTTTCCCCTCCTCCGCTTCCGAAAAACTACGATTTGCGCAATCCACCACGGCCAGGTATATTTTTTTAATTTTATTTTCCCGAAACAATTCTGCTAATTTTCTTGCCATGATCTGGTTTTTAGCAATGAGCAGAATTCCCGACGTATCTTTATCTATGCGATGAACCAGTCGGCATTCGCAATGGCGCTGTGCTTGATATATTTTCAGGAACGTCTCGACGCAGAAGTTCACCTTTGTCCCCGACTGCACCGCCAATCCCGGAAGCTTATTTATGGCCACCAGATCGTCATTTTCGAAAATTATCATGGACTCGAATTGTTTCAGCAGTTTTTTATTGTGACCCGACTCCAAGTTTGGCGCTGCAGATTCTTTGGGATCCGCTGCAACGGCAATATAAATTGTTAAAACGTCGCCGGTACACAATCGATCCGAGGCGGACACTTTTTTTCCGTTGACCTTCACCCTATGGGTGCGAAAAATTTTCTGCAGAAACACGTAGCTCAGGTTTTTGCATAAATTTCGCAGTATCCTATCGGCTCTGGTGCCATTTTCTTCTGGAGTGACGATATGTTCCACGATTTCCTCTAAACTTTCCTAGATAGCCGCCAGCATTGCCTCAAGAGCCGTTTCCGCCTTGGATTTTGATGTTCCACCTCCTTGAGCGAACGCTGCTCCGCCGCCTCCTTTTCCTCCGAGTACCTCCAGGCCTATTTTCAGAATATTTCCGGCCTGGAACCGAGACTGCAGATCCGAACTCACGGTTACGGCTATGTAGGTCTTATCGCTGTTGGAGTCTCGGGAAACCAAAAGACCAACGGTGCCGTGGGAATATTTAGTTTTTATGACATCGCAGAGTGCTCGCAAATCTTCCATGCCGTAGTCGTCCAGGAGAGAGGAGAAGATTGCCACGGCGGATTTTTCCCTAAAGCTCAAATTAGCGATGGCGGCTTTTTGCTTATGGGCAAAGATTTCCTGATTTCTTTTTTTCAGTTCCGCCGCCAGGTCTGATATTTTTTGCGGCAGCTTTGGCGGTGCGCATTTCAATTGCAGCGACGCTTTCTGCAATAGCTCTTCAATTTCCCCCAGATAATTCAGGATGCTTTCGGAGGTTATGGCTTCGATTCTTCGTAGACCGGAACCAATACTGGCCTCGGACAAAATCTTGAACAATCCGATCTCGGAGGTATTGGAAACGTGGGTACCGCCGCATAATTCAAACGAAATACTGGAGTTGTGGCAAGATTCTGCGGTTGCGTCGGGAGTGCCGATGCAAATAGTACGCACCGAATTTCCGTATTTTTCTCCGAAAAGAGCGATGGCGCCGGAATTTATTGCTTCATCCCGAGACATTTCCCGCTGAAATACCGTCCGATGCTCGAATATCCAGCCATTTACTAGAATCTCCACTTTTTTAAGATCTTCCGGAGGAATCGCCGAGTTATGAGAGAAATCAAAACGCAATCGTTCGCTGTCCAAGTAGGATCCACGCTGTGCCACATGATTACCCAAAATCTGCCGCAGTGCCGCGTGCAGTAGGTGTGTAGCCGTGTGATTCGCCATTATTTTCCGGCGTTTGGGCGCATCGATTTTCAGATGCACAATGTCGGAAACTCCCACACTTCCCGCCAGCAATTCTCCCTCGTGAGCCGTGATGGTATCGCAGAATTTTACGGTGTTGGTGACTCTGAAACTGCCGTCCGGAAATTCAATAACGCCGGTATCTCCGCACTGACCGCCGCACTCGGCATAAAATGGAGTAGATTCCACCATCAGATACGCCTTGCCGGCCAACAACTCGGATACTTCCTCTTCGTTCTGCACAATGGCCAAAATTTTACCGAATCCCGAAAACTGCTTATAGCCGATAAAATCCGTTGGGAGAAGCTTTTTTTTCAGCGAAAGCCAGATTTCCTGCTGTTTTGCTTCGCAGGATCCGGCCCATTTGGCGCGATTCCGTTGTTCTTCGAGAGATTTTTCAAATCCTTCCAGATCCACGGAAATATTTTCCGCTTTCAGTATATCCTGCGTAAGATCCAGCGGGAATCCGTAGGTATCGTATAGTTTGAATGCCGCTTCTCCGTCCAGCTGTCTGCCGGCCGGTATATTTTTGATGTCCTGCTGCAAAATTTTCAGTCCCCGCTCCAGCGTCTCCAAAAATTTTTCCTCCTCCGAGTGTACCATGGACGCGATGGTGAATCTGGCCTTCTCCAGCTCCGGGTATGCCTGCTTCATGGCGTCGATGAGTACTTCCGACAGCGTAAACAGAAATGGTTTTTTTATGCCAATGATACTGCCATGGCGCATAGCCCGCCGGAGAATGCGTCGCAGCACATAGCCGCGTCCTTCGTTACTGGGCATGACACCGTCCGCCATCAAAAACGAAATGGAACGAATGTGATCCGCAATAACCTTGTAGGACGGATAGGTCATGGCATAATTCGTAGCGGAAATTTCCCGGATGGAGGAAATAATGTGGCGGAAAATATCAGTTTCGTAGTTATCGTGTACCCCTTGCATTACACTGGAGATTCTTTCCAATCCCATGCCGGTGTCTATTGATTTATTTTTCAGTGGAATTTGCTTGCCGCTGGCAATTTGCTCAAATTGCATGAACACGATGTTCCAGATTTCTATGTAGCGATCGCCGCCTTCGTCCGGAGTGCCCGGCATGCCTCCTAAAATGTCAGCGCCGTGGTCGTAGAAGATCTCGCTGCAGGGACCGCAGGGACCCGTGTCTCCCATGGACCAGAAGTTATCGCTGGTGGAAATAGGAATTATCGTGATGTTTCCGGCAATTTTTTCCCAGAGTTTTTTGGCCTCTTCGTCGGTGTGGTAGACCGTCACCAGCAGTCTATCTCGTGATATGCCCAACTCCTTCGTGAGAAAAGTCCAGGCGTAAAAAATAGCATCCTCCTTGAAGTAGTCCCCAAAAGAAAAGTTTCCCAGCATTTCAAAAAATGTATGATGGCGCGCCGTAAATCCCACCTGATCCAGATCATTATGCTTGCCTCCGGCTCGAACGCACTTCTGGGAGGTGGTGGCCCTTTTGTAATCGAGCGCCTCCAGACCGGTAAACACATTTTTAAATTGCACCATTCCGGCATTGGTGAATAACAAACTTGGATCGTTCTGCGGAACCACCGGACTAGAATTAACTACCTCATGACCATTATCCCCAAAAAATTTCAAAAAACTGCTGCGAATATGCGATGTTAACATGACTTATCTCTCAATTATATTAGCGTCCCGGTAATTGTATCCCAGAGTTCCCGGAAAGCCAACCTTCAAATGAAGCTTGAACTGGAAGAATTTAGGGAGATTAATGGAGTTCTTATGGAAAAACCCAGCTGCAAAACTGTTTCTCTCCTAATCCAGCAGACGTTTTTGCACTATTTTCATGATTTTGGCAAAAATTTTTTGCTCGGATCCGGCTGCATCTACAACTACAGATCTGGAGGAAAAGATTTCTGCAGTTTTTTGAAAGCCTTTTCTTATGATGTCGTGTTCATTTTTTTTCAGAAGGTCGTATTCGTCCAAAATCAACTTGCGCCCCGACAGTCTTTCAATAGAGACATCCGAACAGACGTCCAGAATTATCGTAAGATCCGGCTCGAAGTCTCCAATGGTAATTTTTTTCAGCGCCATGATGTCCTCGAACGGCACTTTTTTCAGCACTCCCTGATACACCAAAGATGAATCATAAAATCTATCGCAGATGACGAAATATCCTTCATCCATCAATGGTTTTATCAATTTCACCCAGTGATCTCTTCTGGCAGCGAACATAAGCAATGCCTCGCACAAAGGATCCATAGCCGATGGACTGGAGGATTTCATGAGGCAACGTATTTTTTCTCCGACCATATTTCCACCGGGTTCGCGGGTTATTTTCACTTTCAATCCCAGAGTTTTAAGTGCGTCGGCCAGCAGCGTCACCTGAGTTGTTTTGCCGACCCCGTCTCCTCCTTCAAAAGTGATGAATTTTCCCGTCATTGGATTATTTCCTTAGGCTCAGGGCCTGGAGTGTTTTTGGGTTTGCTGGTGAACAGATTCAGCACAAACGCTCGCACCCGTTCCCAGAAGGTCAATCGCTGCACATTTTCCAGAGCAAACACATCGTAGGTTGCGGAAACAAATGTTCCGTATTTGAAGGTCATGGTGCCCAATTTATCTCCCGCCGCGATTGGAGCCTCGTAGGGTTCGCTCAAATTCAGCTCAACACCTATGCTATATTTGTATTTTTTCAAAACGGAAATCGAGATATCTTCATGAGTACCTATGGCCACCGAGTCGCTTTTGCCCACCGACACTTTGGCGAATCCGATTGGCTGATAAGATTTGGCAATGGTGGCGCTAACAAAGGCATTAAATCCAAGTGCCAGAAGTTTATTGGCCTCTGCCGCTCTGTGGCGAACGCTTTTGCAACCGTTTACCACTCCAATGAGTCTTTTTCCATTTTTTTGGGCAGAGATAACGATTCCGTAGCCTCCAGCATCCGTTCTCCCGGTCTTTAATCCATCCACATGCAGAGAATTTCCCAGCATGGTATTTCTATTTTGCTGCGTAATATCGTTCACCGTAAATGTTTTTTCGGAAAAATAATGATAATACTGGGGAAAATCGCATATGAGGCGTTTCGCAATGACGGCCAAATCCGCAGCGCAGGAATAATGATTTTCTTCCGGTAGTCCACTTGCATTTGTAAAGTGGGTGTTTTTTAGACCAAGCATTGGGGCTTTTTCGTTCATAAGCTCGGCAAAAGCCTCTTCACTGCCGGAAATTTTTTCCGCCACGACGGTGCAGGCGTCGTTGCCGGAATGCACCACTATGCTGCGGATAAGATCCTCCACGTTTGCCAGTGTACCGGCTTTAAAAAAACTGCGAGATCCTTCTTTGCTTTGGGCAAATTCGCTTACCGGAAGTTCATCGTCCATTTTCAACTCGCCATTGGCTATGGCCTCGAACACCAAATAGATGGTCATTAATTTTGTCATGGAAGATGGGACACAGCGTTCATCAGAATTTTTTCCGTACAGCTGTTCGCCGCTGTCAAAATCGATGAGCAGCGCCTGTTCCGCATGTATGCCATTGCCATTGGTTTCTTCTGTTGTTTTCGACTTTGCCGGAAAAAAAGATTTTTTTGCTTTGGATGAGGTCTGTGCGCTCCGCGGTGATTTTTTTTTGGAAAACCGCGCCGCTTCACCATCGGAAACAAAAATCGAAAACGCCAGCAGACCAAGGAATAAAGCTTTTTTCATGGATTAGATTCCTCCGGCAATCATTTCTTCCAGCAAAATTGTTGGTGCGCCAAAACCGGATTTTATTTCCAGATCCGCCCCAATCATGCAATTTGAAAACATATCGACGAAATTTCCGGCGATGGTTATTTCGTGCACCGGATAGGTAATTTCGCCGTTTTCGATCCAGAATCCGGCCGCGCCCTGGCTGTAATTTCCGGTTATGATATTTAGTCCTTTTCCGAGTACGTCCACCACAAACAATCCTTGTTTTATGTTTTTTAGTAGGTCTTCGAATGATATATCTCCGTTTTCTATGAAAACTTCGTTAGGGGAAATTAGGTTTCCGCCGGAAGAATTTGCCGTGGATGCCAGTCCCAGCTTATTAGCGTACTTAGTATTCAGCAAGAAGGAGTTTATGACGCCGGAATGTATCAGCTTTGTGTTCACGCATTCCAGGCCATCGGCATCAAACGGACGGGAGCGCAGTCCTCTGTCAAGATCGTATCTGTCTGATACGTTCAGACCTTCACTGAAAACCCGCTGAGATAATTTATCCTTCAGAAAGCTCGTTCCTTTTGCCACGGCGGATCCGTTTAGGGCGTTCAGCAGATTTTTTAGCAGAGTGCGTCCGACTCTTTTATGAAATAAAATCGGAACTCGGCAAGATTTTATTTTTCTGGCTCCCAATTTCTTGACGGTCATGTCTGCGGCCTCCTGAGCTATCTGTTCCGGTGTTTTCATATCCGCAACGTAGATGGCATTGGAGTAGGCGTAGTCCTGCTGCAGTTCCCCTTCTTTTTCCGCCAGCGTTTCAATGGCTATGCTATTGACGGATTTCTCATACTTGCCCAAAAATCCTTCGCTTTTCATGAGAATCGTTTGGGTGAAGGTATTTTCCAGCAGCGCTCCGCCGGAATTTGTGATTCCCTTTGTTTGCAGCGCCAGTGCTTCACATTTTACCGCTTTCTCCAGAAGGCATTCCCCCGATACTTTCGTTGGATCAAAGATATCTATTTTTTTGAAATTTTGGCATAGTTTCGCCGCATCTGCTCTTGAATTTACGAGCTCTTCCGGAGAATTTTTAGCGGCGAAAATAGCCTTTTCCAGGAAACTATCCTCCTGCAGCTCCAGTAAATTATTGGTAATGATATTGGCGCTTTTTTTTCCAATAAATACTTGCATATCAATGTTTAGAATTTCCGACTGGGTTATGTTTTCCAGTTTTGTCATGCGAGTAGCCACGGCAATGCCATTTTTTTTCTGCAATTTAAGATCTACGCCATCGGCGCCAAAATTTTGGGCTTTTTTTATTGCATCCCACAGGATTTCCATATCCATATTTATTCTCCGGATAAATTCTTCAGCAGCGTTGATTGCACAATTTTGTCGGTGGTGTCCAGGTTTCCGTCTTTGATCATCAGGGAGACGAAATTGAGCACATTTTTCGCAAACAGCTGACTCGCATCCTGTGCAATGCTGGAGGCCAAATCTGCCTTTCCTATAATGCTAACGCCGTCCACCTGTACGACCTCATTTTTTTTTGCCAAAGCGCAGTTTCCGCCGCTTTCGATGGCCATATCCAGGATCACGGATCCGTTTTTCATGGATTTTACCATCTCTTCTGTTATGAGCAGTGGAGCCGGTTTTCCCGGGATCTGGGCCGTGGTGATTACTATATCCATCTTCCCAATGGCTTCGGAAAGCTTTTCCGCCTGACGTTTTTTATAATCGTCGTCCATTTCTTTGGCATAGCCGGCGGCTGTTTCGCCGCTATCGTCGTTTTCGACGGAGATGAATGTCGCTCCAAGGCTTTCCACCTGTTCTTTGGCGGCACTTCGCACATCGAAGGCGGAGACAAGGGCTCCCAGACGTTTAGCCGTGGCAATCGCCTGCAGTCCAGCCACTCCCGCTCCCAGCACCAGCACCTTCGCCGGACGCACCGTACCGGCCGCCGTCATCATCAGCGGGACCACTCGTCCATAGAGCGACAACGCCTCCAGCACCGCCCTATAACCGGCAATGCTGGACTGCGAAGACAAAACATCCATGGATTGGGCCCTCGTGATCCGGGGAATAAGCTCCAGCGCATAGCAATTTACGCCCATTTCCCATAATTTTCTCAAGGATTTTTCGTGCTGCAACGGAGATAAAATACCAATCAAATGACTCCCGGATTCAAATTTTAAATCAGTCGGAATTTCTGCCGCTTCCAAAAACGATGGCCTAACGCAGACATAAAAATCGGCACCTTCCACAAATGCGGTTTTCGTAATTTTTGCTCCGGCAATTGCATATTCGTTATCGGGAAATCCAGCCATTGCTCCGATATTTTGCGGCAGAATCACCTCCAGCCCAAGACCAATGTATTTTTTGACGGTCTCCGGAGTAACGGCCACACGTTTTTCTACTCTATCAATAATTGCACTGATTTTCACAAATTAACTCCATCAATAATATTTTTTATGCTTTCAACGAGACAATCCCTTGAAAAAGGCAATGCTCTGTTGTTTATACCATAAAAGTATCGTCTTAAAAAATGTCCAGTTATTTCTAAAGCGCAAAAAATATCTATATTCTGCGGACTATGGTCCCGGGAAACCAAAAAAGTCGGCAACTTAAAGAGTTTATTTCGGTAATTCTCGCCGACTTCCGCCGTAACAGCGCAGCCGGTTTTGGGAGAAATGTAGGCGAGTCCGGAAGTAGCTCCCGTAATAACGCATTTGGACAAGTCGAGACCAAACCCCATCTCCGACAAAAATTTAATTTCGAAAAAAACGTAATCCGCCATCCAATTTCCCAAGGCAATCGCCAGCAGTAAAGATTTCAGCGCGTCAAACAGCTCCGGATGTGGTGCTTTTTCCGGCATTCCGTTTTTGCAGAGGAAGCAGACGCTGTCAATGGCCAAAATTTCTGGATTTTTTTGAAGCACATGCCCGAAGGGAGAAAATATATTTTCAATGGTCAGCGTTCCCAGCTGCTCCGGAGTACGTCCATTCCAGCGCACATCGCTTATGTCTCCGGGCTGAATGGAGGACTTTATTCCCTTCACCAGCCCGGAAGTTTTTCCCATGGACTTATTAAATACGGTCACTATGCGAGAGTTCTCTGAAAATGGTTTTAGCGAAAGGATGATGCTTTCTTCTTTCCACTGCATTCATTACTTTCTCCCGGGGTCAGGGTATTATGGAGCAACGGGAGCGGTTGCTGTATTGGTCGTAGTTTCCGTCTTATTGTTCGGAGTACCGACCTTGGCGGACACGTCACGATTTAGCAGCTCAATGACGGCCATTGGAGCGGCATCACCGCTGCGGAATCCGCATTTAACTATACGCGTATAGCCGCCATTTCTATCGGCGTAGCGGGTGGCAAGAGGGCCACAAATTTTTGCCACCAGTCTATTATCCCGCAATTTAGCAAACAGATTTCTTCTAGCGGCAACGGTTCCTTGTTTTCCGAGGGTCAGCATTTTTTCCACATACGGCCTAAGGTCCTTAGCTTTTGGCAGGGTTGTAACAATTTGTTCATATCCCAACAAAGCTTTAGCTAAGCTGTTAAACAGCGCTTTTCGCTGTGCGGTAGGCCTATTAAATTTCCTTCCACTCATTCTATGACGCATTTTGAATCTCCTTAAAATTTTTCATGGGCACGCTTGGAAGCATCTTCCATATTTTCCAGCGGCCAACCGTTAACCTGCATACCCAAATACAATCCCATTTGGGAGAGTACTTCTTTAATCTCATTGAGAGATTTGCGTCCGAAATTAGGGGTCCGAAGCATCTCACCTTCTGTTTTTTGCACCAGATCGCCGATGTATACGATATTATCTCCCTTTAGGCAGTTCATGGAGCGAACCGACAGTTCGAGATCCTCCACTTTTCTGAGTAAATTTGGATTGAACGGCAGGATCTGTTCTTTATCGGCATCTAATTCTTCGATTTCTTCTTCAAAATTAATAAATTTCTGCAATTGATCCTGCAATATTTTTGCAGCCATTGCTATGGCATCGTCGGGTTTGATGGAGCCATTAGTTTCCACATCGAGAATCAATTTATCGTAGTCCGTTGTCTGTCCCACTCTTGTATTTTCCACTTTGTAGGACACTTTTTTTACCGGATTAAATATAGAATCGATGAAGAGAGTTCCCACCGCAGCATTTTCGGTACGATTTTGTGGTCCTGGCACATAGCCTCTTCCCACAGCCACATTCATTTCCATGGAAAACGATGCTCCAGCTGCGGCGGTGCAGATATAATAATGCGGATTCAATATTTCCAACTCTGAGCTACATTCAAACATACCGGCGGTAACCTCGCAGGGCCCTTTTACGGATATTTTCATTTTGTGAGGGACGTCGGTATCCATTTTAAGTGGCATGGATTTTATATTAAGAATGATGTCCGTCACGTCTTCCGACACTCCAGGTATGGTCGAAAATTCGTGCAGAACGCCATCTATTTTTATGGACGTAACTGCGGCTCCCTTCAGCGACGACAAAAGAACTCGCCGAATAGCATTTCCCAGCGTTGCTCCAAAGCCTCTCTCCAGAGGTTCTGCCACAAATGTCCCAATTCTATTGGTAACATCGGTTTCTGAAGTTCCCACACTGTCAACCTGCAATTTATACGGCTTTATTAGATCCTGCCATTGTTTTCGAATCACTGTAAACCTCTCACTTACTAAACTCTCCTGCGTTTTGGTGGTCTGCATCCGTTATGGGGAATCGGAGTAACATCTCTTATGGCGCCAACGACTAACCCCAGCGACTGAAATGTTCTCAAAGCAGATTCTCGACCGGAACCCGGTCCCAAAATCTCAACATCAACATTTTTCATGCCATGTTCTATTGCTTTTGCAGCAGCTTTATCCGCCGCCATCTGCGCAGCATATGGAGTTGATTTACGTGATCCTTTAAATCCCAAACTGCCCGCCGAACTCCAGGCTATTGCATTACCATTCGTATCTGTGATGGTGATGGTAGTGTTATTAAAGGTGGCGTTGATATGAACAACTCCGGAAACAATATTTTTTTTATCTTTTTTCTTAATTTTCTGAGTACTTTTGTAAGCCATAGTGTGTACCCCCTATTTCGTTACTTTTTTCTTGCCGGGAATCGCCTTTGCCTTTCCTTTTCTGGTACGGGCATTGGTATGGGTTCTTTGACCATGAACCGGCAGACCTTTTCTGTGTCTCAATCCTCTATAGCAACCGAGATCCATCATTCTTTTGATGTTCATGGTGACCACTCGTCGTAGGTCTCCCTCCACCTGATAATCTCTATCTATAACTTCACGGATTCTCAAAACCTCATCGTCGGTGAGCTCAAATACTCTTCTGGAGGACGGAATGCCCAATTCTTTGCAAATCAAAGCTGACCTTGTCGGACCTATTCCGTATATATACCGCAGAGCGAACTCAACGCATTTTTTATCGGGTAAATTTACACCAGCTATACGAGCCACGAATCATCTCCTCTTTTTTACGCCAAAACCACGGAATACATCACTGACATTCCGTGCCACCTCATCCGGCGACGCATCGCCGTTAATTTCCAACAACCTGCTCCCATAATACTCAAAAACAGGCATAGTTGTATTTTCATATTCCTGCCACCGACGCATTAGGACGGCTTCTTCATCATCGGCTCTCTTCACGATGACTCCTCCACAACGAGAACATTCCGTAATGACGTCCAGATAGCCAAACGTCGCTCCGCACTTAGAGCATACCTTGCGGCCGGAAAGCCTCGCTACTACTACTTCGGAACCAACATCTATTTCAATAATACGAATCGTATCTTTGAGACATCCGGAATCCAACCGATCCAAAAACTTAGCCTGATCCACCGAACGAGGATAACCATCCAACAATACCACCGAATCGCCTTCCAGAGTTTTCGCTAAATTCGATTCCACGACCCTATTGATAATATCATCGCTGACTAATCCACCGGAGCCCACCTGAGCACTAACCTCACGACCAAGCCCAGTATCATTTTTTACTTCATTTCTTAACAAATTTCCAGTAGAAAAATGCACTACTTCATAATTATCCAATAAATATTGTGCAATGGTTCCTTTTCCAGCTCCCGGAGGTCCCAAAAGCACAACAATTTTCACTTTTCCGGCATCTTTTACTTCGGAAACAGATTCATTTTCTTTTTTCTTACATCCGCAACAACATCTCATTTTTTCTTTCCCACTTTCCTCAAAACGCCCCTATACTGATGCGACAGTATATGTGTATATATCTGCGAAATGGTATCTATGGTAACGCCCACGATAATCAGAACTCCGGTACCTCCAAAAATAAAATGCACTCCGAATTTCGACTGCATTATATCCGGAAGAATGCACACAAACGACATATAAAGAGCTCCAACGGTGGTCAATCTGGTTAATATATAGTCCAGATATTCCGCCGTGGCCTGACCCGGCCTCACTCCCGGAATAAATCCACCTGCTTTCTTGAGATTGTCGGCCGTTTCCGTTGGATTAAACACCACCGCCGTATAGAAAAATGAGAAAAACATTATCATGGCGACCAGCAACACCGAAAACCACACTCCACCTCGACTGAAAAAATTCAACACATCACCGAATATTCCTCCCCTATCCCCATGCAAAAAACCGGCCAACATTAGGGGAAGAGAAAGCAATGAATAGGCGAAGATCGGTGGAATAACACCGGCAGAGTTTATTTTCAATGGCAAATGATTAGTATCCATAGCCTTTCCCTGCTGCGCCATCATGGCCTGCCGTTGGGGATAATGTATAGCGACCCGCCTCTGGGCTCTTTCCATGAATACCACGAATAATATGACCAAAATTGCGACAATAAATATGACCGTTACCGCAAATATCGATAGCGCTCCTGCCCTTCCCATTTCGAAAATATTGGCGATGCTGGCCGGCATACCCGCAACGATGCCGGAAAAGATCAGTAACGATGATCCATTACCGATTCCCCGCGATGTGATTTGCTCTCCCAGCCAAACCAAAAACATCGTACCACATATCAAAGACGGAACCGCTATCAGCGGAAATAGCCCGCCGATTTTCACCGGACCACCGGGAATATTCATAAGATAAAGACTGGCACCATAGGCCTGAAATCCCGCCACAAAAATCGTCAAATATCTGGTATATTGGTTAATTTTTTTACGACCGGTTTCTCCTTCTTTTTTCAACGCATCCAGCGTGGGAGAAATCATGGTAAACAGCTGAATAATGATGCTGGAAGAGATGTAGGGCATCAGGTTCAGGGCAAACACCGTCATACGACTGAGTGCTCCTCCGGAAAACATGTTGAACATTCCCAAAAAACCGCCTCCGGACAGGTGTCTTTTGGCCAATTCGTCTATAATGGCTGGGTCAAGACCCGGCAACGGAACATACGTTCCTATCCTATAGACAAAAAGAGCCAATATGGTAAATATGAGTCTCTTTTGCAAATCAGAAGCCTTGGAAAAGGACTCCAAACTAAAACCTCGATCGAAAATAGATTCTGATGACATGAAATAACCCTCACTAGCGCATAGAATTACCGCAACCGGATCGCTAAGGCCCTATGCTATTTGCATTTTTCCACCAGCTGCCTCCACCGCTTTTAGGGCGGAATCGGTGGCATATCCGGCGGTAATGTTCAATGGAATTTTCAATTCCCCTTTTCCCAACAAACGAAGCGTACAGGCGCAGCTTTTTACGACACGCGCGTTTTTCAAAATTTCCAAATTAATTTCCTGTCCCGCAGAAATAATTTTTGCATCATAAAGCCTCTGAAGATCAACGAGATTTATGCAGGCAATGCATGATTTATCAGCCCTCGAGACAAAACCCCGCTTCGGAAGACGCCGGTAAATCGGCGTTTGACCTCCCTCGAACCACGTCACTTTTCCACGGCCGGAACGGGCTTTTCCTCCCTTATGACCATAGGAGCAGGTTTTTCCACAGCCGGATCCTATACCACGACCTAATGCTTTTCCATCGATTCCATTGCGAGCCTTAAGATTGCTCAATTTGATATTATTCATTTGTATCCCCAACTTTTACCAGATGAGAAACTTTTCTTATAAGCCCTCTAGTACATCCATTATCCTGCAGGACAACTTTTTTTCCGATTTTTCCTAAACCGAGAGCCCTAAGACTCTGAACCTGCGATTTTTCGCAGCCTATGCCACTGCCAACCTGTTGAACAAATATTTTTTTAGTTTTTTCATCGGCTTTAGTCATGATAATCCCCATTATTTCGCAGTCCGACGAGAAGTAACTTCGCCGATTCTCTTGCCGCGCTTATTTGCTATGTATCTGGGAGAAACCACCGACTGTAGTGCATTAAATGTGGCCCTCACCATGTTATGTGGATTCGCAGATCCCACGCATTTACTGACGACGTCCTGCATTCCCAACGCTTCGAACACGGATCTCATGGCACCACCGGCGATTATTCCGGTACCGGCCACGGCGGAACGCAAAACTACTTTACCGGCTCCGAATCTTCCAAATGAATCATGATGCAGAGTGCGACCTTCGCGCATCGGGATTCTCACCATGGATTTTTTCGCCTTTTCGGAGGCTTTTTTTACGGCATCGGATACTTCTCTTGCCTTACCACCGGCAAAGCCCACTCTTCCTTTTCCATCTCCCACTACAACTAGGGCTGAAAACGAAAATCTTTTTCCACCCTTTACAACCTTGGCCACACGATTAATGGAGACAAGTTTTTCAATATAAGCTACTTCTTCGCGACTCATAAAATCATTCCTTAAAATAATAATCCACCACTGCGTGCACCGTCCGCCAGAGCCTTTACTCTGCCGTGGTAGCTATAGCCTCCGCGATCGAACACAACCTCTTTTATACCAGCATCAATGGCCCTTCCGGCCAACAAAGTTCCCACTCGGGCAGCAGCATCACAATTAGACGCTCCTCCACCTCCCCTGAGGTTTTTATCCACAGTGGAAGCGGCACAGAGAGTTTTTCCGCAAGTATCATCTATGATTTGGGCATATATGTGACGCTCAGACCTAAATACCGATAGTCTCGGTTTACCAAACGACTTAATACGCGTTTTGTAGCGCACCCGATTCGCTCTGCGAACGAAATTTTTACTAAACCTAGACATGGCTACTTCTTCTTCCCTTCTTTACGATATACATACTGACCATCAATGATCACTCCTTTTCCTTTGTAAGGCTCAGGAGGCCTATATTTCTGAAGTCCCTTTACCATTTCGCCCACCAGCTGTTTATTAGCGCCGGATACTCTGATAGCCGTAGGAGTTTCGCAGACAACCGTTAATCCATCCGGAATCTCCACCACCACCTCGTGGCTATAGCCCAACTGCAGTACAAGATTCTTCCCCTGCACGCTGCCTCTGTAACCGACTCCCACCAGATTCAACTTTCGTGAAAAAAGAGTGGTCAGCCCCTCAATATACTTCGAAACTATAGCTCGGCAGGTGCCCCACATGGATCTGGAAACTTTATCGTCCCCCGACGGCCTAAACGTTATTTTTTCGTCGGTCACTTCCGCAAAGACGCTGTCGTGCACTTTAAAACTAAATTCGCCGTTCTTCCCTTTTCCCGTCAATACGCCGTCCTTGAACAAAACGCTAACGCCCGCCGGGATAGCTATGGGATGTTTTCCAACTCTAGACATCTTAGAATACCTTACATAAAATTTCACCGCCAACATTATTTTCCTTAGCCTCGGCGTCGGACATAACTCCTTTGGAAGTGGACAGCACAAAAATGCCAAAACCATTGTACACAGAAGATATTTTCTTCAGCTTGGAATAAACTCTGCGACTCGGTTTGGATACCCTATCCAAAACATTTATCACTGGCTTTCCATCATAATACCTCAGAGTCACCCTGAGAAAAACTCTGTTATCTTTTTCAACCTCTTTGAAACCGTTTATGTAGCCTTCTCTTTCCAGAACGCGCAAAATACCGGCTTTTAATTTGGATGATGGGATATCAACTGTTTCAAAATAACGCTGACATGCATTTTTTATTCTTGCCAGCATATCCGAAATAGGATCAGTCATCATATCTACTTACTCCTTACCAACTTGCCTTACGAACGCCCGGGACTAGTCCCTCGGCGGCCATTTCCCTCAGCATAATGCGGGATATGTTAAATTTCCGGTAGACTCCGCGCGCACGTCCCGTAATCATGCAGCGATTACGTATTCTCGTGGCCGACGATGTCCTCGGCATGGCCGCCAACTTCAACTGAGCGGCAAAACGCTCGACGGCAGCTACATTTTTATTCATTATAATCGCCTTCAGAGCGTCGCGGGTAGTTTTTTTTGCCGCAACCTTTTTGCGAATTCTCTTGGCAGATTCTATGGTACTTTTTCGGGCCATTTTTTTACTCCCCTATCCCACAAACGGAAAATTAAAAGCCTTCAGCAGCGCCGCCGCATGAGCATTGTTGGAAGAAGATGTGACAACCACCACATCCAATCCATGAATATTTTCGACATTGCTCACGGCTATTTCCGGAAACACTATCTGCTCTTTGACGCCAAAGGAATAATTACCGTTGCCATCAAAGGACTTTTTCGGCAGTCCTCGGAAGTCGCGAACTCTGGGAAGAGCGATGTTGATGAGACGATCCAGAAACTCATACATTTTTTCTCCACGCAGAGTGACCATCGCGCCAATTTTTTGTCCCTGCCGCAGCTTAAATCCGGCCACAGATTTGCGAGCCGTGGTTATAACCGCCTTCTGACCGGCTATGGCAGTCAATTCCTCCACCGCCTGCTTAATGTACTTGCTGTCGGAGGTACCCTCTCCCACTCCCATATTGAGTACTATTTTTTCCAATCTAGGGACCTGCAGATCATTCCCAAACTTAAATTCTTCCTTAAGCTTTGGAACGATAGTTTTAAAATAAAAATCTCTTAAACGAGCCATTTTCTTCTCACGCCTAAACAATTAAAGATCCGGTACGCTTGGAAAAGCGCACTTTTTTACCATCGACCACCTTCATCCCGACACGAGTTGGTCTATCATCAGAGGAATCCACCAGCATAACGTTGGAAGCATGAATGGACTTCTCGATTTTTTCGAGCCCTCCGGGCCTCTCCGCCGACGGCTTACGATGCTTGACGCACACGTTGACGCCCTTCACCACCACTCTTCTCTCTTTCCTCAAGACGCACAGAATTTCACCTTTTGCGCCCTTGTCTTCTCCGGCAATCACCTGAACCGTGTCACCTTTTTTAATGCGCCATTTGTCCATTTTTATAATACCTCCGGAGCCAACGAAATAATTTTCATCATATTTTTGGAGCGCAGCTCTCTCGTAACCGGACCAAAAACACGCGTACCTATGGGATCTCCCTGCTTATTGATTAGCACCGCGGCATTTCTATCAAATCTTATGACGCTTCCGTCTTTTCTATAGATGGAGGAAGCCGTTCTCACCACGACCGCCTGCACGACGTCGCCTTTTTTTACTTTTCCCCGCGGAATAGCATCTTTTATGGAGGCCACAATGATATCTCCTACCCGAGCATAGCGACGCCCCGCTCCGCCCAGAACCTTAATGCACATAATTTCCTTTGCACCGGAATTATCCGCAATGGTCAATCGTGATTGCATTTGTATCATGGCTTATATACTCCCGCTGTTGTTGCCGTCCATCACTATCCAGCATTTGGTCTTGGAAATCGGACTGGACTCACAAATGGATACGCGATCACCAATGGCGCATTCATTTTTTTCGTCATGGGCATGATACTTTTTGGTGATATTCACATATTTTTTATATTTCGGATGCATAACGCGCCTGGTAACCAACACCGTAACGGTTTTTTCACAGGAGTTACTCGTCACCACACCTTCTAAAATACGTTTAGGCATCTTTTCCTCTCATTTCGCAATTATTTTTCAACTGTCTCGCTATTTTCCTACGTATTTCTCGGATGGTATGCGAAGGAACAGCTTCTCCCAAGACCCGACGAAAGCGCAGTCTCATGGCTTCTCTTTTAGCGGATTCCACTTCATCGACGACGTTTTTTTTGGCCATAATCAAACTCCTCTGGTAACTATTTTTGTTAGCACCGGCAATTTTGCCGACGCCAGCATCAATGCCCGATTAGCAACTTCCGCATCCACACCATCCATCTCAAACATAATGGTTCCCGGATATACTCTACAGGCCCAATATTCCACACCGCCTTTTCCGCTTCCCATTCTAACTTCGGCCGGTTTTTGGGAGACCGGAAGATCCGGATATATTCTTATCCAGACTTTTCCCACACGGCGCATACATCTGGTGATGGCTCTTCTCGCTGCTTCTATCTGGGCTGCGGTTATGCGAGCCGGCTCCAGGGCCTTAAGGCCAAACGAACCGAAGCTCAAGCGATGTCCCCGAGATGCAATCCCACTAATTCGTCCTTTAAAGTGTTTCCTATATTTCATTTTAGCTGGAGATAACATCTTCTACTCCCTATTTCTATCGGATCTGTCGCCTCTATCAGATCTCTCGTTGATTTTTTTCGGCAGAAAGACCGATCTTGCATTAAATAATTCGCCTCTGTAAATCCAGACTTTTATGCCAACGGAACCGTAGGTCGTATTGGCGGTGGCGATTCCATAATCGATGTCGGCTCGGAGGGTATGCAGCGGCACCTGTCCATCTCTATACCACTCCATTCGAGCGATTTCCGCTCCGCCCAAGCGACCGGAACAATTGACTCTTATGCCCAGTCCGCCGGCTCTCAGTGTCGACTGCATGGCCCTCTTGACGGCTCTGCGAAATCCCACTCTTTTTTCAATCTGGGAGGCAATTGACTCTGCCACAAAACGAGCGTCTATCTCCGGTTTACGGACCTCAACGATGTTCAGAGCAACGTCGGCGCCCACCATAGCCACCAGATCTGATCGCAATTTCTCTATATCATTTCCTTTTTTTCCAATGACAACTCCCGGACGCGCCGTGTGAATCGTCACCACCACCTTTTTGGCCAATCTTTCCAGATTAACCTTGGAAATTCCCGCCTGTTTTAATCTTTCCGTCACAAATTTTCGAATTTCGAAATCCTGGCGCAGCAATTCAGCATATCCATTTTTGGCATACCAGCTGGAACTCCAATTGCGAATGATTCCCAAGCGCAGTGAATTTGGATTTATTTTTTGTCCCATATTAATCTCCAGTTTCACATAACACAACGGTCAGTCTACTGAATTTCTTCAAAATAGGACTTCCGCTTCCCTTAGCACGAGCCATAAATCTTCTAAGAGTAATTGCTTTCCCGACATAAGCTTCTCTTACGACCAAAAGTTCCTCATCCAATCCATAATTTGCCCCCGCGTTGGAGATGGCCGACTGAAGTGTTTTACTGACATCCTTAGCCACAGCTTTTTTACAAAATTTCAAAACATCCAGCGCCCTAGCAACCGGCATTCCGCGGATTAGCCTCGCAACCAGATTAACCTTCCGCGGCGATGCCTGAATCATAAGATCCCGGGCGATCACATCTTCGGAAAGCGGTTTTATGCGCAATCTCTTAGCCATTTTTCTCAACCTTTCTTAGCGGCTTTTTTATCGCCGGCATGGCCATTGAACGTTCTCGTAGGCGCGAATTCTCCCAACTTATGCCCGATCATTTCTTCGGTAACAAGCACAGGAATAAATTTACGGCCATTGTGAACGGAAAATGTAACACCAACGAAATCCGGAATCAACGTCGAACGCCGAGACCAAGTCTTTATAGAGTCACGACGACCGGACTCCAGCAGCGCCTTGACTTTTTTTATCAAATATCCGTCAACAAACGGACCTTTCCATACTGAGCGTGTCACAATATCACCTATTTCTTTCTGCGCGTCAAAATAAACTTATCGGACGGCTTTGCCTTCCTTCTGGTTTTATATCCCTTGGTAGGTTTACCCCACGGAGTAACCAACTGTCTGCCGCACTTGGACTTCCCCTCACCTCCACCGTGAGGGTGATCGATGGGATTCATGGCAGCTCCTCTGTTAACAGGACGTCTCCCCATCCAGCGACTACGTCCGGCCTTTCCTAGGCTCACATTTTTTTGGTCAGGATTCGAAACCGCACCAATAGTAGCACGACATTCGCCATTTATCAACCTCACCTCTCCGGATGAAAGCTTCACAATGACCTTGCCGGAATCTCTGCCGATAATCTGACCATAGGTTCCGGCAGATCTAGCATACTGCGCTCCTTTTCCCACCTGCAATTCGATGTTGTGGATGATCGTACCCACCGGAATGTTGATCATCTTCATGCAATTACCTACTTTGACGTCGGTTTTGGCTGAAGAAATAATCCTATCCCCTATGGACAACCTCTGGGGAGCTATTAGGTAGGAATATTCTCCGTCGGTATATTTTACCAGCGCGATAAACGCCGTTCTGTTCGGATCATATTCGATGCGCTCCACCACCGCCTCCACATCAATTTTATTTCTCAAAAAATCGATGAAGCGATAAAGTTTTTTATGACCTCCACCCCTGTGCCATGCCGTGATATGCCCATGAACATTGCGTCCACCGGTGGCAGATTTTCCGCCCACCAATCCCTTATGGGGCCTACCACTCCACAGAGAAGATCGATCAACCAACACTAGACCTCTCGTTCCAGGTGTGACCGGTTTATATGCCTTTAAAGCCATTAGATTCCACCCTCAAAGTTAATAGATCCATCAGCCAAGCGAACCACGGCCAATTTTCTTGGCTTTGTGAGTCCGTCTTTTCCGCGGAATTTTTTACGTTTCCCGTCTCTGTTGAGTATATTTACCTTGGAGACCTTAACACTAAACACTTTTTCCACAGCCCTGCTCACGTCTAGCTTGGTAGCTTCGGAACGTACTTTAAAAACATAGACCCCATCTTTTCCGGAGTTCATTGCTTTTTCCGTCATCACAGGAGCAATTAAGCAATCGTATTCTGATATCATGACACTATCCCAATAAACGTTCCTGAAGACTGGCGACTGCACTCCGCGTGAGCACCAACTTCTCATGCCGTAAACCATCGTAAACATTGAAACCAACCGTCGGCAACACGTCGATTTTATGTATATTTCCGCAGGCGTTTTTAAAATCTCCGCAATTTTCGGACGAATCCACAAACAACGCGGACTGCAAATTCATTTTATGTAAAACTTCCAGAAGATTTTTCGTTTTTGCATTTTCAATCTTCAGATCTTCACAAATTATCAGATTATTTTCCTTCAACTTGAGCGAAAGTAGGGTTTTCAGAGCCAATAGCCGGACTTTTTTATTAATTTTAAAGCAATGGCATCGGGGAGTCGGACCAAAAACCACGCCTCCTCCAACGAAAATATTCGCCGTACGAGCGCCGTGACGAGCCCTACCGGTTCCTTTCTGGCGAAACATTTTTTTCTTGGTTCTGTTGATGAAGCCACGCGTTTTCACGGCATGAGTTCCGGCCTGACGTCCCGCCAATTGCCATCTCACCACATCGGCGAGGCATTCTGTTTTGGGTTCGATGTTAAATATGGAATCATCCAGGGCTATGTCGCCGCAAACGCTTCCATCTAATTTTATAACTTGCAGCTGCATAGCACTATTTCCTTTTCACTGCGTCTTTTACAAGCACATAACTTCCCTCGGGTCCGGGGACTCCACCGCGAATCAGCAGAAGATTTCCGTCGACGCCATGAACCTTGAGATTCTGCAGAGTAACCTGCTCATGCCCCATGTGACCTGCCATTCTTTTGCCCTTAAATACCTTACCCGGATCCTCTCGGTTTCCGGTGGATCCATGACTCCTGTGGGACACCGACACACCATGAGAGGCTCTCAGGCCACCGAAATTGTGTCTTTTGATGCCGCCGGCGAATCCCTTACCTATGGATATCCCGGTGACATCCACCAATTGTCCCGACGTAAACAAATCGGCACCGTAGACGGTACCGATCGGCGGCATATCGGCGACGCTAATGCGAAATTCCTTCAATTTTTTGAAAAACTTTTCGCTTAGCGCCTTGAAATACCCTTTCATCGGCTTTGTTAATTTATTTTCCGTAGTTTCTACGGTTCCAACGACCACCGCGTCATAGCCATGCTTTTCAGAAATCTTGTGGGCCAACACATGGTGTTCTTCTATCTGCAATACCGTTACGGCAAACTGACGGCCATCATTATCCAAGATGCGCGTCATGCCTAATTTTTTTCCCAATAATCCTGAACGCATGTTTTAACCTAAAAGTTTTATTTCTACGTCCACACCGGCAGCCAGCTCCAATTTCATGAGAGCATCCACCGTCTGTGGAGGACAATCCAAAATATCAACCAATCTTTTATGAGTCCTAAGCTCAAATTGCTCGCGAGATTTTTTGTCTATGTGCGGAGAGCGCAGAACTGTAAAGCGCTCGGTTCTGTTCGGCAACGGAACAGGACCACGAACGCTTGCACCCGTTCTTTTGGCAGTCACAACAATCTCGTTAGTAGAATAGTCAAGGATCCTATGATCATATGCCCTAAGGCATATACGGATGCATTGCGCGTTCATGGTACTGTTCTCCCAATTAAGCTATGATTTTGGTAACAACGCCGGCACCGACCGTGCGCCCACCCTCGCGAATAGCGAATCTAAGTCCATTATCCATAGCAATTGGAGCAATGAGTTCAATGGTCAACTTCACATTATCGCCTGGCATAACCATCTCCACTCCCTCCTGGAGAGCGACATTACCGGTAACGTCCGTTGTTCTGAAATAAAACTGGGGACGATAACCGTTAAAAAATGGAGTATGGCGTCCACCTTCATCTTTATTCAAAATATATGCTTCACACTCGAATCTCGTATGGGGGGTTATGGAACCCGGAGCCGCCAAAACCTGACCTCGTTCGACATCTTCTCGCTTAGTACCTCGCAGCAAGCATCCAAGATTATCGCCGGCTATTCCCTGATCCAACAATTTTTTAAACATTTCGACGCCGGTCACAACGGTCTTGGTGGTTGATCTAATACCCACAATCTCAACTTCATCGCTGGTTTTTATGACCCCCTGCTCCACGCGACCCGTAACAACGGTGCCACGACCTGAAATCGAAAATACGTCTTCAATTGGCATCAGGAAAGGACGATCCTTCGGACGATCCGGCTGAGGAATATATTCATCAATCGCATCCATCAACTCGAGAATTTTGTTTTTGCCGACCTCGTCGTTTTTGCCTTCCAAAGCACAGAGAGCGCTTCCTTTTATAATTGGAATATCGTCAGCGGGGAAATTATATTTGGCCAAAGTTTCTTTGATTTCCATTTCCACCAATTCCAGCATATCCGGATCATCAACCATATCAACTTTATTGACAAACACCACCAATGCCGGCACTCCAACCTGACGTGCCAACAGAATATGCTCCTTGGTCTGGGGCATAACGCTGTCGGTACCGGAGACCACCAATATGGCACCATCCATCTGGGCTGCGCCGGTGATCATGTTCTTGACATAGTCAGCGTGACCAGGGCAATCGACGTGGGCATAGTGCCTCTTGGGGGTTTCATACTCGACGTGAGCCGTAGAAATCGTAATACCCCGAGCTCTCTCTTCCGGAGCCTTGTCTATTTGATCATAGGCCGTAAAACTCGCGCCTCCTCTTTCGGCTAATATTTTCGTAATAGCCGCCGTCAAAGTAGTTTTTCCATGATCGACGTGCCCAATGGTTCCAATATTACAGTGAGGCTTATTCCTCTCAAATTTAGCTTTACTCATTATCACTCCTCTTTTTCAATTTAATCTGCTTTAGCAGAACCTCTATGCTCAGCAATGACCTTGTCTGCCACATGTGATGGAACCACATCATAGCGCACAAACTGCATAGTGTACTGAGCTCTCCCCTGGCTCATGGAGCGTAACGTATTAACGTAGCCAAACATCTCCGCCAACGGAACTTCAGCCGCGATAACACGCGCATTCGCCCTCTGATCCATTCCCACAACCTGCCCTCTGCGGCTGTTCAAATCACCAATAATGTCTCCCATGTAATCCTCGGGAGTCACTACTTCTACCGCCATTATAGGCTCAAGAATTTTTGCTCCACATTTGGTCATTGCCTCTCTAAAAGCACCCCGCGCGGCAATTTCGAAGGCCAATACGCTGGAGTCAACGTCGTGATATGAACCATCCACCAACGTACATTTCACACCAACTATCGGAAACCCTATGAGACAGCCTGATTCCGCTATGTTACGCAATCCCTTTTCCACACCCGGAATATATTCCTTCGGAATGGCTCCTCCAAAAATTTTACTTTCAAATTCAAGACCTGCAGCAAAATTACCCGGCTCGAATTTTAGTACAACCTTAGCAAATTGACCAGCACCTCCAGATTGTTTTTTATGCACATAATCAATCTCGGCCGGTCTGGATATGGTCTCCCGGTAGGCAACCTGGGGAGCTCCTACATTCGCCTCAACTCTGAATTCCCTCTTCATGCGATCGACGATTATCTCAAGATGAAGTTCTCCCATTCCTTTAATAATGGTCTGTCCGGTTTCCGCATTCATGCTAACCCTAAAGGAAGGATCCTCTGCCGCCAAACGGGAAAGAGCTATTCCCATTTTTTCCTGATCTGCCTTCGATTTCGGTTCCACCGCCACTTCAATAACCGGATCTGGAAATTCCATTTTTTCCAGCAGCAATGGTTTAGTTGTAGAACACAATGTATCACCCGTTGTTGTATATTTCAATCCACAAACTGCAATAATATCACCGGCATGAGCTTCTTTTATGTCTTCTCGGTTATTTGCGTGCATGAGGAGTAGACGCCCTACCCTTTCCCGCTCTCCTTTTGTGGAGTTTGCCACGTAGCTGCCGGCCTCCAAACATCCGGAATAGATACGCACAAAGGTCAGAGATCCCACGAACGGGTCCGTCATTACCTTAAAAGCAAGAGCAGACAGTGGTTCATCGTCTTTTGGCTCTCGCACGATCTCCGAATTATCGTCCACGCCGTGGCCAGTGACGGCTCCGATATCCATTGGAGACGGCAAAAAGTCCACTACACCGTCCAGCAGCGTCTGGACTCCTTTATTTTTGAAGGCGCTACCGCAGAAGACCGGCACAAAAGCTCCGGCAATTGCTCCTTTTCTAACGCAGCGCAGTAATTGCTCCACGGACGGCTCCTGACCTTCCAGATACATTTCCAGCAGTTCGTCGTCCTGTTCAACGGCCATTTCCACTAATTTTTGGTGATATTCGGCGGCTTCTTCTGCATATTTTACGGGAATGGCGACAGTTTCATACTCCGCCCCCATGGTTTCGTCCTTCCAGTGATAAGCTTTCATGCGAAGGATATCTATGACGCCGATAAAATCGCTTTCGAGTCCATCGGGAATTTGCATAACCATTGGGCGAGCTCCCAAACGATCCACAATCATGTCCACGCAGCGGAAAAAATTTGCGCCGGTCCGGTCCATTTTATTCACAAAACAGATTCTCGGGACCTTGTATTTATCCGCCTGACGCCAGACGGTTTCGGACTGCGGCTCAACTCCAGCCACTCCATCGAAAACAGCAACGGCTCCGTCCAGAACTCGCAGCGAACGCTCCACCTCAATGGTAAAATCAACGTGTCCTGGAGTATCGATGATATTTATGCGATGATCTCTCCAGTAGCAGGTAGTGGCGGCGGAGGTAATTGTAATTCCCCGCTCCTGCTCCTGTTCCATCCAGTCCATGGTGGCGGCTCCCTCGTGCACCTCACCAATTTTGTGGGATCTACCCGTATAAAAGAGAACTCTTTCCGTAGTTGTAGTCTTGCCGGCGTCGATGTGCGCCATAATGCCAATATTTCTGTATCTTTCGATGGAAGTCTTTCGAGCCATAATTACCACCTATAATGCGCAAATGCTTTGTTGGCTTCCGCCATTTTGTGAGTATCGTCACGTTTTTTTATGGATCCGCCCCTGCCATTGTAGGCGTCCAAAAGCTCACCGGCCAATTTCATGGTCATGGTTTTCTCGGAACGCTTGCGGGCATAGAGAATAATCCACCGAATAGCCAACGCCTGTGCCCTCTCGTAGCGAACCTCCACCGGAACCTGATAGGTGGCTCCTCCGACTCTACGGGATTTAAGCTCCACCGAAGGCCTCACATTGGCAAGAGCCTCCTCAAAAATCTCCAATCCGGATTTGTTCGATTTTTTTTGAATTTGATTAAATGCCTCGTGCAGCATCCTCTCCACAATAGATTTTTTGCCGTCATACATAGCAGCATTTATAAATTTAGTAACCACAACACTACCAAACTTAGGATCCGGCAATACTTCTCGCTTTTCAGCTGCTCTTCTACGTCCCATGAAACTCCCCTTACCTTATTTTGGCCTCTTTACACCGTACTTGGATCGCCCCTGACGTCTGTTTTTCACGCCCTGCGTATCCAACGCACCACGAATAATGTGATATCTGACACCCGGAAGGTCCTTCACACGTCCACCTCTTATCATTACCACCGAGTGCTCCTGCAAATTATGTCCTTCTCCAGGAATATAACAGGTGACCTCAAAACCACTAGTTAAACGAACACGAGCTATCTTTCTCAATGCAGAGTTCGGTTTCTTCGGTGTCGTCGTAGTAACACGCGTACAGACCCCCCGCCTCTGCGGACATGATAAAAGCGCCGGAACTTTATTCCTCTTTGCAACATCCTTTCTAGGATTTCTTATCAACTGATTGATTGTTGGCATACGCCCCTTCCTTACTTAAAAATTCTAAACCAACGCAAATAAATATAGAATACGTTGCTCCCTACGAGGCCTGTATACTACTCATTCATCCTGCATTAGTCAAGCCCCAGCCCCGTAACAGAATGAAATAAATAACAAAAAACGCATAGATTTTGGAAGAGGGGATCTGTATACCCCAAAAATCCATTTTGCTGCGCTTATAAATTAAACTATCGGTGAATTTATGCGTTTTTAAAAAAAAATTGTAAAGCCCGATTGACAAACGTCAATTTATAAATTATTGTGACATATAATCATAAAAGGAGTAAAAAAAAATGAAAAAAACATTGTTGTCGTTATTTTTATTAGTTGGCATGTGCAGTAATATTTACGCAACGGAGAAGGGTAAACTCATCCCATTAAATTTTAATGATAATGAGATCGCCCAAATGCTTTCGAACTTACCCCCTGCAGAACTTAATGAGATGTTGGAGTTTCTATCTACAACGCACACTCCTCCTAAGCTGCAGGCCTCTTCTTCGAAACCCAACATTTCCGACCCAATATATCTCAATGACGGCAAAGCCGCGTACCGCATTGATACTAAGAGTAACGGAGATTGTGGCTATACCGCTCTTGGCATCACCCGAAAAGCATTAGCAGATACTTTGTTAGAAATGCTAGGTGATTCAACAACTAAAGAATTTGTAGAAATTCATATAGCAGCCCAGATGTTTTCGTCAGGAGGTATGAATTCAAAATTCTCAGAAATGTTAAAAAATGTAAAAGGAGACCAGATTACATGGTATATCAGCGACTTTATTGGGCTTTCCCCGAAGGATTTTGACAAAAAATGGAATGCTGGAAAGTATGGGTTTTTAAATTATATGGATCTGTCCGAAACTGATGCCGATAACAGGAGCGGCTTGGGGCACCTACTTGCTACGGTGCTGCAGAAAAAAATAAATATAATCTCGCCATTTGGAACTGAAGTCTCTTTTGAACCTGCAGCAATCCACTGTCCTTTTACTCTAAAATCAACTTCGCCACGAAATTATAATAATGAACTTTGGCTAATACATAGCGATGCAAAAACTCACTATGAAGCCGCCAGGGTTGAAGACTAGAACCGCTAGAGATTTTTGGCTCCGCGCGCATTTTGCTCCGGAGCCAAAATCACGATCCAGTATTAGGTAATTTTCAAATTTTCTATTTTTTTTCCTTGCTACCCTACGGATTAAGTAATAAAAATTAAGCTCGGTGTCGCTCAGGACATCTTCCACCCCATACCCTTTTATCAAAAAATGTCAAAAAAACGTTAAAACGGCGGAAGAATTTTTTTCTTCTTTTTCTTGACTCTTGAAAAATATTTTGCTAAAATACAATATGTTTTTTAGAAAAGGAGAGAAAAATGAATTTGAAAAAAATAGTGTGCTGCTCTTGTGTACTAGGTTCGATATTTTTATGTGATTGTAGTACATTTTCCAATGACAGGCACTCAAAATTAAATACCGAGTATTCCAAATTTTCGAGAAGTTATAATCGTATAGACGGAGTAAATAGCATACGCTTCCCCGAATTCACTAATCCAGAGGAAGTATTGGATTATCTGGACAATACCAACACAAGCCCCGTTAATAAGCGTCCATTTCTTAATAGCGATTGCACATGGACTCTGAGAGAAGATACCGGTCCTGGTAACAGCCCAGTCATTTCCGGTGAATTACCAGATCTGATAGTTATCCCTGTCGGTCAGTATCACAGCACCTATCCGTTGGGATATCCAACAAATGCACCTGGTACACGTTTTAACTACTGCCCTCCGCAAAGTGAAGTCCCACAAGGTTACAATATAAGGTGTTTTAGTAAGTCTCTGAAAGATTATGCAGACCACCCTGGCCCCGATTTTTCCTTTGGAAGACCAGGACAGCCGAACTTGGGAGAATTTGTCTTTGCATATGTGCGGCAAGATGTTCCCGGAGCAGCGCAAGATGATGACGAAACCCAAGAAGCATTACAAAAGATTAGAGCCTTACCAAATAACTATCCAGTTCATACATCGCTGCCTCCTCCTGGGGCACCAGAAGATACTTCGGATAATGATTCGTAGTAGTATTTGGACATCACCAAGAGACCATTGCCCCCTATGGTCTCTTGGAAGTTCAGTTTCTCACTAAATTCTACCAAAAATAGAAAACAGAGCGCGCCTTTGGAGCGGTAAAACCGTTATCCATCAAAATAGTGTGGATTTTGGAGGGAATCGCCCGGATAAATTATCAAATATTTTTTTATAAAATTAATCAATTTTTAGTCATCAGTTGCTATAATGATAATTATTTTTGGGCATGAGAGGGGATAGAATGAAAAACAAGATTTTATGTCTGCTGGCGCTACTATTGTCAGCGATAACATGGGCGGACGATACTTTTGCTGATAAAACGTCGTCGGTTGAAACACAAGAAACGTCGTCGGTTGATAATTCGCTTCTCCCAAACGACACCAAACCTGTTGAAATAAAAAAAATGTCGTCGTTTAAGAATTTGCCTTCCCTAAATAACCAATGCCAGCAGCTGTCATTTGAACGCTACGGCACCCTGATAAAAAATCTGAATGAGTTAATAAAGAAAGATGGAGGTAAATACCCTACCATCAAAGATTTTACTACGGGAGGTAAAATTCTGGCGCAAGCTACGCTGTATGAATTCGGGACGTTTCTGGGAGTGAGGAAATATCCCTCTAGCAACGGTGGTAATGTTTTTTCCCTAGATCACTCCTGGCCGAATATACGCCGCATAGCCGAGAAGCTGGCCGATAAAGGTGCAGATGCCATTTTGAAAGAAACATTTCATAGGACAAAATATGCGGTAAAATGTATATATGATAAAAGAAAGGAGAAGGAGTATCAAGAAATCGTCCTGGGTGAAATAAAAAAGAACCTGAAAGCCTTAGGGGATTTACTAGAAAAAATTAAGGGCGTAAAAATTAAACCGGAAGAACGTAGCGAGGTGACGCTTTTAGAAAATCAACTCAATGATTTTATCGATTTATGTGTTGGAAAAGACGCAGTTTTTGATATCACCTTATTGAATAATAGCAATAAAGGACTTTTTTGCGATCGTCTCGGGGAGATGTTGAAGAATTATTCGGGATTTCAGCGCATTTGCTCCATCTTGGCGATGCGATTAATTAATACCATAATGTCAAGAGGCGTTAGAGGAGCAAGTATCAAGATAGAAGATAAAAATGAATTTGCTCCCTGGAAAAATGAAATTCGCATAACACAAGAAGTGCTTACTGGGAAGTATCGCAACAACTGTTATTCCCAAGACGGTATCGGTAAGAGTGCAGTAGTACATCATGAAATGACTCATTTTTTTCATTCCATGATCGCTTTAATTGGATTTAACGATTTTGACCTCTACCTTAAGTTTATGGCTGTGTATAATATTTGCAATAGCAAACATTCTTTACTGGATTTATTTTTTCCAGTTTTATCAGCTAATAAAAAGATGGACTCCATAGTGAGAGAAATTAAGAAAAAGTTGGAGAATTTAGACCAAAATGCAGATTCTACTAAAAAAGCAATTTATCCCATCTATCAAAAAGTCGTGCAAGCCGGATTCGGTAATTTGCTATTTAAGAATGAAGAAATAGATAAGCTAACATCTGACAATTTGTGCGAATCGGAACGCTTGGCAAAGGCCATTTACATAGCGTCTAGTTGTCTAAAGAGCGATGAAACGCTAGTGTGGACAAATGTAACAGAAATACTCACCATGAATGGGATTCTGCCGTTATTTGTCGATGGCGATAAAACGTATATGTTGGAAGACAGGCAGAATGAAGAAGTCTATAACATCAGAGGAGAAAAAGAAAGAAGCGAATTCCAATCTAACGAGGAAATTAAAAAATTTCGTTACCATAGCCAATCTGAATATAAAAATTTGTCCGCAAAAATAAATACCTGCCTAAATGAACTTTGCGCCTCTTCATTGGAACCAAACGAAGATCTGAAAATTAATGAAATGCAATTTCCAGAGCATTTGCCTTTTTCTTCTACTTTGGATCTAAATAAGCAGACAAATGGCGAGGCCGCTAATGATATTCTAGGACAATGCAAAGGTGCAGTGGAAAAATATATTGATGGTCGTGAGGAAAAAGAGCTAATAGGTCTTCTAGAGTATTTTATACGTAGAGGTCACATTAATTCTGTTGAGCTCTTTAGGAAAAAAGTGTTCCCAAAATTTGATTGGAAGAATTTTGATTTATTGCCTATTGTGGGAATGGGTAATCTTAGTATGCTATGCTTGATATTGTCAGAACGTGGATATGGTTTGACTAGTAACGAGAACGAGAAAATTCTGAAAGATGGCACTAGAGGTGCAATTAAAGAAATTATAGCTGACGTTAATCCTGACATGAACATTGACGGTTCTAGGCCGCTTAATTGTCTTCTTAAACGTGGCTTTCTTGATATGGCTAAAGTGCTAATAGATAAAATAGATAAAAATGAGAGAGAGCTAAACTTCGATGATTGGAGTAGTGGGAGAAATGATACTGGTAATAAGCCACTTCATTTTGCTATTGAGAAAGGCTATATTGATATAGTTATGGCACTATTAGATAAAGGGGCAAATGCAGACGCCCCTGCTAATAAGGATGACTGTACGCCACTTCATTGTGCTGCTATGGGAGGCTATCTTGAGGTAGTTAATGCACTATTAGATAAAAAAGCTAAAGTGAACGCCGTCGACATGAATAATTGTACGCCGCTTCATTATGCTGCTATGAAGGGACATGTTACCGTAGTTAATGCACTATTAGCTAGAGAAGGAGTAGATGTAAATGCCGTCGATCATGATACGCGTACGCCACTTCATTATGCTGCTGAGAACGGCCATGTTGTCGTAGTTAATGCACTATTAGGTAAAGAAGCAAAGACAGACATCGTCGATATTCGCGGTCGTACGCCACTTCATTTGGCTGTTGCGAATAGCCATGTTGCCGCAGTTAATGCACTATTAGAAAAAGAAGCTGATGCGAACGCCGTCAACGCTAAGTCTAGAAATCGTACGGCACTTCATTTTGCCGCTAATAATAGCAATGTTGCCCTAGTTGAGGCTCTTCTGAAAGCTGGAGCTGATGCTGGTATTATAAGTGGTGACAAGGAGACTCCACTTGACGAGGCTGCATATGCGTTTTTGTCTTCTGTAAAAAATCGTGAATTTACAGTGGAATCGGCGAATATTTTTATTGCCATCCACAATGCCATAACAAATAATAATAAAGCCAATAAGCCTATTATCAACCAAGAAATCAGACTGAAAAAGGCCCTGTCTAAGGCTAAGGAGTTAGTTGAAAAATAAGGAGAAAGATGGTAGATGTACGATCCCATATTGTGGATAATACGTGTTTTAGCTCACTCGTACCCCCCTCCCCAATATGGGACTATCCCCAAGGAATTCCTTGTTTTTTTTGTGATGCCGGGATACAATAGTTTTTGTTTTTTTATGGATGATATCATGTTGTTTTCGAATTTTTTTGCTCCAACGTCCAAGGACATTCCTGCCGACGCCAAAATTGCATCCCACATACTGATGTTGAGATCCGGAATGATTTCTCAGGCAGCGTCGGGCATCTATTATTGGCTTCCGCTGGCGACCAGAGTTTTGGAAAAAATTTCACGCATAATAGATGAGGAGCAGGCCCGTATAAATTCCCAGAAAGTGTATTTTACCACGATACAGTCGGCGGATTTATGGATGGAGAGTGGTCGCTACGAGTCCTATGGCAAGGAAATGCTGCGGTTTAAGGATCGCAAAGACAGCGATTTTCTCTACAGTCCCACCAACGAGGAGCAGGCCACCGACGTTTTTAGAAAATACGTCAAGAGCTATCGGGGACTACCGCTGTGCCTCTATCAAATTCACTGGAAATTCCGGGACGAAATTCGACCGAGGTTTGGCGTTATGCGGGGACGCGAATTCCTAATGAAAGATGCCTACTCCTTTGATATAGATTTCGCTGGTGCAAAAGCTAGCTACATGAGAATGTTTCAGGCATATATTCGAACATTTCGCCGCATGGGGCTGACTCCGATTCCGGTGCAGGCAGATTCCGGAGCCATTGGCGGCAACATGAGTCATGAATTCCAGATACTGGCGGAAACCGGCGAAAGTACTTTGTACTATGACAAAAAATTGTCGATGGCGTCAGATGAAGAACTCCTAAATATATTTGCCGTCACCGACGAAAAATACGATCCGAACACATCTCCGATTCCGGAAAACGAGCTGATGATCTCCAAAGGCGTAGAAGTCGGACATATTTTCTACTTCGGCACCAAATATTCCAAAGCCATGAATGCATTTGTGCTGGATGAAAATGGCAATAGGGTATATCCGGAGATGGGATCCTACGGCATTGGCGTATCGCGACTGATTGCGGCCATCCTGGAGTCATCCCACGACGAGCGCGGAATTATATGGCCCGAAGCGGTGGCGCCCTTCGACATAACCGTACTCAATCTGCACCATAAAAATGAAAAATGCCGCGAAATTGCGCAAAAAATCTACGAATCGATAAATGGATGCTGCGAATGTAACTCTTCGACCAGAAAAGAAGTCCTCTACGACGATCGAGAGATCAGCGTTGGAGAAAAATTGGCCGACGCTGACCTCATCGGCATTCCATGGCAGGTAATAGTGGGCGAAAAAAAGATAAAAAATAATACCCTGGAACTGAAAAATAGAAAAACCGGAGAAATAATCGAAATGTCTCCGGAAGAAATAATCTGGAGATTTCGCGAAAAGTGTTAAAAACAAAACTATTGATCGCTTGGAAATACATAAAATCCAATAGAAGGGAAAAGTTTATCTCGGCAATAGCGGCTTTTTCCCTCGTAGGCATAGCCTTGGGCGTGGCTACGCTAATTATTGTAACCTCCGTCATGAACGGTTTTCGTAAAGAATTTACGGAGCGGGTTATTGGTTTTAATGGTCATATTGCAATGCATCCGCTAAACAGTAGCGTAGACTATGGAAACGTGCTAAAGCAAGTGTCCACTCTCGATGGCGTCAAACAGGTGACGCCGGTTATTGAAAAGCAGGCTCTACTCTCCAATGGCAAAAGCGTAAATGGAGCCTTCTGTTATGGAATTTCTCCGGACGATTTGGCCCAGAAAGATCTCATAGCAAATGGCATTCAGGAGGGAGACATCCAAGATTTTTCCGCCGAAGATGGCATTGTGGTGGGGGAATCGCTGGCAAATCGCTCCGGTCTCGGCGTTGGAGACGACGTAATAATCATGGTGCCGGAATTGGATGAAACCGGATTCGGATTCGTACCCCGAAAAAAAACCTTCAAATTGGCAGCAACCTTCAAATCTGGCATGCACGAATATGATATGTCCGTGGTTTTTATTCCGTTGGCAATGTCTCAAAAGTTATTCAAAATGCCCCAAATGGTAAACACAATTTCTATTTTTGTGGACGATCCACTGAAAATATCTGCCCTAAAATCCCAAATGTATGCAAAATTTTCCCATGATTTTCAAATTACCGATTGGCAACAAAATAATAGCTCATTCATGAAAGCCGTCGAAGTCGAGCGAAATGTGATGTTTCTCATCCTGACTCTCATAATTCTCGTGGCCAGTTTCAACATAATTTCCTGCATGATCATGCTGGTGAAGGATAAGGAAAAAGATATAGCCATCCTCAGAACCATCGGACTACCCCGCAGATCCGTTTCCCATATATTTTTCATGATCGGCGCTTTCATTGGAGTTTTCGGTACCGCCATTGGCACAATTCTCGGAGTGATGTTCTCCCTCCATATCCAAAAAATACAGGCGCTACTGGAAAATTTGCTGCACACGCAGTTTTTTTCTCCGGAGGTATATTTCTTGACGCATCTGCCATCGCTGCTGCGTCCGGTAGATGTGGTGGTGACCGTAGCGGTTTCGTTGATTTTGTCGTGCATATCAACTTTGTATCCCGCCAAAAAGGCAAGTCGCATAAATCCTGTGGAAATATTGAGATATACCTAAAATAATTAATGATACCTTTACCTTTTCGTGATAATATTTAAAAAAATAAATATAAAATAGTTGGCGATTATTTTTTTTGAACCCGAAAAGAGAAAAATGAAAAATAAATTCCCGGAAATAGTTACATTGCTACTGCTTTTGTTCGCAGATTGCAATTGTGATGCCATGCTAAATATTTTTAAACAAATACCATTTGAAAAAAAGCCATTAGGCAACAATCTCGCTAATACTGCTACCGTCGTCGCACCCGGCAACATAAACTGGCGGACCCCTTCTGATCTATTTTCTGCCCTGCGATTAGATACAAAATATTTCCGAAATATCATTTACGGGGAAAATGTTAAGGAATCCTCCAGATATATTAGCCAAGATTTTCTTTTGCAAACCCTTGAAGAATGTATCAAGGGCAAATCAGCGTTGGATTCACTGTACGCCAAAGTCCTGCAGGATGATTCTGTATTCAATGCGATTCAACAACAACTAATTAATCCGTGTCATCCTGTTATGGAATCGCTGTTTTCCAACTGTTTTTACGAAATAGGCATTATGGCGATGACAATTTCCTCCATTTGTTTTTCACACATAAGTCCTCGGCAGATTGAACTTCATTGGGAAGAAAACGAAGGCATTTTTGATAATTTTTGGAATAAATACTATGGCAAACTTGCCCATTTACTCAATAGCAGCGTAGCTTCGCCGGATAGAGAGTTCTATTTATCCTCTCTGAAACGAGATTTCAGACAGGTTGTGGAGGATTATCTGATGGGATATTTGACCTTTGGTGTCATTGTGGAAGCTAACCTGGAGCCAATTTTATTTTCTTCACCTTTATCGGATACTTTTCTCATGGAAAACGTGACATCCCTGAAAGACTATCAGTTTGTGCAAGTTCTGAAAACGAACTCGCATCTTCTGGAAAATTTTTACATATGGAAGGAGATAGCCATTTTATATACCCTTGAGGTGGATTTCATCGAGCAATCCGCCGGAGAAGCCTCCTCCAAAAACATAGACAGACTAAAAACAATTGAGCAAACATTAAGAGACATCGCTAACATAGTTTTTAAATTGGATTTACCAGAAAATGACGTAACTGAGGATCAGGCATTTTTTAAGTCAGGATTGTACAACATATGGAACAGAACGAGAAATCTGGTCGGAATATTAAATGGACTGGAGGCATAGGAGCAACCGCCGCTGCTGTTCATGTGTTTGCTGGATTCCCAGCACATTCCCAAAAGTTTGCTGAAAACCTGCGCGAATCCAATAGTTGTTGATAAATTCATCCATAACCTCCGGGGAAATTCCCTGGCTCTCGGGGAGAAAGATGATTTGAGACTGCATAATGAGATTTTTCTCGCAAGAACGGGGAAAAACGTAGCGCAAGACCGCAGTGTATTGCCTGTGCATGAGGATCTGAGCAACGGATTTGACGAAGTCGATGGCGAGAAAAATCTCATTAGGCAACAGTCTCGATTTTTCCATACATCGCAGCAGCCAAAGCATAGGTCTCGACTACATTTTCGGCGTTTTAGCGGCGGAGGAGAAAAATTTGCATAAAAAAAATTTGTCCCCAAATGCGCTTCGGAATCAACACTTCAGAAGAAAAAAAAGACAAATATGAAATATCGCTAAGGCCTATTTTATATTTATTAACTATTATTTAAATATTATTATCATAAAATTTATATAGTTACCGGATAGAGGGTAATGCTCTCGCCCTTAGACGACGACTTTAGTACTAATTTTACAAAATACAAAAGTAAGTAGTCACAGTTTCGTTGTATTTTGTACGAAGTACAAGAGCAGAGTTTTAACGAGAGTTGTGACCATTTTGCAAACGTAATCTTTAACCTCCAGTTTTAGCCGGTCGTTATTGATTAATAATAATGCGGGAGATTGACTAATGGACAGATTAAACTTTTTTATTTTGTACTGTATCCTGTGTTTTAATTGTATGGCAACAGAATTGTGTTTATTGAAGGAAGGTACTCCGATAAAATTCTACTACGGATGCTCGGACGTTCCCACTTCCTATGAGGTATTCTATTCCGGCGATACGCTGGGATATTTTCACGATGAAATGGAGCTTTTGGGAGCTGCCTGCCGAGATTTGAGGGTGCTCATACCGAATAGCAAATATCGATTCAACCTCGTAACGTTTTTTTTCTTTGGTTGTGGTAATCACATATGCGTTCCTTTCAATGCAAATCATTTAACAAAAGTGTCGTCTCTTGCCAATGAAATAGAGAGCTTTATGGACGATGATGAATTTTTCCGCGATTTTTTCAGAAATTTCCTGCTAAAAGGGATAGAAATAATCGACTACGATAAAGAAGTGGATAAACGCGGACTAGGTGGATTCCTACAATATAATACGGAACAGGACAATCCCCATGGAATCGTACAAAGAAAACCTCTTGATCCGAAATTATGGGAGAAAAAAAAATAAAAAGAGCATCATCGATGAAAATACCACCTTCTTGCAAAACTAAGAGGGACCTGTTGAGATCCAATTAGCCTAGAGCACGGCATTTGCTAGACTGAAGCATAATTTTTATGGTGGATCAGATTTGTTGCAATATTCCATCGATCAAGGAGAAATGATTCGATGGAAGAAACAAATTGAATCCCGGCATTATTCACCAGGATATTGCAATCTCCGAACTCTGTTTTAGAGACTGTTGCCTAATGGCTTCGCCATCGACTTGGTCAAATCCGTTGCTCAGGTCCTCAGGTACAGGTAGTACACTGCGGTCTTGCGCTACGTTTTTCCTCGTTCTTGCAAGAAAAATCTCATTAGGCAGCAGTCTCTTTTATTGTTTCAAACAGATTTTTCCCGAGCTTCGGGGATCTTTTCCTGGTGCGTCGCCTGACAAGCTGTTAACCTGGAATAAATTGCCGGATTTTTATTTGCCTCTTCGAAAGATAATTCTGCGGAAGCATTGAAAAATATCTTACCACCCGTCTGATCTTCTTCTATACTCGCTCTACTATGAATATTCATTTAAATGAAGTATACTACAGTATAGTATAAATGGAGAGAGAAGAGATGAATGCCTACAGCGAAGATTTGCGAGTAAGAGTAATAGGATAC
>JAITQS010000038.1 GCA_031288795.1 Holosporaceae bacterium | reverse complement strand
CTGATCGCCACCGCCGAAGTTGGAGCTCCGGCCTCGGCTTCGGCCACGGATATTTATTATAAAGAAGCCCAAGTAGGTTATAAAGGAGCCCAAGTAGGCGATTCGAAGGATTACGGTTTAACAAATGAGGGAGAAGATGATGCTCTGATCGGTTCTAATGATAGTACTGTTTTGAGTAAGAATGCAGATGTCCAAATCTCCGGCCAAGCAATAAAAGATTATGAAGGTCATGCTACTGGAATAAAATACATCATCGGTGGTGTAGGAAACTCCGGATCTTATGACCCAGTAACTGGGAACAAGTTAAGCGTCATTGATGAAACAACGCTCCAGGATGGCATCAAGCTCTACGGCGGCTACAGCGAGGGCGAAGGAGAAGTGAACGATAATGAATTGACTGTTAGCGGTACCTTGAAGGCGAATAATGTAAATTTGTACGGCGGCTTCTCTTATCAGACAGCAGCTCATAATGAATTGACCGTTAGCGGTACCATAACCGCTAATACCATCGTTCTAGGCGGCGGCGTCGGTAAAGAGAGCAACAACAACAGTATCCTAGACGTTAGTGGTATCTTGAATGCGGCGAATGTAAAATTGTACGGTGGCTCCTCTGATAATATAGGAAATTGTAGTGAATTGACCGTTAGCGGTACCATAACCGCTAATACCATCCTTCTATACGGCGGCCGCAGTGAATATAGCCGCGATAACACCGCAAACGTAAGTGGTACCTTGAACGCGGCAAATATAGAATTGTACGGCAGCCACTTTGGGGAGAATGGAAAAGGGAATAAATTGACCGTTAGTGGCACCATAACCGCTAATACCATCGCTCTATACGGCGGCTACAGCGATGGCGGAAAAAATGACCCGACCACCGTGGAGAATAATAATTTGACCGTTAGCGGTACCATAACCGCTAATACCATCGCTTTATACGGCGGCTATGGTATATCTAATGGTATATCTAGCAGCTGCTACAACTGCTACAACAACATCGTAGACGTTAGTGGTACCTTGAATGCGGCGAATATAGAATTGTACGGTGGCTACGTCGTCGACGGCAACAGCGAGGGTAACACCTTGATTATCGACAATGCTGTTTTGACGAATGTCTCGGCCATTGTGGATTTTCAGAATTATGAGTTTGATCTAACGAAATTCCCTTTGTTGTCGGAAGAGCAAACTTTAATCACTATGGGAAATACTAATAATCCCCAGTTGGCAAAAATAGATAAAACAACCTCAATAAAAATCAAATATTTGTCATCGGAAAATTATAAAATTATTAATTGGGACAAAGCCATTGTCCTAATCGACAACGTTGAAGGTAAAGGCGGTGATCTAGGAGGAAGCGACTCCCCCCAAGTCATATTTGACCCGGAGAGTGTGAACGACTCCACGCCTACACTCTTGATCAACGAAAACAATGCTCTGGTGGTGAAAGGTCTGCCGAACGTAGAATACATACTGCCACCTACTTCCCCAGGTACGGGTTCGCAGAATGGGTCAGGCGGGTTGGATCCGTCGGAAGCGAATGCGAATCGCGAGTATTTTCTGCAGACGAAGACATTTAGCGAGGCGAGAGTTGCGTCTTTAGCGGCTGTGCAGCAATCTGACAACATCATCCATCACTGCCTGAATAACGTCATGCAATTGGCGTCAGGTGGTACGACTCGTTTAATTCTTTGCGGCGAGTCCGAAGCGAGCTCCAGCTGCATTCGGTCCGGGTCCCACGTGAACACCCGCGGATTTTCCGCCATCGTCGGCGCCGGCCTCCCCTGGAACTCCGGCAATGCCTGCGTCGGCGCCTTTAGCGAATTCGGCTGCAACACCTACGAATCCTACAATGAAGGACCGAACGAAAACGAAATCAAGGGCAACGGATCATCCAATTATGTCGGCTGCGGAGTCATGTGGAGCTTGAACACTGGCAAATTCGACAGCGAGCAATTCTACTTCGACGGCGCCGGCCGCATCGGCATCGCGAAATTCAACTATGGCTCGTCCGACATCGTCGACGACACCAGCAACGGCGCCCTAACCACCTACGACGCCAGCGCCAGCTACCACGGAATCAGCGTCGGCTGCGGATGCATCAGCACTTTCGACAGTTTCAGCCTAAACACCTACTGCCGCTACCTCTGGGTCCAACAAAGCGGCAATAAAACCATCCTATCCAGTGGGAAATGCCTGAGAATAAGGTCGTCCAGCTCACGACGATCCGTGGTCGGACTGACGGCGCTCTACAAAGCCAACGAAAAATTCAAAATCTACCTGGACACCAGCTACCAACACGAGTTCGATGGCAAAATCAATGCCCAAATCGACGACCGCGACATAGGCGCACCATCGCTGCACGGTAATATCGTCAAAAGCGAAGCCGGAATCTCTATCATAAACAATAACCTCTCCATCAGCATGGGAATGTCGGTATCCACCGGCGCCAGCCGCGGAATCACCGGAAAATTACTGCTGCAACTCAGCATCTAGCACAACGTGCCCTTCCGTCATCCCAAGACAGCATCTTGCATGAACACGCTAGCGCCTCCACAATTTTTTATCCGAATGCAGCTCGGTTGTTGAATATAATTGCTCATTTCTGCTATATTTTCCCATCGGGGTTGTCGATAATCCGGAAATTTGTTCCGAAACATCAGAATCGAAGCGATATATAGTAGCACTTTCGCTCTGTTTTTCGCCCAATTTTGATCCCCTCCCCTTGCCCATTCAACGAAAAGATGCAAAACATGAAGGTTTTTGGAAAAATGAGTCTATCCTCCAGAAGATGGCTCGATAGACAAAATAACGATCCGTACGTAAAAAAGGCTCATGCGGAAGGATACCGCTCCCGAGCCGTCTATAAGCTTATGGAAATCGACGATAAGTTCCAGCTGATAAAAAACGCCCGAAACATCGTGGACTTGGGAGCTGCCCCCGGCAGCTGGAGTCAGCTGCTGCTGCAACGATCCGGCAACAACCCTCGGGTTATTGGAGTGGATCTGTTGAATTTTCCTCCGGTGGCCGGTCTCCGGCAAATTATCGGCGATTTCGAAAATGAAAGCCTGCAGGCAGAAATAATCGAACAACTGGAGGGAAAAGCAGACCTGGTGGTATCAGATATGGCCCCGTCCACCATCGGACACCACCAGACAGACCATTGGCGAATCATGAGATTGGCGGAAAATGCGCTGGACTTCGCCAAATCCGTCCTGGCAGACAGCGGAAATTTTGTAACAAAAATCTTCCAAGGCGGTGAGGAAAAAAAATTCCTGGATTCCATGAAAAACGATTTTCAAAAAGTCTGCTTTTTTAAACCAAAATCCAGCAGAAGCATATCATCGGAAATATACCTGGTGGCACTAAATAAGAGGCACGGCAAATGAATCTAATCGATCGCACCCATATGGTCGCACAGCTTCTGGACACCTTTTTTCACTCGCTGACCCCATTTGACATCGTTCTCCATAAATTTTTCCGCAAAAACAAATGGATCGGCGCAAATGATCGAAGAGAAATCGCAGAATTATCCTATGCCATTTTCAGAAATTTCGAAACGTTGCGTCTGTACACCACCAACGTCACCGGCAACTACGGCAAATATTTCGTGCTGGCACATCTGAAATTACAGGAAAAAATATCCGATCAAAAGATCTGCGATCTGTTCCACCCCCTCGACGCGCCCCATTGGCAATTCGAAGATTTTGATGCGAAATTCTTAAAATCGCTCAATACACCACTGGACCTGCCTCCCCACGTCCGACTCAACTATCCGCGCTGGCTGGAACCATACCTGCAGAGAGCGTTTCCGCCGGAACGTTTCGAAAGTGAGATGCTCGCCCTGAACCAACCCGGCACCGTCGATCTCCGGGTGAATACTTTGAAATCTGACAAAAATACCGTTAGAAAAATGCTGCTGGAAGAGAATTTTCAGCCGGAAGACTTGAAATTCGCTCCGGAAGGTCTGCGCATCCTCAACGCCCGCATCGGCCGAAATAACCCGATTCTGAGATGCGGACTGGCCGAAGTGCAGGCCGAAGGATCCCAGCTGATCGCCAAAATATGCGGAGCATCACCAGAAAATACAGTGGTGGACCTCTGCGCCGGCGCCGGCGGAAAAACCCTCGCACTGGCCGCCCATATGCAAAATAAAGGAAGAATTTTCGCCCTCGATACCAACGTCATTCGCTTGTCAAAAGCCAAAATCCGACTCCGAAGAGCCAATGCCAATAACGTGTTCTGTCAGGAACTCACAAATAAATGGATCAAAAGACACGCCGAGTGCGCCGATATCGTACTGGTGGATGCTCCCTGCTCCGGCACCGGCACCTGGCGAAGAAATCCCGAAATGCGATCCCGATTGCAGGAAAATGATATCCAAGAATTGATAGAACTACAGCAAAAAATCCTCGATACCGCCCAATACCTCGTTAAAAAAAATGGAAAATTGGTGTATGCCACCTGCTCCATTCTGGTGGAAGAAAACGAAAACCAAATAAAAAAGTTTCTAGAAAAATATCCGTTCTTCCGGAAAAAAGATATAAATTTCCCGGAAACTTCACTGTGTACCAACGGTTATCTGCTACTCTCTCCGGCAAATCACGGCACCGATGGCTTCTTCGCCGCCCTGCTGGAAAAAAAAGAATCTGCTCTCGATTGCAAACCATCCGCATCGGAAAATACAAAAACTTCTGCTAAAATAGATTGTTGTACCGTCCAAACCAACTTGACCCAAAAAATTACGGAAGATATTGGAGACATATTTAAATAATTATGGAATTAACAAAGGATTACATTCTTAAGGGAAAATTATCCCTACTGCAGCCCAAGCACGGCTACCGTGTGGCCATCGACCCCATCATTTTGGCCGGTTTTGTGTCACTGCAACACAACCAGAGCGTTCTGGATGTCGGCTGCGGCGTGGGTACCATTTCCCTAATTCTGAAATTAAGAAATCCCTCCGCCATCATTACCGCCATTGACGTTGATCCGGACATTTGCGACATATGCCTCCGCAACGCAAAGGAAAATTCCCTCGACCTGGACGTGGTGAATATCGGCATAGAAAATTTTCACGGAAATCCATCCTACAACGGAAAAACATTCGATCACATCGTCACGAATCCACCTTTTTTCAGCCGCGAATCTTTCAAAATCTCCAATACAAAACTGCTGGCCAACTTCGAAACTATTGAACTAACCGACTGGATCTCCTTCTGCTTGAAAAAATTAAAAAATGGGGGCACTTTGCACATAATTCACCACGCATCCCGCATCAGCGACATACTTTCCTCACTAGGCCAAAAAGTCGGAGCTATAGAAATCACCCCCGTCTTTCCCAAAAAAGATATGGATGCCATTCGCATAATTGTCAGTGGCAAAAAAGGCAGCCGAAAATCTACAAAAATTACCGGCGGATTGGTACTCCACGACAATGATGGCAATTTTTCAAAAATCGCCCAAAAAATCTTGGAATCACAAAGTAATCCGCTGCAATAGAAGCATTTTTGCTCCGGTTTCCCCCTGTACATGAGGATCTGAGCAACGGATTTCACGAAGTCGATGGCGAAAAAGTCATTAGGCAACTGTCTCTAGCAAACATTTTCACTGCCTCCTTGATAGCGGGAATGAGCTCGCCTATTTTCCGTAAGAAGCTCATGGGTTTCGGACATTGCCGGCAACGGAGAACCAAAGAACCTTGGCAACTGCGGTAGATAAAAAATTTTTCCACAAATTCAGTTGCTTAAAATAACGTAGGAATGCTATAATTGTTCCATTCTAGCCAATGGCAATTTAAAGGAAAATACAATGTTCACAGCTCAGAAAAATGAATCGTTCGAATCTCTTTCCAATAGAGAAATTGATGAATTAAAAAATATTATTAGCACTTTTCCCAATGCTCCAACTTTTGAAATGATAGACGGTTTTTTCACCGGAACACTCTGTTCCCCGTACGAATCGTTTCCGTACTCTCCCATGGAAAAAATATTGAGCATGGAGCCTATACCCTCCGGTGAGGAAGCACTGTCGGTCGCTTTCGCTTTGCTGACACGCCACTGGAATAGCATAGAAGACCTCCTGCTAAATGGAACCTTCAAGCCAATTTTGGAAGACGGTCCGAATAGTGGAGCACTTTGGGCACAAGGTTTCATGATGGGAATCAACTTGACCGAATCCGAGTTAGAATCGCTAATAGAAGATGAGGATACTGGCATGGCTTTCATGCCGATTTTTGGTTTGGCCTTCAGCGGCTTGTCGTCGAAAGATATACAAGAGTTCTTGCCGGATGACCAGCTCGAACCTATGCCCATAACACCCGAACTAAAACAGGAACTAATTGAAATATTACCCCATAGTGCAATGCTCTTATATTCCATGCTTTCTGGAAATGACTACGAGGAAGAATACGATGATATCATCACAAATCCCCCATGCCGTCCCAAGATTGCTCGAAATGATCCCTGCTCCTGTGGCTCCGGTAAAAAATATAAAAAATGCTGTTCCAATAAAACTGAAAAATAGCTAGTACATGGAATCACCAACAGAAAATCTCATAAAGCTTCAAGGTCAGCTGGAGAGTATTACTTACGAAAATAAAGAAAATGACTACCTCGTTGCTAAAGTAAGAGTCCGCGGATATGAAGAACCAGTAACCATCGTTGGAAATATTCCCTCACCAATTCCGGGAGAGATCCTTTATATGTCCGGCGAATGGTACACTCATCCGAAATTCGGAGAACAGTTCAAAGTCATATTCTGTTCCTGCTTTGTGCCATCGTCGGAGTTGGGAATTGAAAAATACCTCGGCTCCGGTTTGATCAAAGGCATTGGCCCCGTGATGGCTAAACGAATCGTCCAAGTATTTGGCGTAAAAACACTGGACGTTATCGAAAAATCCATCGAAAAACTGCTGCAAATTGAAGGAATGGGGTACCATCGCATCGAAATGATCCGCGCAACATGGGCCGAACAAAAAGAAATTCGATCCGTTATGGTCCTCCTGCAGTCGAACGGCGTAAGCTCTGCCTATGCAAGCAAAATCTACCGAAAATATGGCAATAGATCCATTGAAATCATAAGAAGAAATCCCTACCAATTGCTCCATGATATCTCCGGCATCGGCTTCTTTACGGCAGATCAAATCGCCCAGAAACTCGGATTTGACGAAAAATCTCCGCTGCGGGCAGCTGCAGGAATTATGTACCTGCTGTGTAAAAGCGTGGAGGAAGGAAATATCTACTGTGACCTGGAAGAGCTGATCCCTAAAGCAAAAAATATGCTTAACGTTGACGAAGAAATTCTGGAAATAGCCCTAAAATCTCTCCTGGCCGAAGATGAAGTGGTAATCGAAAGTCTAGAAAATAATCACAGCATCGTCTATGGAATTTTTTTATCCGGCTATCATTTGGCCGAAACTCAAACGGCCCAAATGCTAAAAACAATCCGAGATTCCACCAAAAATACCCAAGAACTGTGTGCCAACCGATCACTGAAATACGCTCAGAAAAAATTGTCGATTGCTCTGGCAGAAAAACAAATCGAGGCCGTACAAGCGGCCCTCACTAATAAATTGCTGGTGATAACTGGAGGACCCGGCACCGGAAAAACCACCATCATCAAAGCAATTTTTGAGATTTTTTCCTCAATCACCGATAAAATTCTGCTGGCGGCTCCTACGGGACGCGCAGCAAAACGCCTGGCAGAAACCATTGGCGAATCCGCTTCCCCTAAAGAAAATCATCCGCACGAAAAGCAAACTTTCTGCAAAGCAAAAACCATCCACCGATTACTGGAGTTCGATCCGGTCAGCTACAGCTTCAAACTCAACGAAAATAATCAATTGGAATGTGATCTGATAATTTTAGATGAAGCTTCCATGATCGATGCTATGCTCATGCATCACCTGCTCAAAGCCATTCCGGCACGGACAACGCTGATCCTCGTGGGAGACATTAATCAGCTGCCATCGGTGGGAGCTGGAACAGTCCTAAAGGATATTATTAGCTCCCAAGCCTTTAAAGTTGTCGAACTGAACGAAATATTCCGCCAAGAGCAGCAGTCGTCAATTATCTTGAACGCTCACAAAATAATTTCCGGCCAATGTCCGGAAATTGATAACAACGAAAACTCGGACTTTTACTTTCTCCCGGAGGATGATCAGAGTAAAGTTCTGGAAAAAATTTTGCTTCTGGTAAAAGAACGAATCTCCCAAAAATTCGGCTACGATCCCCTAAATGATATTCAGGTGCTGACCCCCATGAATCGCGGAATCGTTGGTACCATAAAAATCAACGAAGCTCTGCAGGATACGCTGAACCCCGATGGATTCGAACTAACCTACGGCGGTCGTCGCTATCGAATCGGCGATAAAGTCATGCAAACCCGCAATAACTACAGTAAAAACGTTTTTAACGGCGATATTGGATTTATTTCCGACATCGATCCTGAAAATCTGACCCTCACCGTAGACATCGATGGCAATAGTATCGTCTACGAATACGCAGATCTCGACGAGCTAACCCTCGCCTACGCGGTCTCAATTCATAAATCCCAGGGATCCGAATATTCTGTGGTCGTAATGCCACTGGTGATGGCTCATTACATAATGCTGCAGCGAAATTTGCTCTACACCGGCATTACCCGCGGAAAAAAACTCGTGATCGTCGTCGGAAGTAAAAAAGCACTACACATCGCCGTCAGCAATAACAAAATCACCACCCGCAATACATGGCTCCGGGAACGATTGAAATCCTAAATACCCACAAAAATTAGAAATTGTTAAAAATCGCGTTCTTGGGGAAATTTTTCAGAAAAAAACGCATTGAACAATGCAATTCTTGGGCGTACTATAATAAAGTGTTAATGCTTTGTTAAAGTCGTTACCTAGTGGAATTTTTATTGCAAGAATGAGGAAAAATAAAATAAGATGTGTAAAAATAAAATGTTTTTTGTTGCCTTGTTATTTTCATTGGAGAGTTTGAATTGCTCGTGCCTTGATATTTCAAAAGAAAGATGGTTTATCGGATACAATCCCGTGTCCCGTGCTCGGGGTGCTCTAGCGCCTTCAGATCTTCTTCTAAGAAGAGAGCAAAAACGTTTTATGGGAGAAGCCCCCATGTACTTTGAGTATGGTATCGAATCAGGAGCAGATAATTACCTGGTTTGGAATCGTGCAACAAATGGAAAAAACGACGATCCTTCCATTCTGGCCATCGGTTATGAAAATATAGTAACCGAGTGGGGAGATGAAGGATCAAAAATATATCATGACACAGTCGGCAGTACTCGTATGATATTCTTTTCCGGAGGAATGCATTCGGAAAAAAGAATATCACAGCAGCAATACAACCACATATATGAAGACTTTTATGAATTGCCCGAAAAAGTACCATATATGCTTAACAGCGCTTTCTTTGATTATATTATAGTAGGAGTCGACACATTCTGCTACATGACAAGAAAAAGTATTGTAACAAACTTCATTACAATGCTAAGCAAAAATGGGGTTATGTTCTTGCCACTAACTTTTCGCGACAATTTCTTTGTGCCTATTTCTAAAATTTTTTCAGACTGTTCAGTATCTTTTTATAGCCAATACAATACTACGGATGAATCAAAACTCATTATTGCGAAATCAAAGGCAACTCATCCATTTATGGATTATTACTTTAGCAATGAGTTCAGAAAACCAGAAGGATATGCTATAATTAGAAAATAACATATCCCCTGGTTTTTCGGCATAGAAAAAAAATGTTGTCATTGTTTTTGCGTCATGCTCGAATGTATTTATACAATGGAGGAGTTTCAGACTTCAATT
>JAITQS010000032.1 GCA_031288795.1 Holosporaceae bacterium | reverse complement strand
AATACTTCAGGATTGTATTACCAAAAAGCAACCAACTCCATTTATGAAACAAAATAATCTATTTAAGATTTTTTCTGACTTTGCCAAAGATTATTCTCAAATGATAGATTTAGAAGTTTTTGAGACTCCGAGCTCTCCCTCGACATCGGCACACATAATGCACCTAAACGCTATGTATAGACTTCATTTTATCTCTTTGGTTGAAATGTTATTGAAAATAATACTTAAGCAAATAACACTTAAGCATAATATACTTTTCTCCACAAATATCCACAACAATCACTATTATGACAACATTTCTTTTTTTATATATACTCATTTACAAAATGATCTTAAATCGTTTTCCTTGGGTGATTTTTTTCGTCCCATGGAAAAGATGTTTGATGGGCAAAAAATTAGTCAAGAATTACAAGAATTCTGTAGCGGCAAGTTACACTATTATGCCTTTACTTTAATTCAGCAAATGAGAATCTGGGGCATACTAAATAGCCAAACGACATTTAAGGAATATAATGCCAGTCAAATAACTATATTGCGTGAATATGACATTAATCGGCTACAATTATATCATTTGCATGCGCTTGTTTTTTCGCTAGACAATGAAGCAAAAAGATTCTCGAACCCCCAGCCACAGATATCGCAGAGTCTCTCCCAAAAAAGAGAGAATGCTGCTGTAAAAACGAGAACGAATATGATTAAGAAAATAAATCAACAATTGTCAATATTTGCATCCGATCCACATTTTAATGAAAGTAACGCTGATTTCATTTTGGCCGCCTATAATATACTGCAAAAGATACAAGACACTGATCTGCAATCCATGATTGGGGATAGTATTCATAGTTTAACCGATAAACTAAAAATAGACGCAAATCCTGATTTAGGAGATTCGCTTTTTAATGAAGATCAAATGTCTCAGATAAATGCATTTTTTTGGTTCCCGCCTTCGGCACAGGCAATAAATTATCATAAAAAAGCGCTGGAAGCTTTTCTTCTGTCAAAAGAATCCGCCCCCAGCGACGAAGATAACTTGTCATCAATTGATTTGGACAATATCCATCAGTGGGGAATCATTAATTCATAAATTATAAGATGAAAAATATTTGTAAAAATAATGTACAAAAAAAATTAATATTGTTTATAAAAAAAATAAAAAAATGTAATATATATTATTATATAAAAAAAGAGGAAAAATATGAAAAAAATAATAATTATTATGAGTAGTCTTTGCATTTTCCATATGCATGCTACTGAGAAAAAAAACATAAAAAATGCTCATAAAAGCATTAGCCAAGATACACTTCTAAATTCCCTGGATTTATTGGCCGTATCCGTGAGTAAACCGCTACCTTTCTATCCGGACTTCAATCCATGTAACGACTTGGAACAAAAAATAATTTGTAAAGATTCAAGTGGAAAAAATCTATACCTAGAAAACTTTAAAAGCCAAAAAACAAAAAAAGCTAAATTGGACTCAATCGATAAAAGCAGCCCACCGGAAATAGATACAGTCGCTTTAATAGATAAAGCTAAAGATTTTTTGTTCTCATCCAAAAACAACACATCGGAAATACATATAATCGATTCCATTAATTTTGATTATATTTTTACCCTATATAATACCCATAAGATATATACCTGCTCTTCATTTTTCCAATCGCCGAAAAAGACATTGGTTAAGCTGCTAACTTTGCAACGAGTCATATGTTTGAAAATACTTCAGGAGTGTATTACCAAAAAGCAACCAACTCCGTTTATGGAACAAAATAATCCATTTAAGATTTTTTCTGACTTGGCCAAAGATTATTCTCAAATAGTTGCTTTAGAAAATTGGAAGACTTCGAGCTCTTCCTCGACATTGACTAGCCATAGATATCGTATTGTTGTTTTTGTTGAAATGTTATTGAAAACAATACTTAAGTACGATATATTTTTTTCCGCAAATGTACCCCACAATTACTGTTATAACCGCATTTCTCCCTCTATGTCTACTTATTTACAAAATGCTATAAAATCGTTTCCCTTGGGTGATTTTTTTCGTCCCATGGAAAAGATGTTTGATGCGCAAAGAATTGGTCAAGACTTACAAATGTTCTGTTGCAGTGAGTTGCACTATTATGCCTTTGCTTTAATTCAGCAAATGAGGAACCTGGACATACTTAATAATCAGACGACATTTAAGGAATATAGTAGCGATAAAACAATTATATTGCGTGAATATGACATTAATCAGCTACAATTATATCATTTGCATGCGCTTGTTTTTTCGCTAGACAAAGAAGCAAAAAAATTCTCGCCCCCCCAGCCACAGATATCGCAGAGAATCTTCCACAAAATAAAGAAGACACCTGTAAAAAAGAGAGAGCTTACAATTAAGAAAATAGATCAACATCTGTCAATATTTGCATCCGGTCCATATTTTTGCAAAAGTGATATTAATTTCATTTTGGCCGCCTATAATATACTGCAAAAGACACAAGACACTGATCTGCAATCCATGATTGGGGATAGTATTCATAGTTTAACCGGTAAACTAAAAATAGACGCGCATCCTGATTTAGGGGACTCGCTTTTTAATGAAGATCAAATGTCTCAGATAAGTGCATTTTTTTGGTTCCCACCTTCGGCACAGGCAATAAATTATCATAAAAAAGCGCTGGATGCTTTTCTTCTGTCCAAAAAACCAACGTCAATCAATAAAGATAGTTTGTCACTATTGGATTCGTCGTCTAAATCATTACCAACGGCAATAACAAAGGTTGATTCGGACGATATCCATTAGAATTTTTTTAAAGACGCTTCTGTCCCAATAGTAGTAAAAAATAAATACCCCGCTTGCGCGGGGTATTTGGCCATTAGGCAATGATCTCCTTGATCATTCTGTGAGTTACGCTATTCCTCATATTCCTCATATTCCTCATCTTCCTTACTTTTTTTCATTTTATTATTTAACTGGAACTTAACATATCCATGCACCGGTTTCAGAAGCATTTTGTCATATGGACCCTTTTCATGCTTCCTTTTGGGCGCAGCGCTCGTTTGGGAAGAGCCCGAACTGATGGATGTAACGATCGTTGTGGAAAAGTTCGTTGTGGAAAAGTTCGAACTGCTTGACTCATTGTTCGTTTCGGAAGAGCTCGAATCGCTACTGCTGGATACGCTCTTCCCACTCTTTCCTTCATTTCCTATACAGTTTCTTAGATAATCCCTTTCACCATTGATCAATAGCAAAACATCAATATTATCTGGTCCCCAAACAAATTTTGTCAGCGAGCAGCTTTCAGATTCTTTCGCTGTTTTTGCATAGATATTTTCGAGAGGTCTAAAATATTTTGAATATGCGATAGTCAACGTTTCTTCCGCTCGCTTTTCTTCTGGCAAGCCTTCTACTTGACACCTTACATCTCTACCGAAATTTCTAGCTTTACCATTTGAGGAAATATAAAATGGCACTCCCATAATTTCATATTGTTTTGTTGTATTTATACTATATATTGGTTCTTCTTCGACCCGCACAAGATTCTTTTCACCTTTTATACGTAAGATTTTCGGGGACAATTCGCCATCTTCATCAATCGGGGGCAAGTAGTTACTTTCATCAATAAGAGTTCTCTCAAGAGCTTTAAGCCATGGAAAGTTTGAGATATCCGACTCGCTTAAACTCAAATTAGATCTTGGTGGTGGTGATGATGGTCGTCCTTGCCTCCTCCTTGGTGACGGAGTTACAGAATCTCTCGGGAAATAATTCCTACGCCTACTATCGTAATCTTCATTATCATCATCGCCATAATAAGGCGGATTTCCAAAATTCATACAGCTAGGAAATGCAGTTCGCTGGGAGTATGCTCCTCTCGTTAATGTATTATTAGAGAAACCTGATGGCGGTGGTGAAATCCCTTTGGTTTTCATTATCCAGTCTGGATCCGGTGATGAACAGCGTGGTTCATCACAATAATTGTTATAACCACCGTCACCGTCACTGTCACTGTCATCATCGGAATCAGGTTCATAGTAGGCTCTCCGTTTTTTGTTTCCGTAGATTTTTGGGAGGTTCTCCCAGGTAGTACTTACACCAAATACTTCACTATCCCAAGCAGTGTTCGCATTCTCTATATTTAAATCTATTAACGCTGCCGAAATAGCTAAATCTCCGGTTGGCTGACTTTTATATTCCTCTCCTACCAAAATTTGAGTATTCTTTACCTTGAGGTTCGAAGAAGTCCCCTCTTGTGAAACGCTACTAGATGATGAGGAGCTGGACGAATCCCTGCCAGGTGATGAGAAACGGTACTGTCTTCTGCTAGATGATGAGAAGCGGGGCGAACTAATGCTAGATGATGAGAAGCAGGGCGAACTAATGCTAGATGATGAGGAGCTGGACGAATCCCTGCCAGGTGATGAGAAGCTGGACGAGTCACCAAAAATCTCATTAGAGTAGTGGTACTCCCATTCGCTATCATTATTTTCTTCTACTGCTGTTTTTAAGATGTTTTCCAAAAACTCTTTTGACGTAGCAGAAGCACTGGCTTCAGTTTTCGAATTATTGCTGAGGTCTATTTCTCGTTGCTGGTACATCTCTATCAATTTTTGTTCTAGATTATTTTTCCTAGAATCTTGGCTAAAGGATTGCAGGAATATTCCAAAGATAGTAAATTCCTCGAGAGTAAACGGTCTTTTGTCCTGTTCCTGTATGTAATCCAGCAGCATTGCTACCAAAGATTCATGAGCAAATCCAAAAGTTCTCTTTTTTGACACTTCTTGAAGTGTTTTTAATTTTTTCAGCAATAACTCCTTGTAGCCATTAGGAATTACATCTCTACCAACCTTATAAATAAAATTGCTTTTGGTCAATTTAGACTCGGAGTCGTTTTTTGCCTCTGGAGACAATTTTTCTTTTGAGCACACAAAATTTTTATGTATATACTCCAGCTGCGTATCATCGATACGCGTAAATAAAAAACCTTCTAATTCAGAAGACATCGTCTGACCGTTAGCGGCTTCTGCCAAGAGTGTCACCATCTGATAGTTATGGTATATGCGTTGTTCCCACGATTCGGTATTGTCAGAAACCCAATTATTTTTAAATCTATTCATTAAAATTTTTGTAATTTTTTGAAAATTTGTCTTCAAATCAATTTTCTGTAGTATTAGCGGAATAAATCTCTCGGGCAACACTCTAAGCAATCTTCCCCCCAATTCCACATCGAGACATCCATCTTCGTTTTTTTCCGCTAGCGTGCTTATAATTATTGACCTGGTGCAACTGTACAAACTGGAAGATAGATAATTTCTATTCAGAATAATCAACGGCTCTAGAACTCTATTATTAAAATTAGTTTGTTTTATAAGTTTTTCGATCATTTTTGAATCTGTTACATATTGTAGCAAGAAATTAGTTTCCCCAAATGTAAATCCACCTTCCCGCAGACGAACAATGTGATTGGCGGTGTCTGAAGGTATATACTTCAGAGCATCTCCGAACCAAATCAATTCCTTCGCAATTTCAAGGAGTGTATTCTTATTCACGGAGGTGCAGTTTTCGTCATAGATCTTTTGAAGTCTATCATAGATACTAGCAACGGCTACCATAATATTGTAGCCCATACTCTCGCTGCTTTTCACTTTGTCAAGCAGCTCTTTCGCTATAACTCCATCCACCAGCTGATTATCTTTTAATCCCTGAACCAATTCCGGAAATGCACAGAAACTTGGTTTGCCTATTATTGCTAATATCTCAGACATTGGCAGCGAAGGCAGTATTTTTTGTATTACA
>JAITQS010000021.1 GCA_031288795.1 Holosporaceae bacterium | reverse complement strand
CATGAGGATCTGAGCAACGGATTTGACCAAGTCGATGGCGAGAAAAAGCCATTAGGCAACAGTTTCTAATAACCTTTTCTATTAACTTGAATAAAAGCATATGCCTAGAAAATTATTCGTATTTCTGATTCTAATCGCTTTTGATTTTTTATCTAACACCGTTTTTGTGGATGAACTGCTTGTATTTCAGCAGATGCGCCTAATAAATACATGCCTACTGGCGGAAAAATTGTCCATGAATCCCATCGCAGTGTCCTGTCTGTTGTTTACTTTTAATGGACCCAATGAATACGCTCTAGTGCCCATCGCAGAAACAAAAACTTGCCGAGAATTTTGGAGAACCATTTTTTCCGGAGCTAATCCCCTCTATATGACGTTCTATGCCAACGGCGGAAATAAAACCAAGATCGAAGCCGATATAAATTTTAAAAAACGCGTATCTAGAATGTGGAATAGTAAAGGCCCTCCGGACGCTATGACTTTTATTTCCCTTTATAATGGACTGCCGTCCGGAGAAATTTCGATTGGTCCGCTTAGAATTTTCGGCATATATCCGGAAGTTGGCTTCATAACCATGGAGAAATTTTCCCACAAAGGTGTGGCCTCAACCAATCTAAAATTAATGGTTAATTTTATCAGAACACTGGTGGAGAAGAACGTGTATACCATAACTCACCTGCAAGCAACCTGCCATCCACATAATACGCCTTCCTCCAAAACACTGAAAAGAAGCGGGTTCCAGCTGATAAAAAACTACTCCTTCACGAATCACGGCCTGCGGGATCTCTATGAAATGCCGATGGTACCCCAATGAGATAAACCCCAGATGAAAGCAGCTTTCCCGAGAATATTCGCAACACATAACAGAATCTCTAATTTGTTTGTACTATTTTCTGGAACATTAACTACTTGTTTACCAACTGGTGCTAGCTTTCTGTTGTGAGGTGTTTATATGATACGTATAATTGTTGTGGGCGAAAAATTAGAAGATCACTTATTCGAGATTATCAAAGCTTCCGATAACTTCGGATGCGAAATGAGATTCTTTAAGCGAAATAACGGCATCGTCCTAAAGGATGACGACATTCTTGTAATTGATGGCAACTTGGCAAGTACCTTTCCCCCAAACATACAAAATCACGTGATTTCTGTTGTTTTTCATGCAAATTATAGGAAAACGTTTCTAAATGAAACGATAATCGGATTTTTATTGCTAAATGATGTGCATAATGTGCTGGAAAAAATTATCAGCAATCCCCAGTGGCCAGTGGCCGTAGATAAATCTACCCGTGAGGTGTTCCGGACAGCAGATAAAATCGCCAATATCAATGCAACAGTGCTGATTACCGGAGAAACCGGAACTGGAAAAGAAGTGTTGGCTCATTATATTCATAATAAAAGCTATCGCGCCAATAAAAAATTTGTGTCCATAAATTGCGCAGCTATTCCGGATACACTACTGGAATCCGAGCTGTTTGGCCACGAAAAAGGAGCCTTCACCAGCGCTTTTCAGCAAAGAATCGGAAAATTTCAGGACGCAAACTTCGGTACTATTCTCCTGGATGAAATAAGTGAAATGTCAATGCAACTGCAGGCGAAATTACTGCGAGTGATTCAGGAAAAAGAACTCTCGCCGCTGGGAAGCAATTCCTGCATAAAATTGGACGTGCGCATCATAGCCACCAGCAATAAAAATATGAAACAAGCGGTGGCAAAAGGAAATTTTCGGGAAGATCTGTACTATAGGCTGAACATAATCAGTATAAATATTCCAAAACTTGCAGATCGGGTAGATGACATAATTCCGCTGGCCATTTTTTTCTGTAAAAAGTACTCGGACGGTAAAAAAAATTTTTCTCGAGACGCGCTACAGTTGTTGCAATCGGAAAAATGGAATGGTAATATCCGGGAGCTGGAAAATGTCGTGCAACGGAGCGTTTTCCTTGCTTGCGGAGACATAATTCATGTGCCAGATATAATTTTGGACACCATTGATCGCAATAGCAGCGATCATTGCTACGAGCAAAAAACTCTGGAGCAAATTGAAAAAGAAGTCATTATGAGCGCATTGAAAAAATACGGTGGCGACAGAATGCTAGCTTCGGAATCTCTTGGAATATCTTTGCGAACCCTGAAATACAAAATCAGTTCGCATGCGCCCTAGGGTAAAAAATATATTTAGTCGAAATCTAAATGTACAAGAAAATTTGTTTTAGGCTCTTTTTTTTTCTTTTAAATAGCAAGAGAAAATATTTGTTTTTGGGAGTGGTTATTGCGGCCATTTCTCTGATATTTTTCGGATGCGTGGATGATCAAAAATCCATTGAATTATATTTGCAAAAATTACAATCTTTAGGCCTATATCGTCTGGACAATTTCCAGGAGCGTTATGTGGTTCATTATTATTTGCGGAACCAAGATCGTCATCCGAATTTGTCACGGCGTCATAGGGTTCGTGCTGAATTCAACGCCAAAAAACGCCAGTTAAAACAAGAATGGTGTGCTCATTATGCCGTAAAATGGCCTACTGAAACGCAGCGAATTACCCCCAAAGGCAATTCCCCAACGGCGGTGGATTTTCAAGCACATCATGTTATTCCTATTAATGCCGGCGGTATAAATCATTGGTGGAATATTTGGCCAATCTCTGACCGAAATCACAAAAAATTACATGCGTCACTGGAAGAGCGCGCCTGTTTTGCCCACGACATTCTAGAACAAAAAATCTACCGATTGATACTCAAAATCAGGGAGATATTTTATGAGTTTGGGGAAAAATTGACAAATTTCAAACAGGATCCTCGTATTCGCCAAGAGTGAGGGAAAAGCATGAGCATGAGCATGATTATGCCTTCCGGGTCAGACTTGGCCACGAGCCGGGGATTCCGTTTTTCTCGCCATCATCTCTGCTTGAGGCGGCAGCAATTTCACCGGATCCTCGGCTTTGCCAAAGACGCTATAACCGATTGGGCAACGGTCTCTTATAATCTATTTTCATCTTTCTTTTCACCTTTCTTTTTATTTCTCTCCGCCATAGATGATTTTGATTTTTTATCGTACTTGAATGGCTTCAATTTCGGACGACCAGATTTCGATTTTTTCTTTTTTGCTGTGGCTAGCAAAATATCCTTGAGATATATAATTTCCGACATCATTGTTACCCCTTCAACGTTATTAAACTATAATGTCTTGGTAAAATTATGTTTAATTACCCAAAATTTTTTTGGAAGAAATGTATTTTTTGAGGTTGGAACCATGGAATTCATGAAAATAGCTCTAGAAGAGGCTGAATTTGCAGCGCAACGGGGATCTGTTCCTGTGGGAGCGGTAATTGTGTTGGATAATCGTTTGGTAGCTCGTGCCGGAAACGAAGTAATAAAAAATATTGATCCGACGGCTCACGCGGAAATGATTGCTCTTCGGCGGGCGAGTCAGTTTTTGGGGCAATCTATTCTTGACAAATGCGATATTTATGTGACATTGGAGCCTTGTCCCATGTGCGCACAGGCCATATCTCTCGCGAGAATCCGCCGGCTCTATTTTGGGGCCTATGACGTAAAATACGGAGGAGTAATTCATGGATGCCGTGTCTTTGATCACGCTACTCACAGGCCGGAGATCATAAGTGGTGTTTTTGAGACACAGTGTGCAAAAATATTACAAAATTTCTTTTCAGTGAGGAGATAATTAGGTTTTTTTTAAGAAGAGTACTTTAAATATAATAGATGTTTCTGTATAAACAACTATTATGATAATTAAGTGGAGGAATAGTGCTCGTTTTTGTTCGTGACAACAATGTTGATCAAGCGCTGAGGGCTTTGAAGAAAAAGATGCAGCGGGAAGGTATTTTTAGAGAAATAAAACTGCGGAGACATTTCGAAAAACCGTCCGAAAGGCGAGTGCGAGAAATGTCCGAAGCGATTCGTCGTACGAGAAAATTGCTACGTAAGCGACTGGATCGCGAAGGATATTAAAAGAGCTGTACTCCGGAAAGCACTGTCGTCATTCTTGGTGAAGCAGAGAATCCGGGAGATTGGTGTTAAAATTTCAGCGATACTATTCATATGCCGATCATTATGGGCTAGAAAAATATTTTTCCAGGAAGCGCAAATATATTTTTTCTAGGTTCAGTAGATCTTGTATTTTTGTTTTTTCATTTTTTTGGTGTATGAATTTGTCCACCAGTCCGAATTCTATGGTATTGCAGTGGGACACGAGATATCTGCCATCGGACGTACCTCCGCCAGCGGAAAAAGCAGTGGCAACACCGGTTACTTCTTGGATGGAAGAGACCATTGCGGACTTTAGTTTTTCGTCATCGCAGAAGAAAGCATTTCCGGATTCGATAAATTCCAGTGACAGATCAAATTTTTTTGCTTCGTTCTGCAATATTTCTCTCAGCATTGAGGTATTGTAATCGGAGGAAAACCTTATATTTAGATTGGCGGACGTTTGATCCGGCACGACGTTCGAAGCATAGTTGTTGGTGAACAGCATAGTGGGTTCCAGATGAGTCTGCGGAAAACGTTTATCTTCGTATTTCCACTGATAATCTAGCATATGAGTGACGAAACGGCACACGGGCGCGAGTGAATTCTTGAAATTTGACGGATAAGCTACGTGTCCCTGCAGACCGGTGGATCGCACCACTATGTTGATGCTGCCGCGATGTCCAAGATATATCCTGTCGCCCAAAACATTTTCCGAAGAAGGCTCACCGATGAGGCAATCTTGCGGGATATTGCCGGTTTTGCAGCACCAGTCGAGGAGTGAGCGTATTCCTTCCGGAGTGCCGATTTCTTCGTCTCCGGTGATGAGAATTTTCAAAGATCCATCGAATTTTTTTTGCACAAATTGCGCTACGGCACTACAAAAAGCGCCAATGCCTCCCTTCATGTCGCAGATACCTCGGCCAATGAGGTATCCGTTCCGCTGAACCGGCTCAAACGGATCAGAATCCCAGCCATCACCGGGAGGTACAACGTCGGAATGCCCCAAAAATCCCAGTATTTTTTTTGACGACGTTCCGAAGGAGGCGAATAAATTTTTTACGACATTGGATCCGTCGGGTGAACGAAAAAACATGATATTGGTCTCGAATCCCACCGCCGCTAAAAAATCAGCAACCAGATCCAACGCGCCATCGTCATTGGGAGTCACACTTTTGCATTTTATTAATCGGGAACAGAGGGAAACGACATCCATAGTCACAACCGTAATAATTCATTTAGAGATGTCTTGCGGCGAGTCTGTTCTGAAACCTGCTTCACAATGACTGCGCAGCTGATGTTTATGCCATTTACCGGATATGATCCCGGCACAACGACCGAATAGGGGGGTACATAACCGAAAATTACTTCTCCGGTGTCTCGGTGAATTATCCTGGTTGATGATGTAATGCAGGTGCCAGCCGCCAAAACTGCTCCCTCCTGCACCAGTATACCCTCCGCCAATGCGCATTTCACTCCAATGAAGCAATTGTCTTCGATGATGACGGGAGCAGCCTGCAGTGGTTCCAGCACTCCGCCAATGGTAACGGCGTCCGAGATGTGGCATTTTTTTCCAATTTGAGCACAGCTACCCACCAAGACGTTGGTGTCGATCAAAGTTTCTTCATCGATGAAGGCTCCGACGTTCACAAAGCTGCTCATGATTATTGCAGACCTGGCTACGTGGGCGGAGTATCTCACGATTGCTCCCGGTACCAGTCTGAAACCAGCTTCGGCAAAGTTTTTTTCGGTCCAGCCGTTTGTTTTCATTGGAATTTTATCGAAATATTCGCTGTGGCATCCGGTAATTATTTGGGACTTCGTATGCTTAAAAAATAAAAGAATGGCTTTTTTTAGATAATCGTGCACCTGCCATTTTCCATCGATTTTTTGAGCAATTCGCAACGTTCCGGAATTCAATTTTTGCATTGCCTCGTGTACACAGGAAATATCTTCGGATTCGTCATTCCAGAGACATTCTATTTTTGCTTTTAGATATTCATTCATCATCATCTTCCGCCAGGAATTCTATGGCGGCCGTCATCATACGTCCGTCGATGTAGTGAGCGGCGCTCTCGCTAACGACAACAGATACATTCGAGCTACTGTGCTGCAGCGCTTCAATCGATGAAAGCATGAGATCGGCAGGAATGACCCTATCCTTTCGTCCATGGATCATAATGATTTTTGTGTCGGGGTTCCTACTTTTTATTTGGGGATCCAATAGAGCACCGCAAAACGATATTATGTGGGATACTCCCAGCTTCAGTCCCAGAATTAGCGAGAGCATAGCTCCCTGAGAAAATCCCACTAAGATTAGGTCTTCCGTCGACATTTCGTTTTCGTTCAAAATGCCATCGACGTAGGCTTTTATGGTATGTTCGTTTTTGCGGAATGCCATATTATCATCGTCGAGAGTATTGCCGCAGAGAGAGAACCATTGGTATCCATTCGGATGACCACTTTTTTCTATGCCGTCTGGAATATTGATCTGTATATAATCAATATTTTGGGAAAATGCTTCGGCAACTGGGAGAAAATCTTCTTTATTGGCTCCATAACCATGAAAAATAATCATAATTTTTTTCGTATCTGTCTTGGATTTTATTACTAATTCTTCCATTGGCTCCCTCAACATAGTCGTATGATTTTATCCAATTGGTGTGGATATAGGCAAGAGCCCACATAGAATTTTTTACAAAAAATATTGAAGAGTGAATAAAAAAAAGCATTTTTCAAAAACTTGAGGGGAAAATCAATAATATATTTTTTGCATACATTCATTATTCGTGAAAATATTTATAAAAATATAAAAAATATTGTTGACGAAAAAATTGCGGTATGTTATCCCTTTATAAAAGAGGAGAAGAGAGATTTCCCTAGTGATATGTCAATCTCTTTGCTTCCTTTCTTCTTAATTCGTTTTTAGTAGTTTTGGTTTTTTTAAAGTTGTTTTTGTAGTAAAAGATATGGGTATTTTTTGTGGTTTTGTTCACAGAAAACCATGTTCATTAGTATTTTTTGATGTTGCAGAACCTTTAATTGCAAACTCCACAATCAGAAAAAAAATTAATTTATGAGCATGGTTTTCGGGATCGCTCACGTACGGAATTTTTTAAAGACCAAGTACTAGGGGGAAATTTTCTCTAATTTTCACTATTTTTGGTAAGAGATGGGCGATATATTTTCAATAACCATAATTTTTCCATTTCGATTGGTTTGGCTATCGAACACTGAGCAGTTGAAATTATATATTTTTTTAGCTTCTATAATTTCTTCGGCGAATTTTGCTCCTTTAGGAAAGACTCCATAACCATTTTTAGAATGTTTCGCTGTGTACTTCAGTAGATTTGTCAGATCGGCGAACCCTCGGGCGGTGACTGTATCGAAGTCATTATTGGAGAAATTTTCGATACGTTCCGCAGTTACATTTAGGGTAGTTTTTGTTAATCGAGCGACTTCTTCCAGGAACAGGCTTTTTTTTGTGTCGGAGTCCAAACAGGTGACGTCGAAATTGCCGCACATGGCCAACACCATACCGGGAAAACCGCCGCCGGATCCGATGTCAAGAATTTTCTTCCCGCGCAGGAACGGTATGATCTGCAAACTATCAATTATGTGACGCTGCCAGAAGTCATCCAATGTTCCACGTGAAACCAAATTAACGGCCCTTTGCCATCGCAGAAGTACATCCCGATAGATTTCCAATTTTTCATATGTTCCACGTGGAACATTGAAGTTTTTTTGCAAATACGAAAACATTAGGAATGTGATTTTATCCAGTCGATTATTCTTGCCTTCGACGCCGCTCCGACATTTGTGGATATTTTCTCGCCGTTTTTAAAAATAACCAGTGTTGGAATGCTCATAATATTATAATTGGAGGCGGTATCCGGACTTACATCAATGTCCACCTTCACAATATCTATTTTTAATTCCGCCTGAATGTCTTCTAAAAACGGAGATATCATGCGACAAGGACCGCACCATTCGGCATAAAAATCCACCACGACAAAGTCTTTTTTCAGCACATCCGATTCGAAATTTTTATCGTTTGTAGTAATCATTCTAATACTCCCACTATCTAAATCTCTCAATTTTTACTCCGCAGCCGGCGAATTTTTTTTCAATTTTGCAGTAGCCTCGGTCCAGATGATAAACCCTATCCAGGACGGTTACACCTTCCGCCGCCAGAGCTGCCAACACTAAACTAAAGGAAGCTCTTAAATCCGTCGCGTAGACCGGCGCTCCCTGCAGTTGCTCCACTCCATAGATGCGCGCGTGGGTGCTGGCGACCTTTATATTTGCTCCCATGCGGGCTAGTTCCGCCACATGCATAAATCTGTTTTCCCATATGTTTTCATGAATATTTGATATTCCCGCGGCGATACACAGCAGCGCCATGCTCTGAGCCTGTAGATCCGTTGGATAGCCCGGATATGGAGCGGTTTCTATGTCAATTGGTGAGATTTTTCCAGAAGATTCCACCCTCAAACCGCCGCCTATGTCCGTAAATACCAATCCAGCCTCGGTCATTTTTTCCACAAAACACGGAAGCAGCTCCCGAAAATTTCCTCCCATTAAATCTACGCAGCCATTCGTAATTCCGGCGGCTATGGCATAGGTACCCGCCTCAATTCTATCTGGTCCCACCGCGTAATCGACCCCGTGCAGATTCGCCACGCCATCTATTTCTATAGTGCCGGAACCGTGTCCCGAAATACAGGCTCCCATTTTGTTAAGACAATTGGCTAGATCAACTACTTCTGGTTCTTGGGCAGCGTTCTCGAGAATTGTCTTGCCGTCCGCCAAGGCTGCCGCCATAATCATATTTTCGGTGCCGGTGACGGTGGATATCGGAAACCTATACTCCGTTCCCCTGAGACCCCGCGGAGATCTAGCATGTATGTAACCGTCCTTCAGGGAGACCGTAGCTCCCAGCGCCTCCACTCCCTTCAAATGCAAATCAACCGGACGCACTCCAATGGCGCATCCTCCCGGAAGTGAGACCGAACACTCGCCAAAACGCGCCAGCAGAGGTCCCAAAACCAATATGGATGCCCTCATTCTCTTCACAATGTCATAGGAAGCCCTAAAATCGTTGACGGCATCAGCCTGTAACTCAATAGTCGAAGCATACGACGAATCTGCCCTAATATGAAATCGAACCCCCATGTCATCGAGCAGCGACAGCATCGTTCTCACATCCTCCAGCGGAGGCACATTCCTCAGTAATATTTTTTCCGAAGATAATAAAACTGCCGCCAACAGCGGTAAAGCCGCGTTCTTCGCTCCGGAAATCGGCACAACTCCGTTAACGATCTGCTTCCCTCGAATTCTTATTTTTTCTGTCATTTTTTTCACGCCTAACCATCGACAATACAATACAATGAACAGATTCCGTTTTCAATCAGCAATCGGAGGCTCTCGAGAACCTCATGAAGGAGCTTGGACCTGATTTTAATGCTCCGAGACAATTTTGTATGCCCACCTGGTCCCTTAAAGACTTGCATCGACGATATATATGTCCTATTCTTCCAGCAGGTTGTTTTGGTTATTATGCTATGAATTACGAAAAATTATATATAAAAGCCCAAGATTACGAAAATTGCGATGTAATTTCCTCCCTTTTGCAGGATTCAATATTTCATATACATTCACCTTCATTTCACGAAGATAAGGGATGCCTACGATTGCTTTTGAATAGATTTTGCTGGGAACTAACGGAAAAATCCGATTCGGAAAATTCCAACGACGAAATCTTTTTTCGCGTGCATTCGGGACTCTACATACATAATGTAAATTCGATCGTGATTAACGACAATTTTAAAAAAATCAAACAAGATAAATATCTGAATTTGCTAACAATGCATGTGTCCTCCGATGAAATAAATATATTATTTTCCGAACAAAAAAGCATGTGCATAAAAATAAATGGCATATGCATCTACCTAAAAGATCTGCATGATAGATATCCCACCTATGTCCGACCACAACACTAGGAATTATGGGAACTATTTGTCCGTCGGATTTTTCCATTACTTATGCAATGTTTTAAGTATTCAAAAAAATCATGAAATATTTCTGCGTAACCGTCGCAATTTCACTCTCTGGGATGCAGTGGGTATTTCCAGAGCACTTCTGTACTTTGCTACGGTGCGTCTTGATATGTTTATGCCTCGGGAATTCAGAAAACCCACGATGTGGTTATCACTGTATGGACTATCGATGGGTTCGTTATTTATCAACACCTTCATGTATTCCTTGATGGAGTAATCGCTGACGACACTGGAATAGTTTTTTGATTTTATTTCCTTCGGTAGCAGATGTTTTATGCTGAATACGCCGCGCGGAGTAGCAACGGTTTTTCCAGCTATGGCCCGATGCACCGTACTTTCGTGCATCGTGAGGGCGTCTGCTATGGATCTCACGCTTACGGGATACAAATACGAATCTCGGCAGTTGAAAAAGTCCTGCTGGCGATGGGCAATTTCTTTTAATATTTTCACCAGAGTCGTATTTCGATAATTTATGGCCTTTACCAGCAGTTCTGCGGAGGAAAAATTATCGTTCATATATTTTTTGTCACTTTGGGAACAGCGTTTTTCAGAAATTTCGGCAAATAATTTCGCATTTGCCGAGACCTGGGGTAACAACTCATCATTTACGAACAAATTAAAATTTGTTGTCGTTTGGCGACTTATTACCATATCGGGAACATTGTCCATGGTGTCGCGCCATTCATTTTCCGTGGTGAATTTAGCACCACAGTGACCAATCTCGGCAATCATATCGGACAGCAGTTTCGGTGCAATCTTGTATTTATCTAGCAGGTAATCCGGACCACATTTTGCAATATTTTCTAAATTCTCCACCAGGATAGCGTAGTTTTTGTTGTATTTATTTTCTGCTTCCAGTATTAATTTGATTTTGTCTTTTAGATTGAAGGTAAACAAACCGGGCGGTGATAATTTTTGCAGTTTTTTTATCAGGCGCAGTACCTCGAAATACGACACATTTTTCTCGTTGCTCACGTATTTGAGAAGATCACTGTTCAAATAGCCATTTTCGCTAATACCATCCAGAAGGATTGCGGTTATTTCCGTTTCCTCAGCGTTGAGTTTTAGGAACGGCAATTGGGCGTATATTTTGTCCGGCAATGTTTGTTCTTTTGGGATATTTTCTAGGAATTGGGAATTATTGTCCGAGAAGAAAGAGTTATTGACCGGCCATTCGGCCTCCAAAAACGGATTATCATTGGCGCAGTCTCGAATATGATCTCCCAGATCCAGATTATTCATCTCCAAAATTTTCACCGAATACAATAGGGAAGGCGAAATTAACGTTCGCTGTGTCGTAAATAAAAAAATATCGTTTTTGTTTTCCATACTAAGATGTATAATCGGAAAAACTTTCTCCGAGGTAAATTTTTTTGGCGTTTACATTATTAATTATATCTGTTGGCTTTCCTTCCACCAGGACATTACCGTCGTGCAATATGTAGGCGTAGTCTGCGATGGGTAATGTATCTCTGACATTGTGGTCCGTAATAACGACGCCAATACCTTTTTTATTTTTTAGCTCCAGTATTCTAGTTTTCATTTCGGAAACCGCTATGGGATCTATGCCTGCAAATGGTTCATCCAGTAGCATAAAACTGGGAGAGTTTGCCAGTGCTCTCGCTATTTCGAGTTTCCTCCGTTCTCCACCGGAGATGCTAACGGCTGGAACGCTCCTAATATGTTCTAGAGATAGCTCGGCCAGAAGTTTATCCAGCAATTCTTTGGCTTTTGCTCCTTTTAGACCGTTCATTTCGATGACGGCATTGACATTTTCTTCCACCGTTAAGCCTCGGAAGATGGAGGATTCCTGAGGCAGGTATCCAAGGCCAAGACGGGCTCTTTTGTACATGGGTAATTCGGTAATATCTTTACCATCGAGGAATATTTTTCCGCTGTCAGGTTTTATTAATCCGCAGAGCATGGAGAAGCTGGTGGTTTTTCCGGCTCCGTTGGGACCCAGCAGTGCTACAATTTTACTGCGGGACACCTTTATACTAACATCGTTGAGAATTATTTTTTCTGCCACGATCTTTCTTAAATTTTTACAAACTATGCCATTGGCCATCATTTTTGTTTTTCTTTCCCATCTGATACAATGCCGCAGGATTTTTCGACGGAAATGCTACCGGTGTCGATATCGAAAACGGCAGATTCACCGAACACGTCTCCGTTGGCGCTGGAGATAACTACGTTGCCAAATACTGACACTTTATTCCCCTTCATGAATCCTCTTTTAGAACGAATTATAGCATCAGGTGTTTTTATTGTCAAAAAAATTGTAGCTTTTATTTCTTCTATTCTATTATTTTTATCGAGAATTGCAACCATGTGGCCTGATTTTATATCAAAGACTTTTTTTCCTTTTTTATAAACAAGATTCACGCGGGTGTCGGCCACTATTGATGCAACGGTGTACAAGATATTTTTTTGAGCGGTCAGAGTGTAGTTGGGAGAGACGATTCTAGCGTTTCCTTCGGCATTGATGGATTTTATTAGCTTGGTATCCGATAATTTTTTTAAGTCGCCGGCGAAGGACACGATCATTTTATCGCAGGATATGGTATATTTATCGCTAATTCCGTAGGCATTTCCGGTTAGAGTTGCTATTTTATTGCCGATGTCCAGATGGTAGTTACGGGCTCCCAGGCGCACATTATCTTTTTCCACGAATATGTCGGTGTTTCCGTTGGCGGTTTTTTTTCCAAAGTCCACAATGGATTTTTCTGTTTTCAATTGCAGTCCCGACGATGTTGAAAATTTTACATTTCCGATGAATTCGCAGGTGGTTTTATCTTCTTTTATCAATTTTGTGGTATCAGCTGATATGGATCCGGTTTCGCCGTCGGACAGCGAAAAACTTGACGTCATTTGCTGAAGAACGAAATTATTTTTTTTCTCTTCCATTATTTTTTCTGAAGAGATGGTAATTTCTTTTCCATTGGTGTCGTAGGTTTTGTAGGAAATACGGGAAAATACATTGGCGTTGGTATTTTCGGAAAATTTAAGAATTTCACCACCGGAATCTCTGCTATTAAATGTATACACAAACACGGCAACCAGTATGGCCACAGCCAGGGTTGCGAAGATTAGGGCAATGGACTGTATGCGTGTTCTTCTTTTACGCAAGACCGGCTCTCAAACAATCATGCAAGTGTATTATGGCGCGTGGATAGTCATTTTCCGATACGATTAGGCAGGTTATTTTATATTTGTTCATGAGTTGTGTTGCTTCTAGGGCGAAAGTATCCGGAGAGACGGTTTTGGGATTAGGGGTCATAACGTTGTAGGCTGGAGTATCTAGAAAATTTGGATTTATTTTTCTTCTTAGGTCTCCATCTGTTATGATTCCGGCTATTTTTCCAATTTTATTGATCACGAATGCGCAGCCGAAGGATTTTTCACTCATTTCCAGAAGTACTGATTTCATGAGGTCATTTTCCCGCACCAGAGGCATGTTCAGATGCATTAGATCTTTTACCAGCAGTAATCGTTTACCGAGGGTTCCTCCCGGATGTAGTCGTTTAAAATCATCGCGGGCAAAGTTTTTTCTTTTTAGGAGACACAGTGCCATTGCATCACCGATGGCGATCATTATGGTGGTGCTGGTGGTTGGTGCCAGATTGTGCGGACATGCCTCATGGACACTCGGAATCACAATGCAGACTTTCGATGATTTCCCCAATATGCTGTCTCGATTGGAAGTGATGCCTATAACATCAATGCCAAAACGCTTGGAGTAGTCCAGCATGGGAATCAGCTCCTCCGTATTTCCGGAGAAGGAAAGCACCAGCAGCACATCGTCTCTGGAAATGACACCGAGATCCCCGTGGCTAGCCTCCGCCGGATGCAGAAAAAACGCCGGCGTACCGGTGGATGACAGCGTTGCTGATATTTTTCGCCCCACATGTCCGGGTTTTCCCATACCAGACACTATCACATGGCCTTCTTTATTATATATTAGATCGATGGCTGTTCTGAAACTTTCGTCGATGCCATCGCGCATCTCGGTTAGTCCTGCGATTTCTTTATTAATGATCGATTGCGCGTATTCTAGTTCTTCGATTTCTTTCACGTTGCCTCCTTTATTTTTTTCCCATTACCATCGCTATTCCACCGTGACAGATTTTGCCAAATTTCGCGGTCTATCTACGTCCGTTCCTATTATTGTCGCCGTATGGTAGGCCAGCAGCTGCAGCGGTATGGAATACACAATGGGAGCTATGGCCGAATGTACGTTCGGAAGTACCAGCTTACGCACTTCCGGAGGCGATTTTTTTTCTCCGTCAACGTCTGTAATGAGAATTATATTTTTTCCTCGAGCCATTGTCTCCTGCAAATTGGAGGCAGTTTTTTCAAATAGTTCGTTGCTGGGACATAGAAGCACAATGGGCACATGTTCATCTACAAGGGCTATTGGACCATGTTTCATTTCTCCGGCGGCGAATCCTTCGGCGTGAATGTAGGATATTTCTTTTAGCTTCAGAGCTCCCTCCAGGGCTATGGGGAACATGGTTCCCCGTCCCAGGTATATGGCGTTGGAGCTCTTGGATATCAGCTCTGCCAGTAATTTTATTTGATCGGAGAGGGTCAAAACCGACTCGCAAAATGTTGGAACATTCTGGAGCTGCTGCAGTAAAAATTCCTTTTTGCAAAAAGCCAGACTTGCCAAAATGGTCAGCTGGGCGGTGAATGTTTTGGTGGAAGCCACTCCCATTTCGATTCCGGCCTCCGAGTAAAGAACCATGTCTGACGCCCGATCCGTTGCGCTATTTTTTACATTTACGATGCCGATGGTTTTGCAATTACTGTTGCTGCGGACATACTCGAGAGCGGCTAGCGTGTCCAGTGTCTCTCCGGATTGAGATATGGATATGAACAGCGTATTATCTTCCAAAACCGGATCCCTATAGCGAAATTCCGATGCAATTTCTACATTGGTGGGGATTTTTAAAAATCGCTCAAACCAGTACTTGCTCACCATTCCGGCATAGTAGGAGGTTCCACAGGCAACGATGGATATTCTTTCGATGTCCACAAAAATCGACGCATCGATTTTATTGTGCAGCAGAGTTTTTCTGATGACGGTCGGCTGATCCATGATTTCCTTCAGCATAAAATAGGGATACTCGCCTTTTTTTACGGAATCGTTGTTCATGGGCATTTTATATTTTTTTCGATTTACCGGCCGGAGGTTTTTATCATAAAAAACGGCATTATCTGCGGAAATTTCCACGATATCGTCATCTTCCATGTATGCTACTTCATGGCACATGCCGAAGAGGGTATTGGCATCGGATCCCACGCACATATTGGAATAGGGATGAGGGTCCTCATCTGCACCAGAGCCGCAGTATTTATTTGCAAATCCGACTGCCAGCGAGCTTTTTCGGCGAGCGGCGATTATTTTATCTCCGAGAGATGTGAAGATGGCGGCTATGGCGAAGGTGCCATCCAGGGCATTTATGCAATTTTTCATGGCTTCCAGCGGTGAGAAATTGTTGGACAATTCCCGCTGCAGAAAATGAGCGATTACCTCCGTATCTGTTTCGGACGTAAAGACATAGCCGTCATTTTCCAGGGAAAATCTCAATTCCTTATGATTTTCGATTATGCCATTGTGAACCACCGCTACATTTTTGGATATCATCGGATGAGCGTTATTTTCCGTTGGTTTTCCGTGTGTAGCCCAGCGGGTATGACCGATACCCACGTGTCCTGCGGTGTTATTTTCCCGAAGCAGTTGTTTGAGATTCGATAATTTTCCAACTGCGCGAAATCGAACAATGGCATTGTTGTGCAGCAGAGCGATCCCACTGGAATCGTAGCCGCGATATTCCAGACGTTCCAGGCCACTTAAGAGTTTTTGCTGAATATTTTCGTTGTTATGGCCTACTATTCCAATGATTCCACACATTTACTATCACCCATCCTTTTTCGATTTTCGACTCCGAAATTTGCTGGATCCGCTTTCGATGTTGCGTTGTGGTACTCTGGAAACGGCCAGCGATTCCGGTTCCACATCCTTGGTTATGACACTACCGGCACCGATCATGGCATTATTGCCTATTTTTACCGGAGCCACCAGTGCGGAATTCGATCCAATGAAAACATTTTCTCCAATGCTGGTTTTATGTTTATGGAATCCGTCGTAGTTGCAGGTTATGGTACCGGCTCCGATGTTGGTATTTTTTCCAATTTCGCTATCTCCCACATAGGTCAGATGATTAATTTTTACATTTTTGTGTACTATGCTATTTTTTATTTCCACAAAATTTCCGATTTTTGCATTTTCGGCTATGGTGGTGCCGGATCTGAGGCGTGCAAACGGACCAATGGTGGCATTTTGTACGTCTGCTCCCTCCAGTGTGCAAAAAGAATTTACGTGGGTTCCGCTTTTGACGTGCACATTGGGACCAAAAATTACAAATGGATCTATCACCACATCGCTTTCCAAGATCGTATCGAAGGAAAAAAACACGGTTTCCGGAGCCACCAGTGTTACTCCATCAGCCATGTGCTTTTTTCGCATGCGATTCTGAAAATATTGTTCTACGACGGCCAGATCCTGACGATCATTGACGCCCAACAACTCTTCGGCATTGGCTTCGTGGTATCTGCAGATATAGCCAGCCTCATGGGCCAATCTTACGATTTCCGTTATGTAGAATTCGTCCGTGACTGGGCTTGGTTTTATTTGTGATATCAACTTGTAGAGCACATCTTTCCGCACCAGCAACCCGGCATTGCAGAGGGGAAGTGTAGCGGTGTACGGGGAAGCATCTCGGGCTTCTATTATGCTCTTTATGGTTTTTTCGGTGGCGGCGGGTTCCAATTTTCCCAGCGACTTTGTGTTGGCGGAATTCATTGCCAGCACCACGACCGCTGTTTTTGGGCAAGTTTTTGCCACTTCCGATAGCATCTGCAGTGTTTCCGGAGTCACCAGCGGAATATCGCCATACAGTATATATATCCATTTGCCCGAAGGGGCGTCCGCGCATGAAAGTTTTTCATCGGATGGCTTGGGATCATTGGGACATTTCAAGGCACATTTTACGGCATCACCGCTTCCTATGGGAGCAGACTGGAATGCAAATGCCACATTGTTGGCAAATTTCAGGGGAAAGCGCTCGTATCCGGGTCTTATCACCGCCGTGATGTTTCCTATGCCGGCGGTCAAAACGCTATGTATCACGTGATCCAGCAGCGACAACCCTCCGACAGTGTGAAATACCTTCGGAATCGAAGACTTAAATCGCCTACCACTTCCCGCAGCTAGTATTATCGCTGAATTCATTGGCCATCCATGACATTAAATTGCGTTACGGAGTTCAACGCCCTTTGGGAAGCCTAAACACCCTAGACTCCTCCTCTATTTGATAAGATCTTGGTGTAGTTATAGCAATGTTGGAGTGTACTTGCAAGAGTTTCTGGGTCACTGCCTTCCCCCTCTACGGATCAAGAACCGGTGCTCATGGTTTAGAATCGTTTGCTGAGAATTATGATCTGAGAGATCAGGGCGATATTTTTAGCGAATTTTACAGATATTTCATGCTCCTTAGCTAATCCTCTAATTTATGCTGCCTGAAGCAGAACTTCCATTATGTCAGGCAGCGGCTGCAGTGCAGTAGAATCCGTTCCTTTTCCAGGCCTCCTCCCTTTTATTATAGGCCTAGCAGACGGGCTTTCTTCTCGTATGGTCCAGCTACAATCCTCATTCAGAAATATTCAACCAATGCTCTTCCATCCTATTTTTCTCTTTTTCTTCGTCTTCTTTGTAGGTTCTCACCCTATCAAGCGTCTCTCGGGTATAGATATCATCCTGATCAGCTCCAGCAATTCCCTGTCGTACATATAAAAATCCAAAATGAAACATGGTTCCAGAGCGTCTTATTCCCATTGAACACATAATGCGACGATTCATTGAAGGATGCGGAGTTTCGACATCCGTTTTACGTATCAGAAAGCATCTTAAATTGTAACCTTCTGGAGTTTCATTTTCCGGAGGGCAATAACTAAAGTTTGCACAAGACACTTCCATTGGATACCCGGCCAAATTTGTTGCCGGAGTGCCAATATTCGGAATAACTATTACATCAGGCGGCGGCAGCAGCGCAGTAGAATCCGCCCCTTCTTCAGGCCACATCCCTTTTATTACAGGCCTAGCAGCCGGACTTTCTTCTCGTATGGTCCAGCTACAATCCTCATTCAGAAATACTCGACTTGAAATCCCACTCTTCTCTATTCGATCTTTCCATGCTTCTTGGCTGTCTACCCCGAATCTTAGGTTGTCACTCCCGAATTTTTGAAGACCTATGAAACCTTCCCAGCAGGCAATAATTTCTTCTAGAGAATTGGTAAACTTTGGAAAACAAAAAGTTTTCGCTTCTGGACTTACTATTTGTGAGTCTATTGGTAAGTTGCATTTTCTCGTAGGACACACTCCAATGACAGAATAAGACCCACAACCCACGGAATTTTGCGAGAAATTTTTGTCTCCACACCAAAAATGTGGACTTCCACACAAGTATTTGTCGCTATCCGAGATATCCGAGGAATATGCGCATCCCCCCATGGAACACAGGTCACCAAAAAACAAAAAAGCTGCGAATAGCGTACCGCTCTTTATCATTTTCAATTCCATATTTTTCTCCTTTTTAACAATATTGTTGTAACTTTTTTTTCTTATAACATTTTTTTAATAAAAATCAAACAAAAAAAATTTTATTGCCCGTCTTACCCCCGTCGTTTTTCAAGTTTTCTCATTCCCGTCGGTGCGAAGCACACTTTCAAATGTGCAGCCGAAACCGTATTCGTGTTCCGCAAGTTTTTGTCATTTATTTAAAAATTATTCTCTCAATCATATCTCTTTTTACTCAAGAATTAAAGAGCTCGACTACTTAATCACAAATCAGTAAATTATAGTGGTTTTTTATGGATAAAGTTGCTATAATTACATTTGGTTTCTTTCATATGTTCGAGCTGTATGGTATTTTGGGCTTTGTATTGTGCGGGCGTGGTGGAACTGGTAGACACGCCAGATTTAGGTTCTGGTGGTTTATGCCGTGGGGGTTCAAGTCCCTCCGCCCGCACCAAAAGAATTTTATGTTACTTGTATGGAGCAATTAATGAAGATCTTATCAAAAGCAAGCGATAATCTTAAGAGAAGCTATAATGTATTAATTGATATAGAAGCAATTAATCAAGAAGTGGATGTCAAGCTGAAAGAAGTGGCTCAAAAAACCAAAATGGACGGTTTTCGCCCCGGGAAGGTTCCCGTTGACATCATAAGGCGTATACACGGTGTAAGTGTCAGGGAAGATGCCGTGAAAAAATTAGTGGACGACACCTCTCAAATGGTACTCCGGGAAGAGAATTTACCACCAGCTTTTGGTTTGACCACAAAAATTATTAAAAATGACGAAAATGGTGTGGAATTCTCGATGAATTTCGAGCTGATTCCTCAGGTCGAACTCATGGATTTTTCCACAATTGAGATTGTAAAACATGTTCCCCAAATAACCGATAAAGAAATTAATGAGATTTTTAACGAGCTGCGGGGATACTACAAAAAATGGATCGATGAGCCACTAGATGCATCCGTAGAAATGGGACATAAGGTCTTTATGGATTTGGCAATCAAGACAAAGTTGAAAAAACATATAAATGAATTAACAAACGATATCAATTTTATCATTGGAGATGCAGAGCTAATAGAAGATTTCTGGAAGCCATTGGTGGGAGCCAAAGTTGGCGATACTAAGGAATTCACCGTAAATTATCCGGCGAATTTATCGGACAAAGTTTTGGCGGGAAAAATAGTGGAATATTCCGCCTACGTTAAAAAAGTCCAGAAAGCTGTGGATTATGAACTAGATGACGAATTTGCCAAATCCATTGGTCACGATGACATGGAAAAAGCTCTGGAATGGGCCAAACAACGAGCATCTTCCCGATATGATTACATGAGTAAAGATATCATGAAACGAGATCTTCTGGAGAAAATTTCCGAGGTATTTAGTTTTGAAGTGCCCATCGGCATGTTGAATCTGGAGTACTCGGAAGTTGTGCGTCAAATCACCGAAGAAGCCAAAAAAATTCATAAGGAGATGACTCCGGAAATCCTAAAGGAATGCAAGAAAATCGCCGAACAACGTGTTCGCATAGGGTTCGTAGTGGCGGAAGTGGCGAAAAAAGAAAAAATAACCGCCACCAAAAACGAAATCACCAAAGCCATTCGCAGTATTGCCATGATGTATCCGGGACAAGAAAAGGCCATCTGGAATATGTATTCCCGTGGAGAAGCGGTTGGTGCCGTGGTTGGTCCTATTCTTGAAACCAAGGTTGTTGCTTTTTTGTTCGAAAAAATAAAAATACGCGAAGAAGAGTGTTCCGTGGAAAAGCTAATAGAGCTTGACGAAGAGCCGTTTGATTTTTTCAAAGATGAGCCACCTCTGGAAAAACTCTCCCATGACAATAGCGAAGTCGAGAAATTAGAGCAAGTGGAGCCTACGACTCCCGAAATATCCGAGTCCGAGTTCGAGGCAGTAGCAGTAGAGACCCCGGAGATGCCTAAATCCGAAACCGAGAAATCTTCCAAGGCACACAAATCGGAGGCCACTCAAACTTCCAAGGCACATAAATCGGAAACCCAAGAAACTCCGGAAGCAAAAAAAATGGGAAAAAAGGATCATGACCAAGAAGCGTCTGCATCTGAAAAAGCTCCCAAAAAAACTCGCAAAAAAAAGGCTGATGGTTAGCGTTGGTTTTTGTTAATAGGAGGAAGAGTAATGGCTGACATGATGAGTACTTTGGTTCCCATGGTTGTGGAACAAACGTCCCGCGGTGAGCGATCTTTTGATATATACTCGAGATTGCTAAAAGAACGAATTGTATTCCTAACTGGAGAAGTTGAAGACACATCGGCAAGTTTAGTGTGTGCACAATTGCTCTTTCTGGAATCGGAGGATCCCAAAAAAGACATATACATGTATATCAATTCTCCCGGAGGAGTTGTGACGTCAGGTATGTCGATATACGACACAATGCAGTATATTACCCCCGAGATTACAACGCTATGCATGGGACAGGCGGCATCCATGGGGTCGCTGCTGCTGGCGGCAGGAGCCCCTGGCAAGAGATTTTCTCTCCCCAATTCCAGAATAATGATCCACCAGCCGTCCGGTGGATTCCGAGGACAAGCCAGCGATATCGCCATTCATGCTAAGGAAATACTTGATTTACGTGCTCGACTTAATAAGATTTACGAAAAACACACCAAAATGTCGCTGCCGGAAATCGAAAAAGCCGTAGAAAGAGATAATTTTATGCATCCGGAAGAGGCAAAAAAACTTGGCCTCATTGATGATATTATCGTAAAAAGAGAATCTCTCGCTACGATTCCACATTCCTGCTAGAAATTTATCTGTAACACCGTATGAAGTGTGCAGAATAAAGCAATCCGCCACAGGATTGCTTTTTCCGCGGAGGGGATTGGTTTCAAAAAACTCAAATATTTTTCAAAAATTTACAGAAATATAACAAATTAGCGATATCTATATTTTTAGGAGGTATCGTGAAAAAGGGAAATTTTTTAACCCAAAACAAACTGTTTTCTATTGCGGTATCAGTCTCTTGTCTGCTGTTCATAGGAATTTTATTTTCGGAAGAGGCGGCAAACCTCATAAATATTGTTCCTCTGATCCGGGGAGAAGTATCTCTTGAAAACAACATGGTTATCACCACCATAAGCGGGAAATATCCGTTCATGGTGAAAAAAAATGATCCGCAGGTGGGACGGCAGTTAAGGTTCTTTGGATCTGTAAAATCGATATTTTCCGAAACTATCATCGATTTATGCAGAAAAGATGACGTCGTTGTTGAGATAGGGTCCTGCTATGGTTATAATTCGGTCCTATTGGGCAAAAAAATAGGCACTGGTGGAAAGTTATATTGCTTTGAACCCAACCCTCTTTTATTTTCCTGCTTGAAGAAAAACATTGCAATAAACGACCTGGAGTCAAATAGCATTTTGAAAAAAATAGCGGTTTCGAGCGCTAGTGGCAGCTGCAATATCGAGGATTATCTTTCTATTTCCTCAATGCCCGATGGATCATACACCAAGCCACGTAGCACAAGCGTAGAATGCAGTACCATAGATCAAGAGCTAAAAACGGAATTAAAGCCGATAAATCTACTAGCTCTGGATATCCCCGGCTATGAATTTTTGATCCTAGACGGTGCATCCCGTATTATGGAACATGGGAATATCATTGTGGTTTTGGTGTTTAATAGGCAGGAGTCATCCAAAAACGTAGATGTGGAAAAGGAATTAGGGGAATTGCATGATTTAGGATTTCGCTTTTATAAATCCGACGGGAAAAATGATATGTTCCCCATAACCATTGATGAAATTTTGCAGCTGGAGAGTGCTGTTTTGGTGCTCTCGAGAAGATTTTTATAAAATTGTTTTCAACTGTTTTTAGACGCTCCGTTTACCCTGTGCATAAAGCTGTGGATAACTTCTGTATAACTATGGGATAATCTGTGAACAATTTGTGGATAAGTAGGCTATAGCCATCTTAAAAAAATTTTTTCCACAATTCATCCACAAGTTATCCAACGGCTTATCCACAAAAACGATGTTCTGGGGTGTGAAAAATTAGCATTATCCATCAGAATATTAGCAAGAAAAATATTTTTTCAAACTGTTTATCCACATAACTTTCAAGCCAACAACAACCACAAAATTTTTTATTGAATTGTTTATGTTATTGGTGTAAAAGATAACTGTGCTAATGATCGGTTCGTAGATTTCTCATGTGGGATCAATTTCGGGGTGTGGCGCAGTCCGGTAGCGCGCTTGCTTTGGGAGCAAGATGTCGGAGGTTCGAATCCTCTCGCCCCGACCACGATAATTTCAGTATTCAGAAGAACGCGTGTATATTTTTTTATGATTCACTATTCTTGATGGCAATAAAAACCATTTATCTGGTGATCTTCAGGGTGTTTTTTTTCGCCTAGACAGAGGGTTGCCTAGAAAACCAAAAAAATATTAAAAAAAAATTGATTATGCGTTTACTTGCCATTATATCTCTGTTATAAGTTAAACATGGAGATGAGAATATGAAGTTTATTATGGGAATTATTGCTGCCCTTCAGATGTTTTCTGGAGTTCTAGCTTGTACGACAATGGATACAGTGGTTATAAGCACAGCGCCTCACGTTACGGTCACGGTTGATAAATCTGACCTTGATGAAGATGACGCCAATGTAACCATAAGTTCTACTAGTGCCTGTGGCAATAATATCACCTATCGTTTTGATATAAGCGCGATCAACAATGGAAAAGATAATTACCTACAAAGCAGATACCTCTACCTAAGACCTGGAAAAAACTCTCAGGAGTGGGCCACGCATTTAATCGGACTGTATGATAAAAACGATGATGTGAAGTATCGCCTAGACATCTACAAAGATGATGCCAGCGTAGCTTCGGTAGAGATTTCTGCCAAAGGTATAAAAAAGCTTTATGCTGATAAATTCAAAGATACCAATAAACTTTCGGTACAAAATAAATTATCAAGTATCGGTAATTCACAAAAATAATAATAGGATGATAAAGGTAATAGGGAAAGACAAATAGGTGTATCGTTCATGTCTTTATGACCTATTTTGAAAAAGCAATCGAGGTGTCGTGGTTGTTTGTCAATTCGAGAATTACTGGGGTAGCCAACCGTTATGCTGTATTTTTGGTTCCCCCGATCGCAAAAGAAATTCACAGCCTCTATCATACGTTGAAGACAACGGAGCAATACACCTTCTATCCAGTAGCAAAAGCTCTCAAACACAGTAGATTATATGCATTGGTAACAAAAGTAGCAGCCTCATAAAAACCGAAAAAATGTAATGTTTTCTAGCATATTTTCTGAAGTTATCCACAATGTTATCCACAGCCTTTGTGGATAATTTCTTGACGATTTTTTATTGTATCGCGCACCTAAAAAACACTTTATGCGAAAAAGCGCTATTAATTAATTTGTAATACATTTATGTAACAATATTTTACTATGATTATTAGCGCTAGAAAAAGCATATTTCGTATTTTATTATGGGGACTTATGGAAAGCATTGCCATAGGTAGCATTCCGAGTGCTTTATTTGCGAAAAGCAACTCCAATAGGGACGAGAGCGACGAGAGCGACGAAGGCGAAGACAATAGTGAAAATGAAGACAATAGTGAAAATGAGGATGATAGCAGCGGCAACAAACGTAGTTCTCGGAAACGCAACAATCAAAAAGAAAGAGTTGATCGTACGGTCGATCGAATTCTCGGACTTGGCGATCACGCGTCCAAAAGCAGCATAACGCAGGATTCCAAAGAGATAAAGGAGGCGGTTGTTGTGCTCAACAACAAAGTAAAAGACCTCGAAAAGAAATTCGCCTCTCAGCGCAAAAAAAGTACCAACAGTGGTTCTCAAGATGATAGTGATGGCGAAGATGATGAAGAAAATGATAATGAAGAAGACTCTGAAGATGACAGTGAAGCTGATGAATCGGGCGCTTCCGGTAGTTCAAATTCTCAGCCGAGCAGCAAAAGAGAAAAGCTTCAATCGCATTCTTCTTCGGCAAAAGACCAAAAACACTTTAAGCGCAGAAAGCCGGCAAACGGTGGCAATGTCACCAATTTTCTATACACCGTAAAGATCAAAAGTGTTAGCGGTGATTTCGTTGGACCTGCCATAAAAAAAATTGCGCGACCAAAGCAAAAGCTAGCCAAAACGCATTTGGGGCCAATGTCAACTTATAAAATCAACCGTCAATATGTTAGCGCCGGTACACCCATTGATTACAAGATAAAAACATATGCTTCTGGGACTTCGAATTCAGTGTCCAATCCGGACATGCCGTTAAATTCTAACGAAATAAGAAAATACACGACAAAAAAAATGTATTTCAAAGACTTCGGCAAATGCAGATACAATAATGGTTGCTAACTGTAGGCACGCCAGTCATTTTTTTAACATTCTTTTAACATTTTTTCATTATAACTGCAGGAGAATGTAGTAGGGGGAGTTTGGTGTGAGTAGAATCTCGACAAACGGGCGTTGCGGACAAGTATTGGAGGATAATTCAGGGGAAAACAATGGTTTTACCCACTCCCGCTTTGTCGAAAGAGAGCGATCATCTCACTGGAGCCAAATCAGTTTGTGGTTTACGGGAGCTAGAACCTATGAAAAATCATTCTAGGGAAGCGCGTTATGGTCTTCTACTTCAGCAGAGTGTCGGCCGCTATTTTCGGGAACTGCGCTCTGTCTATGCGGGACTAGTGCTGGGCATTTGCACATTGGCGCTGCTTTCCACCGCTCCGACGATTGCCACTGC
>JAITQS010000046.1 GCA_031288795.1 Holosporaceae bacterium | reverse complement strand
TTATGTTTGCTGGCGCTACTTTTGTCAGCGATAACATATACGGGAGATACTTTTGCTACTGATGGTGACTATACTATGTCACTCCATTATGCTGCGGATGATGGCTCTCTTGCTGTAGTAAAGTCACTATTAGCTAAAGGAGCAGATGTAAATGCCGTCGACAGAGAGCTGGGGAGGACGCCACTTCATTATGCTGCTTGGAATGGCCATCTTGATGTAGTTGAGGCACTGTTAGATAAAAATGCAAATGTAGACGTCGCCGAGCATGCGGGTACGGCACTTTATTATGCTGCTAGGGGAGGCCATCTTGAGATAGTTAAGGCACTGTTAGATAAAAATGCAAATGTAAACGCCGTCACCTCTGACTATTTCGAGAGGCGTACGCCCCTTCATGAGGCAGCTAAGAATGGCCATGTTGCCGTAGTTGAGGCACTGTTAGATAAAAATGCAAATGTAAACGCCGGCGACAAAAATAGGAGTACGCCTCTTCATTATGCTATTTTGGAAGGCCATCTTGAGATAGTTAAGGCACTGTTAGATAAAAATGCAAATGTAAACGCCTGTGATGAGGATGATTGTACACCTCTTCATAAGGCAGCTAAGAATGGCAATCTTGCCGTAGTTAATGCACTGTTAGATAAAAATGCAAATGTAAACGTCGGCGACAAAAATAGGAGTACGCCACTTCATTATGCTGCCGTGGAATGCAACGTTGATGTAGTTAATGCACTTCTGAATGTTGGAGCGGATGCTGGTATTAAAAGCGAGGACAATGAGACTCCTCTTGACTTAGGAGCAAGAGCTTTTTTTCTTGTTCTAGATGAATTGCGTACTTGGTTTTCAAAAAAATTGGAAAAAAGGACAACAGTGATGGCAGATATAGCAAAGAAATTTCTTGCTATTTATGACGCCATAACAAAATTTCCTAATAATAAAGATAAGCGGCTTATCAACCATAAAGACGAAGTGGAAAAGGCCCTGTTGGAGGCTAAGAAGTTAGTGAATCTAGAGTCCGCCACAGGTAGCGCAGGAGACAGCGAAGTAGGTGATATCTCTGCGGAGGAGGAAAGTACCTCTATGGAATGCAATATTTTATAAAGGAGTAAACATAAACGCCGTCGACGAAAAGAGGAGTACGTCACTTCATTGCAAGAGTAGGCAAGATATGGAAGGAGTTTGATGGTAGAGTAGGGCCGCCGTAAGACCGTTGATGTATGAAAGCATCTAAAATGGTCTGCAGGGCGGCTTTTTCTTGCGATTGGCGGGACACCATTGTCAGAGAAAAACGTAAAAAATGACTCCCATTTATTATGTTTTTTGCATACGCTCAAGCAACGTGAGAATATTTTTGGCCATATCATCGGCAATGGAATTTATTGTTTTTTCCTGATCATTATCGAAGTTTTTCAAAACGTAATCGGAAACCATCGATTTATATAGCGGACGTCCAACACCGATGCGAACGCGCCAATAATTGGGACCTATGGCGCTATCAATGCTTTTTAATCCATTGTGTCCGCCGTTTCCACCGCCTTTTTTGATTTTTATTTGGGAAAACGCAAGGTCTATGTCATCATGGAATATACACATATTTTCCGGTGGAATCTTATAAAAATCCGCCAGGACTCTTACGGCCTTTCCGGATAGATTCATGAAGGTTTGCGGCTTAGCGAGAATTATCCGAAAATCTCCAACATTCGACGATGCCGTCTCCGCCATTGATGCCATTTTCCTGAAGCCACCGACAACGTACTCCTTCGCAATGGTATCTATGATTTTGAAACCAACGTTATGGCGATTATTTTCATAAATAACACCAGGATTTCCGAGGCCAATCAGCAAAACGGTCGTCATGGAACAGATTACTTAGCGGTGGCGGTGGTTTCCGTCGTCGTTGCGGCTGTGGTTTCCTCTTCTTTTTTGAGAATTGTCGGAGCAACAACGGTGACAACGGTGAAATTCTTACCGCCGGTTGGGAGTGTGATTCCTTCATCCAGTTTTATATCGTTGGCGTGCACCGTGTGATGAAACTCAAATCCAGTTAGGTCGACGGCAATGGTGTCGGGGATGTTATTCGGATCACATACGACGTCGATTTCGTGCACCAGTACGTTTAGAACTCCGCCCATCTTAATGCCCGGAGACGCCTGCTCATTGATAAAGCTAATTGGCACACGCACAGTTACTTTACTACCCTTTCCGACCCTTAAAAAATCCACATGGATGGGGTTATCGGTCACCGGATGAAACTGCACATCTTTGGCAACGAACTTCTCATTTTTTTTTCCGACGCCTTGAATTTCAAATACCGTCGAAAAAAAATTAGACTTATGAACATATCTATCGAGTAAGTCTCTGGAAATGCATACGGATTCCGTTGCTTTTCCGTCTCCATATACGATACAGGGGATAAAACCGCTTCGCCGCGCCGCTCTTGCTGATCCTGTTCCAACGGATTCTCGAATCTTTGCTTCTAAAATAACTGTAGCCATTGTGATAACTTTCCTTTTTCGAATTCGCTACAATATACACCGAATTGTTTCTGCTATCAATGAAGTAATGGGCAATTTTCTGAATTTTCCTGCCGGTAGCTGAGGGTGAGCGATACTATTGGTCAACACAATTTCCATTAGGGCGGATTTTTCAAGCTTTTCCCGAGATCCGGCCGACAGAACGCCGTGGGTACAGTAGGCAGCGACGCTCAGGGCGCCGGATTCCATCAATATTTCGGCTGCGCGACATAGGGTGGCTCCGGAATCCACGATATCGTCCAGCAGCAGGCATATTTTTCCGGCGACGCTGCCGCCAAGCTTATGCATTTTTTTCAGTTCTCCGAAGACGTTTCTGGTTTTGTTGCAGATTGCAAAATCGCAACCGAGAGATTTCGCCAGCAAATTTGCTCTAGGAGCGCCGCCTATGTCCGGCGAAACCACGGCGATTTGGTCAGATTTATAGCTGCTGCGGATGTCCGTTTCGAAAATTTTTGCGGCACTCATGTGGTGAAAGGGAATTCTCAGCATTGGCTCGCAGTGATTGTCGAGCATTAGACAATGGGCGGGGCGCAACATCTCCAAAAAACGTGCCAGGAGTCCGGCTCCGAAGGATTGATTTTCTCGTTGACGATCTTGGCGGGAATAGCCCATATATGTCAGGCAGAGAATTATTTTTTGAGCGCTCCGGAGCGCATCCAGCAACAAAAAAAGCTCCATCCATTCGTCATGATTGGAGGCGAACGTCACCACCAGGACATTTCGAAATGATTTTTCCAGCGAAACACAAATTTCCCCGCTAGAAAAACTAAGGACGTTGGCCGGAAAATCCATCAAAGACAGCTCCTGTGCCACCGATTTTGCTACGTCTCGAGAGTTTCTAGTGTAAATTATTTCCATTAGAGAGATCCTTTAGGCAGATTACCGAAATATTTCTTCCGCAGACGCCATTTCCTGATCGACAAGCTGCTCTGTAACTGAAATAACTGCGATTATTTGCAGCCGTATCCACCGGCAATATTTGTATATTTTGCTCCGGTACACCGGATTTCCGCAGACATTTTTGGCAATAGCGGGGCAAGTCAAAATGCAGTTTTTCAGCTACGATGCCAAAACAATCGTTATGGTCTCGGAAATATTGGTGGAAATCGTCGTTGACCTCATAGCTATTTTTGCCGATGCAAGGACCGATCGCGACTTTTGTGTGAGCCAGATCGGCGCCGCGATGAACCAATCTATGCAGTGTGGACTCTAGGACGCCCAATGCAGCTCCCCGCCAGCCTGCATGTGCCACTGCTATAATCATATTTTTATCATCAAAAAATAAAATCGGAGCGCAATCGGCGGCGAGTATTCCAATGGCGATGCCAGACGTTGAGGTAACCATGGCGTCTGCCGTTAGGATTGATGGCGGAGTACTGTTATCCACGTCTATACATTTATTTTCGGAACATTGTTTCAGCGTAATAAGTTTTTGGGCGCCAATCTTATTTTTTACGAGTTCTAAATTTTTTGCTACATTTTGTGGATCATCCCCTACGTAGTCGGAGCAATTCAGCGAATCGTAAACACCGTCACTGTAGCCGGATTGTTTGCCAAAAAATCCATGCTCTAAAAATTGCGATGTCAAAATTTCCGCTTTTAGGGCATTGATCGTCATTGAGATTCTTCAGAATCGTTGAAAGTCAACCCAAGAGCCACCATATATGTGTCCAGCAACATATCTTCGTTTTCGCGGTCTTTGGGCCTCATTTTCTTTATTTTGACGATTCTTTTCATGATTTTGGTATCGAATCCATCGGATTTGGCCTGGGCATAAACGTCGGAAATATGTTCCTGTATTTCATTTTTTTCAACTTCAAGATTTTCGATTTTTTCTATGTACTGCTTTAATTTGTTCACTTCACTGGAATGCATGATAGTTCCTATATTTTATTACTTAGTTTTTTTTTGGATCTTTTGGATACCGCATAAAAATTACTGTATTAACGCCACAAAATCAATGGCGATACAGCAAATAAAGATGTCTTATGTCAGAAAATTAGGATGGTCCATAATTTCTTGGATTTTTTTATTTATCGAAACCTATTGGAGTACTTATGCCAAGCGTCACGTCTAATTAGAGACTGTTGCCTAATGAGATTTTTCCTGCAATCGACTTCGTCAAATTCGTTGCTCAGATCCTCATGTACAGACAGTACACTGCAGTCTTGCGCTACGTTTTTCCTCGTTTTTGCGGGAAAAATCTCATTAGGCAACAGTCTCAATTAACGAAAAGACTTCTGAGATCCGCTCAGTGACAGTAGCTTCCTGGATTACGATAAAAAACCAGTAATGACGTTTGGTATTATTCCCATTGTTTTCAAGTTTTCTTATTCTCGCCGGTGTGCGGAAGATGTCCTGCGCAGACACCGAGCTTAAATTTTATTATTTAATCCGTAGGGGGAAGATCGTGACAAAAACATCATGTGGAGAATAGAATAAATGTGGTGGCTATAGTGAAAAAATCTAGCTGAAAAATCTAGAAATATACGTATTTTCCCTTGCTAACGGAATGTTTTTAATTTAGTCTAAACTCGATTTAGGCGTCCTTAGCTCAGCTGGATAGAGCGTCGGCCTTCTAAGCCGTAGGTCGTAGGTTCGAATCCTACAGGGCGCACCACCTGAAATTCCAACAAAAAATGACGGTCTGAGAGTCTCGAAAATTTCTTATTTTCGAAATTTTGTGGCG
>JAITQS010000018.1 GCA_031288795.1 Holosporaceae bacterium | reverse complement strand
CTCATTATCAATTGAAGATACTCTTATGCACGAGATATCTCACGCTTTTCATTACATGATTGGTAGTAATATTCCCCACCAAGATCAAACGCCTTTTTTCATTTGGAGCGTATTAAACGCTAAGGAACAAGGCTACGACTTCCTAGATATGTTTTTTCCTCCCTTGACAGATTCAAATATGACTCCCGTCGTTAGTGAAATAGAAAAGCTCATAAGCGATGACATGATAACTAATATATTAAAAGATTCCTCTTCAATCCATTATAAAAATGCATATGCCCTGTTTGAACTAATTATTAATAACGGATTGGGAAGCCTCATTTTTGATATGAATGAGCTTGATGCATTAGAAACAAATAATAACAATTGGAAATCAAATGATTTTCTCGATTCTGATATGAATGAGTTTGATGCATTAGAGACAAACAATAACAATTGGAAATTAAATGATTTTTTCGATTCTGAAAAAATGAAAAAAGCGCTTGCAAAAGCGATCTACATCTATTCCATCGTTTTTCGCTCCAGGACTGCAAAAAAAATGTCGAGACAAATATACGCTCATACGCTTGCCCCCAATAGCGAATTTAAAAGCACTGACTATACTACCTTTTGGAATAATAACGAAGAAGTCATAACCATAACTGGAATTACTCCATTTTTGATCAACAACAGCATTATTGCAGTACAGGACAGGCAAAATGAGTTTATATTCCTGGATAGAACTCCACAGTCAATACTAGAGAATAAATATAGTTACAGATATCATGCGAGCGAAGGCGATCCGTTCCATCTCTTCGTAAAAATCCAAGATATGCTTTTTAAACTCGGCGCCACCCAAACGCGCTTGGGATTCTTCCGTAATGTTGGCATAGCCCTGTGGAAGGCAATTAAAAAGCAGGGAATATACGACACCTTGAAAAAAAATTGGAATGCCTCTAATAAACCAAAGGAACATTTTTACAAATCCCCAGAAAACGAAAAAATGTCCGACTACGCAAAATCTGAAAAAGAAACTCATATTAGTACCCAAATCGAAGACAAAATAAAAGAACTTGCCAGTAGTAAACTATACATAATTAATCCGCTTTATGCGATTAATTCGCCTAATACGAAAAAATATAACAACAAAAATTCATTGGTTTTGGCAATCGAAATGAACGCCACAAACACCCAAAAATGCCTAGTGGAGTCCGATATTCCCGACATAAAAAACAAAAATCTCTATGTAGCAACCGCTCTAGGGGAAATAATTACAGGCACGTCTAGCAATAGAATAGTTTCAATACGGGAAATATTAGATAGCTGTCCAGATCCAAAAAAAATAGTTAGTACCGTCGACGATAAAGAGGAAACGGTGTTGCATAGAATCATATATAATATAGTCGTGATGGGCCTCCAGGAAAAAGATACTAAATGGAAAACGAAGCGCATTGAGGAAAATATAGAGATAATAAAGCTACTGGCAAAACATGACATTGATATTAATACGACCGTAATCGAAAATCCCTTGTACCTAGCGATGAGAATTAATGATGGCTGCAAACTAGAAATAATAGAAACGCTTCTTAACAGTTTTCCGAAGCTCGCTAATGCTAAAGACGGTCAAAACGAAACGGTGTTGCATAAAGCCATATATAATATAGCCGTGACGAGCGTCTACGAAGAAGATAAAGAACAGAAAACGAAGCGTATTGAGGAAAATATAGAGATAATAAAGCTACTAGTGGAAAGAGTTGACATTAGTAAAATAAATATTAAAGATCTTTTGTCCATATTAGACCTTACCAGCTCGGAAATTGTAGCAAAAATTAAGAAAGTCATTTTGGATAACTGCAGACCAGAGGATAAAAAGACCTTGCTTGAGAATACAAATTTTCAAGAAATATAAAAGAAGCACAAGAAATCGTAAAATATTTTTGTCGATTGATATAATCAAGGTGCCAAATAATATGCAACAGTTTCTAAAATATAGGGGAAAATAGACCATATGCCCCCCGTCGCCGGAGGCTGTAAATGCTGCGCTGGAAGAATCAACGCCTCCGCCGGCGCCCGGGGAAATATTGCGTTATGAAGCCTCTGGAGCAGCTCCGCGATGAAGAAGAGCCGTTGGTCATGACATTTTTCGCCAGAGGCAAAAGCCATGTAAATGGAATCGAAGTTTAATGACTTGGAGGATGAAAATTTCCTGCGCATTATCACTACGATGTCAGATTTTTACTGAAAACGACCAATAAGGATGATGATATACAAATTTCTGACGAGTCAACAGATTTGCGGTGGTTTGAGGAAGTATCGGTTTTTCCTCCGAATTCAGGCGTTAATATTCCGAGGATGTTCGAAAAGTGGAAAAATAATATCCGTAAAAGAAATAACCTGCAAAACGGCCCTGCATTATCATGATCGAGAATTCGTAGGCAACTGGGACTGGATAAAGAGCAATTCTGCAGATCTCAATTTATCAAACAGTATGGTAATTGGTGGAGAATGCACTTTGCGCCGGCAGGAGCAGGAATGAGAAAACTTGGAAACGCTGGGTGGTAAGATTTTTTAGAGATCTTTTTTGAAATTTCCACTATTTTATGGAGCCGGGTCGTCACAAAATTCACAAATGTTCCTCGATATCCATCTTCAGCTTTTTGTAATTGCAGTTTCGCGAGGTTTGTAATTATAAAAACGCGACTTTTATAATTGCACTTTTGCGGCCCTAGGGGATTATTTTTTTTAACAGGGTCTCGATTTTTTTCGCCTGTTCAAAAGAATTATCCAGGTAAAATTGCAGTTCTGGCACCGATTTCAGATGCACATTGGATCCCAAATGATATCTTAGTTTTGGGGAATGTTTTTGCAGAAACAGGAGGCAATCTTCTCCGGAAAAATTATGTGAAAGCGAGACCACGAATAGCTTGGCATGTTTCAGACAGGAGCTAACTTCAACGTCGGTTATGGATATCAGCGATGGATTTACTACGGAATTTTCATCGAAAATATTGCAGCGAATAAGGAAATCGGCCAAAATTTTTTTTATTTCTGCGGCTATTTTTTGCTGGCGAGGATTTTTTTTTTGTAGCATATATTTAAAGTTGACGAGCAACTTCCTCCAGTTCGAAACATTCTATGACATCGCCGACGTGTATATCGTTGTAATTTTCAATGGATATGCCACATTCGAATCCGGTTCTTACTTCTTTAACGTCATCTTTCATTCTTTTTACGGATTTTATATCTCCGGAATGCACAATGATGCCATTTCTGATTAATCTAGCTTTAGCGTTACGCTTGATTATTCCGTCTTGCACGATACAGCCTGCTATACGACCGAGTTTTGACACGTCGAAGGTACGTCTTACTTCTGCGGATCCCAGGATATTTTCTTTAATATCCGGCGACAGCATACCGGAGAGCAGAGTTTTGGTATCGTTGATGAGGTCATATATTATGGAGTAGTATTTTACCTGCAGTTTATCGCGGGCGATTTGGTCGCGGGCCTGCATATTTGCGCGCACGTTGAACCCAATGATCAGGGCATTGGAAGCCCTTGCCAAGGAGATATCGCTTTCGGTGATTTCTCCGATACCCGAGTGGAGTACTTTGACAGCGACTTCGTCTGTGGACAGCTTATGCAGACTGGAGCATATGGCTTCGGAGGATCCTTGTACGTCAGCTTTAACTATAACCGACAGTACCCGCAGCTTTTCGTCTGCTCCAAGCTTGGAGAACATTTGCTCGACACTGCCGCGTGAGGAGACCACCCAGGACTGTTCTCTTTTTTTTCTATCTCGGTAGTTGGATATTTCTCGTGCTTTATTTTCGTCGCCAACGACCACAAAATCGTCTCCTGGAACGGTATTGCCATTAAATCCGACCACTTCACCGGGGGATCCCGGAGCCAATTCTTCCAGAACTTCGTTGCGGTAATTTTTTATGGCTTTTACGCGACCGAAAACGCTACCGGCAACGAATATATCTCCGATTTTTAGCGTTCCTTTTTGTATCAGGATGGTGGCGACGGGGCCCTGACCTTTTTCGACCCGCGATTCTATAACAACTCCTTCTGCCGGGCGATGGGGATTTGCTTTTAGCTCCAGCATTTCGGCCTGCAGTAGGATTATTTCCTCTAGTTTATCAAGATTAAAAGCGGTTTTGGCGGAAATTTCCACATCCATGACGTCACCGCCGTAGGATTCCACCACCACCTCATGATTCAACAGATCTTTTCTCACATTATCGGAACTGGCGCCATGTTTATCCATTTTATTGATGGCCACGATGATCGGTGCACCGGCTGCTTTGGCGTGATTTATGGCCTCGATGGTTTGATCCTTCACGCTGTCGTCGGCGGCGACCACGAGCACGACAACGTCGGTGACGTTGGCTCCCCGCGATCTCATTTCCGTAAACGCAGCGTGTCCCGGCGTATCAATAAAAGTTATACGGCGACCGTCCTTCAGAGTAACCTGATATGCTCCGATGCATTGGGTGATACCGCCGGCCTCCCGAAGAGCGACGTCGGTTTTTCGCAGTGCATCCAGCAACGATGTCTTGCCGTGATCCACGTGTCCCATTATGGTCACCACCGGCGGACGATGCAGAAGGTCTCCGGAGTTATCTTCAAATTTTATGCCAATTTCCACGTCGCTTTCGCTTACTCTCTTTACTTTGTGACCAAAATCCATGACCAGCAGTTCGGCGGTATCGGCATCTAGGATTTGGTTAGCCGTAGCCATTACACCAAGCTTCATGAGCGCCTTCACCACCTCCCCCGTGCGGACCGCCATTCGGTTTGATAGCTCCTGAACACTGAGAGTTTCGGGTAAAATAACTTCCCGCACCACCTTTTGCTCATCGGTGCTTTTGTGCTGGAATTTATTTTTCTGCTGGGCCCTCTTGATGGACGAAAGAGAACGCCGATGGCCACTTTCGTCATCGTCAAATGCATTGTAGATGGAAACGCGAGCGGATCCGGAACTGTATTTTCCCTTTAGCTCCCGAATGTCTTTTTTTACCGTCAAAGACTTTTTTGCAGCGGCAGATTTTTGCTGCAAACCATCGTCCTCTTCGCCGGCGCCGTGAGGAAGCGAATTCTTGATATTTTTATGGAAATGTAATGTCTGTCTTTCGAGAGCTGCAGATTCATTGTTTTCTCTCGCCACAGCATCTTTTTCAATTTTCACCATTTCGCCTTTGGAGGGAGCGTCGGCAACTTTTTCTTCCTCAGCAGCTGGGGAGGATTTCGCTTCCAATGCCAATCGGGCCTTTTCTTCAGCCAATTTAGCATTTCGAGCTTCTTCCATTAGCCTCATTTCTTCCTGTAGACGTTTTTGCTCCTGTTCCTGCCGCAGTCGTTCTGCCTGTTCTTTTTCTTCTTTTAGGGCTTCCTGTACGACCTTTATGCGAGTTTCCAATTCTTCATTGGTTAAATTTCCGCTTTTGTACATCCTGGTGCTACCTGCGGCAGATGTAGAATTAGAAGACGCTAAGCTGCGTTTTTTCTTCACCTCGACCGTAACGACCTTGGATTTCCCGTGGGAAAAACTTTGTCTAACCTTACTAGCGGAATCGTTGATTTTTTGTTTGACATCAGCCGTGCGAGATAGACTCAACGTGCTTTTTTTTTGTTCTGCCATATGAAATTATCCCCTGCAAATTCTCTATTTAAACCAATGCTCTCTAGCTTTTATGATAACCTCATTGGCGACATCTTTGTCAAGATCCGGTATGATTTCCACCAATTCGTCGGCGCTCAAGTCGGCAAGATCGTCAAGTTTCAATATTTTATTTGCCGCCAGCTGCAGTAGCATCTTATCAGAGAGTAGACCAATTGCCATTATTTTTTTATCAATTTTGAGCTTTTTTATTTTTTCCGATGCTTCTTTTTCTTTTTCGGCGAGATAATTTTTCGCGCGCGAAATGAGTTCATCCGCCAAATTTTCATCGAATCCCTCAATGGAGACCAATTCGTCTTTGGTGATACAAGCTAATTCTTCGATTTCCGTGAATCCTTCGGTGACCAGCAAATAGGCTATTACTTCGTCGCAGTCCAGGATATTCATAAACACCTTTGACTGCTGATGATATTCCTGATTTCTTTTTTCTATGGCTTCGGTCTCGGAAACGACGGTTACATTCCACCCTATGAGCTGGGAAGCCAGACGGACGTTCTGCCCTCGCCTTCCGATGGCTAAGCTCAGTTGGTTATCGGGAGCCAGCACCTCGAATTTTCTATTTTCTTCGTCCATGACGACCTTGGAAACCTCTGCCGGCGCGAGTGCATTTACGGCAAAAGTTGCGGGATCGTCTGACCAGAGGACGATGTCGATTTTTTCTCCCTGCAGCTCTTGTATGATGGTCTGGACTCGACTTCCGCGAATACCGACGCAGGCTCCAATGGGATCAATGCTGGAATCGGCGGTGTAAACGGCAATTTTCGCTCTGCTGCCGGGATCTCGGGCAACGGATTTTATTTCGATTACTCCATCATAGATCTCCGGAACCTCCTGTTGAAATAATTTTGCCAAAAACTGCGGGTGCGTTCGGGATAAAAATATCTGCGGACCGTTAGTTTCGCGGGAAACGTCGGCGATGTAGGCGCGTACTCGATCTCCAACCCGGAAATTCTCCTTGGGAATAAGATGATCTTTCTTTATGATGGCCTCCGTTCTCCCTATATCTAAAGTTACCGAATTATATTCGGCACGTTTTACGACTCCGCTGATGATTTCTCCGATTCTTCCGACGAATTCGTTGTATTGCTTTTCTCTTTCGGCTTCGCGGATTTTCTGGGTAATGATCTGACGGCCAACCTGTGCCGCTACTCGGCCAAAATTTATCGGCGGTAGGCGAGAAGATAACACGGTATCCACAGCTACATTCTCATCTATCTTTTGGGCGTTCTCCAGCGATATTTCCGTATATTCGTTTTCCACATTTTCCTTCACCGTGAGACATTTTAAAATGGAGACTTCCCCGGTTTTGCGGTCTATGTTGACCCTGATGTCATGCTCGTGACCATACTTTGACCTCGCAGCTTTTTGAATGGCGCTCTCCATAACTTCTAAAATTTTTTCTTTTTCCAAGCCTTTTTCACGGGCAACTGCGTCGGAAATCTGTAATAATTCTGGTCCATAAAAGCGAGAATCAGTCCATAATGCCGTTGACATATTCTAAATATCCTTCATCAAATCCACTTCAAAAAACTCTTCTAACCGTTATTTTTTTTACATTACGATAGGGAATAGCAATTTCATCGCCATTAGTATCGCACCTATCTTTCAAATAGACAACCGTATCGGCGGAATTTCCTTCAATTCTTAGTAATTTTCCCACGATTTTCTTTTTTGCAGCCATGGGAGTGTTCAGTTCCAATTTTACTTCTCTACCGTAGAACCGCGGGAGATCGTCGATTTTATTAAGGGGCCGATATTCTCCCGGGGAACTAACATTTAGGTTATACTTGCCATTTATAAAATCTTCAACGTCGAAAATCGCAGAAATAATGCGACTCGCGGTAACGCAGTCGTCGACGCACACCGGAGCGCCGTCCAAACGATCTATGTCGATGTCCACCGACGTCACCGGTCCGGACAGGATTTTAACCTGCACAATTTCATATCCTCTGTTCCCAAGAGAATCATTCGTAGCTGCGATTATTCTGGCATTTAACGACAAATTTCTTTTCTTTCTATTGCATGAATCACCGACCAACATACAGAAAAACACAAAATTATGCAACAGTATGATTCCTTGGGACGCGGCACCGGCTAGATTTTTCATAACAAAAAAATTCCCCACCATTTTCATTCGGCATCACTTCTGGACATAAAGACTCGGGAACTTTGGTACCTGGCCTTCCCCCGAAACCTGTTCTAGCGGTCGCTCAAAAACACCGAGAAGACTCACTATCTCGCAAATTCCTGGTTTCACAAGAATTTCACGGGTATAGACATTTATATTTTGAGAGCTCATTTGTATTTTTTTTACTACATATTTAACTCCCAGTAGCAATACCGGCAATGTTACCGCCAGCACGATCAAAATATACCCCTTTTTCCCTAAAGCTTTATGCATGCTGTCCAAACCTAATCTCCAATTCTTCTACCATAATTTATTGAATTTTTCGTTAAAAGACTGCCAAGACCCCCGAGCCATCTAACTCTTTCGCAAGAAAAGATCTGATGAGAAAGTAGTTTTTAAAAAAATGGTACTTGGTGGAAGATGTTCTGCACGACACCGAGTTTAATTTTTACTATTTAAGAGACTGTTGCCTAATGGCTTTTTCTCGCCATCGACTTCGTCAAATCCGTTGCTAGGCAACAGTATCTTTCATCCGTAGGGTAGCAAGTGCCAAGAGATTGCAAAAAAACTCTACTAGATAACCTCCTATGATGTGGGAAATTAAACAACCTCTCCTATCATCTGGACTGTCTCTGAATTTCATTTTTTTTTCTCCTGTGCTCCTCGAAAGTTTTGGAAAATGCATGTTTTTTGTTGTTCTGCAGTACGAAGAACAGAGCATCATGGGTCTCCGGATGCAAAACCGCAATTATGCTCTCCCGTCCTGGATTTGTTATGGGAGCCGGAGGTAATCCATCATTGCGGTAGGTATTATAGGGAGACTCTATTTTCAGATCATCGAAAGTTAATTTTCGCCCCAGAGGCTCTCCATGCATAAGAGAATAAATTACCGTCGGACAAGATTGTAGGCGCATTTTTTTCTCAAGTCTATTGAAGAAGACTCCGGCAATTTTTTCTCTTTCGCAAAAAGTTTCTTTTTCCACAATGGAAGCCAGTATAATGGCCTCCCGCGGAGTGTTCAGCAGACAAGCGCTCGATTTTCGAGGCCATTCTCGTTCAATGAACTGCATCATGTATTTCTGGGCCAATAAAATTATTTGCTGCCGCGTCGTGGGATATTGGAAAAAATAAGTAGCGGGCATGAGGGATCCCTCTTCGGGAATATTTTCTATTTCTCCCAATAAAAATTTGTTATCGTTTAATAATTTTATCACCCGCACCACAGCTAATCCTTCCGGGATGGTGATTTTATGCGTAATGACATTTCCGGAGGCAAATAGGCGAATGGCATCCATGATGGAAGCACAGTGGGGAAGCTGATATTCGCCGATTTTTGCTTCTAATCCACAATATTTCAGAAACCGAACGACGATTTTACACAGCAGCGGACTAGCGGATATATTATTTTTTACCAGAAGTTCGGCGATGTGGTTGTCATCTCCGGAGTGCTCCACAATAATGTTTTCGGCCGGAACGCAGGGCGATTTTTTATGGGCAAGATAGCCCAAGAAGCCCGCGAAAAATAGACCCGCCAGGACAAGTCCGAACAGAAAGAAAAAAAGGCGTTTTTTATTATTATTTTCCACGCTAAAATCTTCCAAAAAATTCCAAAATTCCGTTAAAGTTTTCGGAATAAAATAGTAGCATTTGTTCCGCCGAATCCAAATGAATTGGAGAGTGCGTATTTTACTTTTCTTTTTTTGGCTTTGAGGGGTACCAGATCCAAGGATGTTTCTTCCGGATCGTGCAGATTTAGTGTTGGCGGCACCATTTGATCCCTTATGGCCAGGAGCACGAATATTGCTTCGACGGCGCCGGCAGCTCCCAGCAGATGTCCTATGGCCGATTTAGTGGACGACATGGATGCTTTAGATCCTTCTCCCAAAACGCGTTCGACCGCTCTAAGTTCGCCGATATCACCTGGAACTGTGGATGTACCGTGGGCATTGATATAGTCGATTTGGTCGGCGGAGATGGAGGCAGATCGGAGAGCTTCCCGCATGGATCTGTAGGCGCCGTCTCCGTCCGGCAGTGGGGCGGTAACGTGATAGGCATCGCTGGACATTCCGTAGCCGACGACCTCTCCATAAATTTTTGCTCCTCTTTTGTTGGCGTGTTCCAGATCTTCCAGCACGAGAATGCCGGAGCCTTCCGCCATGACGAAGCCGTCCCGGGACTTATCCCAGGGTCTGGAAGCTTCTTCCGGAGTGTCATTTTTACCGGTGGACAGAGCTCTGGCGGCGGAAAATCCCGCAATGCCGATTCTGCATATGGCTGCTTCGGTACCGCCCGCCACCATTACGTCGGCGGATCCCACCTGAATAATACGGGCGGCGTCTCCTATGGCGTGGGTACCAGTGGCGCAGGCTGTTACCACCGAATGATTGGGGCCTTTCAGGCCAAATGTCATGGAAACATGTCCAGACGCAAGATTAATCAATGATGAAGGAATGAAAAACGGAGACACTTTTCGAGGTCCGTTTTCACGAAGATTAACCGACGTCTCATATATGGCCGGTAGTCCACCTATTCCAGAACCTATTATAACGCCGATTCTTTCTTTTTCCTCGGTGGATAATGTATCGATACCGGAATCTTTTATGGCTTCCGTAGCCGCTGCCAATGCATATACTATAAACATGTCCATGCGATTGAGATCCCTCACCGTGGCGTAGTTTAGTGGATCAAAAAGAGTGTCAGACCTTTGCTCAACAGCCTCTGATGGGACTTGTCCGGCTATTTTGCAGGCCAAATCATCAACGCAAAACGACTTTATCCTCTTTATGCCAGACTCACCTTTAAGCAGGCGAGACCACGACTCCTCGACATTTGTGGCGAGTGGACATACCATACCAAGTCCAGTTACGACAACTCGTTTCATGGGAAAATCCTATTTGTTAATTCTATCCTCGATAAATGCTATGGCATCCTTTACCGATCGAATTTCCTGCCCCTCTTTGTTAGATATCTCGACGTCGAACTCATCTTCCAATGCCATAACAAGGTCAACGTTGTCAAGGCTATCTGTTCCAAAGTCATCTACAAATCTGGCATCATCCGTTACTTTTTCAATGCGAATACCAAGCTTTTCAGAGATAACTTCCTTCACCTTATCTGCTATATTATTACTCATATTGTTCCCTTTAAAATAAACACAACCAGGAAATTAACATAAAATATACCCCAATAAAAGATAAAGCAGCTAAAACTTCAATAACTCTACTATTCCGCCCCAATATTTCAGAAAAATCTCTCAAACCTCAGCGATTTCGGCAATTATGAAGACCATATCTCCTCTGGAGTCGGCCTTCATTGTGGCAGATCATTTGGTTTTGTGTCAATCGGCTTAACCAACGGTTAAGGAGCCTAGGCAAAAAAACACTGGCCGGAATTGCTAATTATATTTCCCATATGACCATCTGCAGCTGAGCTTTTTGGGATCTTGCACGTCGCGTAAATTCATTGTTTTTGTTGGAAAATCAGCAAACAATCCAAGATTTCAAGACCATATTTTAGTTGTGTAGTCCCAATAGCGTCCAACCTGGATTTTCAATAAAGTCCTTCACACAGGAGAGAAATTCAGATGCCGTTTTGGTATCGGCTACCCGGTGATCGTAGGATAACGAAATATAGAGCATGGGTCTAACTTCGACGCCATCTTCCATCGCTACCGGTCGATTGTGCATGCGATGCACGCTGAGCGTCGCTACCTGCGGAGACGTTAGCAGGTCCATTCCTCCCACCAAAGAACCATATATTCCGGCATTTATCACGGTAAATGTTCCGCCGGATACCTCCTCAATGGATAACGTACCCTCAATGGCACGTTTGGACAGCGTAATCATGGCTCTTTCTATTTCTGCTACCGAGAGTATGTCGGCATTTCTGATCACCGGAGCTGATACACCGTCATTTCCGCTGGTTATGATGGATATGTCAAACTGATTCTTATATATCAAATTGCCGTTAATGATGTGCGCGTTAAACATCCTATACTGCTTTAGCGCAGAAATACTGGCCAATATGAAAAATGGCGTAAATCCAAGACGAGTATTGTATTTTTTGGCAAATTCCTCTCCGAAGGTCTTTTCCATGGCTAAAATCGCACTCATGTCGGCTTCGTTTGATACGGTGGAGGTTACCGAAGAATCAATGGACGAACGCATTTTTTCGCTTATGCGCTGCCGCAGAGGATCGATGGGCTCCATTTTATCGCCCGGTGTGGGAAAAAACGTCGGTTTTCTCCAGCTATCGGCAAACATTTCGGGAGAAGGATTATCAAATGACGCATGTAGCAATTGATTCACCACGTCATTTTGGCCACTCCTCCCCTCCTCCTGGTCGATATTTTTTGCAGCGAAATGGGGCATTACTTTTTTATTTATTTTGTGTATGGCTGTCTCACAAGTATTTTTTAATTTTTTATCCACTTCAATTTTTAGACTTTCGACTATCTGGGAAATGGCGTTTTGGACTTCAAAATTGGTCTGATTTCTGATGTCGTCCAGCAGGGCACTTATTTCGCTTCTGGCGGAGGATAAAACCTCCTCTTTTAAATTACTAGATTCGCTAATCACAGATTGCAAAATTCCGCTTTTCAGCCGCTCCGTTTCCTGGGCCGTTGACAGCAGTGTTTCCCGTTTTAGGGCTTCCACCTCCTGCGCCGCAGATTGCAATGTTTCCTGCTTTAGGGTTTCGGCGCCGTTGAGCGTCGCTCGAAGGATATCGCTCTTCAGGACTTCTACTTCATTTTTGGCAGACTCTAGTGCCTGCAACTTCAGGCGTTCCGCTTCCTCATAGGCGGCTTTTAGGGCATTTTTTCGCAAAGATTGGGTTTCCAGAAGGGTTTCCTCCATGGTCAACTCTATTATTTCTTTCGCCTGGATATTGGATTTTTTCTTGGCATCTCTTAGAGATTCTTTCAGGATATTTCCCGTCTCTTTGGCGGCAAATTTTTGAGCGGAGTGAAGTATTTCCTTTTTTATGATTTTCGCTTCATTTTTTGAATCCCGAATGGCGTCTTCGACAATTTTTTTTGACAGCTGTTCTGCTTCAATTTTTGCATCATTTTTGGCTTTGGCGATTATTTCTTGAATATTTTTTTCGGCTTTGGCGGCGGCGTCTTTCTGAGCATTTTGAATGATTTCTTTTTGGATAATTTCGGCTTCCTGTTTAGCATTTTTCACGGCTTCATTGATTAATTCTGCTTTTGTTTTTTCCGCTTCGCTGATTGATCCGCGAATAATTTTATCGTGCATTTCGGCGGCATCTTTGGAAGCTTTTTCTTCGCATTCTTCGAGGATTTTAGCTTTTAGATCTTCCGCCTGTGCTATGGCGACTTTTTTGGCTTCTTCTAGGATTTTTTCTTTTAGTTTTTTAGCTTCTTCCTTTGCCTGATGTTCGGTAGTTTTCAGGATATGCTTAAATTTTTCTGCGGTTTCTTCGGACAATTCTTCCAGCACGTTTTCTTCAGTTTCTGCGATTTCCATTATTTCTTCGGTGAGGCTATCTGCGATGGAGCTGAAGGACGACATTTTTACCTGCTGGTCCGCCCGACTCCCATCGCTTACGGAAAGCAAGTATTCCGTAGGAATAGAGGTCTTTTGGTTATTTTTTTCCATCTCTTCATTAAAGTTACGCGAATTACGGATTGCCCTGGTTTTGCGTGTGTTTTCGTATTCGTCCTGACGCTTGCGCTCCATTTCGCGTTCGTATTTGAAGGCGGCTTCGGTATTGGCCATATTTTGCTGTGCTATGTCCTGTTGTATATTTTGGGCGAGTTCTAGAGACGTTTTGCGCATTTCTTCGAGTTCTGTTGTTTTGATGATATCGCTGATATCGGCATTCACATTAGTTTCTATTATGGCAATCCGGGATCCCTGAGTCACAATCGAGCCTTCCGGCGCAATGATTTTGGCCAATATACAATCGTAGCTGGAGGTGATGCCGCAGGCGATGGTTGCGGTTTCGGCGTCGGCGATGACTTCATTTTTTGCGATTCTATCTCCGACTTTTTTGTACCAAATTGTTAGTGTGACCTCATAGGATGCGGCATCAAAAGTTGGTACAATTATATCTATACGCATATATCTAATCCTGGTGGTGGAACCGCCGACGTCCGCAAATTCATTTCGCCATAAGCATCTTGATTCGAGTATTTTTGAAAAAATTCCTCGGATCTCAATGTCTCTGTAGTAATAATTAAACAACAAAAGGATTTATTTTTTATTAACTCCCACGAGAGATATTTTTCACCTTACCCCCGTCGTCTTTCAAGTCTTCTCATTCCCGCCGGCGCGAAACACACCCTCCACCAATCACCATACTGACAGAAATTTGTAAAATTTCCGTTAATTTTGTGCTCGTTAACGCTTTTTTGACGCTTTGTCCCACACGACACCGAACCTAATTTTCATTATTTAAGAGACTGCCAAATGAGATTTTTCTTGCAAGAACGAGGAAAAATATAGCGCAAGACCACAGTGTACTGCCTGTACATGAGGATCTGAGCAACGAATTTGACCAAGTCGATTGCAAGAAAAAGCCATTAGGCAACAGTCTCCCTTAGGGTTGTAGGCGACTATGCCTTTTAATACATGATGACCCCTTTAATATTGTTATGCCATTAACATTTGTTATATCCTTAGAGTTGTAAATTTATTGGCGTACAATAGAAGGGTTGAATGTCTGATCGTGTTGTAATTACGCTTTACCTTATTACCTCCGTTATAGTGGGGTATTTTGCCGGAAAAAACGTTAGAACTTCCAAAGATTTTGTTCTTACGGGAGGGAACTTTACAACTTTTACGATGGTTGCCCTCATGTTTCCCATGATGATAGGTTGTGGAGATTTGTTTGGTGGAACAGACAGAATTCATAAGGTGGGGATTATTTTTTTGATATCCAATTTAGGGTTGTCCATACAGGCACTTTGTTTTACTTTTATAACCAAAGCCCTCAAAAATTTCAAGCAGGCTTCATTCCCCGGCGACATCATGAAAACGATGTACGGCGAGAATGGACAAAAGATATTCGGCATATGTACCTGCGTAAGGTCGTTTGGAGATACAATGGTACAATTTGCTGCCATAGGATACATTTGCAATATTTTATTTGGCATAGATTCTGCATATATATTAGTGATATGCTTTGTGGTGACGTTCTACTGCACCTGTGGCGGTATCAAGGCGCTGGCGGCGACGAATATATTTCAGCTTTTGATTTTTGTTATTGCATTTCCAATTGTTTCCAGCATTGTGTCACACAAGTCCGGAGGTCTGAAGAATATTATAAATCACATTTCTCCGGAGCATTTGCGCATTTTAGATCATCCGGATTTCATGAAATATATTTTAATATTTTTGGGCAATGCCCTCCCTACGGACGTTGGAGTTATGCATCGCATTATAGTGGCAAAAAATATCAAACAAGCGAATACTGTGCTTAAGATATCAGCGTTACTGTACATTCCGCTGGTGGTTTTTCTGGCTCTACTGGGATCTTGTTCGCTGACGGTATTAGAAAATATGCCACAGCGTGGAGTATTTTCTCAATTACTGAACGTTACTTCGCCTTTTGGTTTTAGGGGAATAGCAGCGGCCGGAATGATTGCCGTTTCGATGTCGGCGGCGGGTACGCATCTTAATGTTTTTGCCATTTCGTTTACGCGAGACGTAATAAAACCATTCCTCAGACTCTCCTCACTGCAAGATAAAATGGAATTACTAATCATGAAGATTGTTACAGTAATATTCGGCATTGTGGCCAGTTTGTTTTCGCTTGCTTTTGGCAATATTGCGGATTATTCGGAATTTTTTGACAATGCATTTCCGATTATTGTTTTTCCGTCATTATTTCTCGGACTGGTGGGATTTTTATTTTCCAAAAAAGTATTTTTGATAGGAGTTAGTTTTTCTTCTTGTACATTTTTGATACTTATCATACTTTCGTCCTTTAGCGACGATGGTCTATTGCTTTTTTGTATTTTTATGATAGTTGTTCTCAACGCCTCCATAATGTACCTACTGCACAGATATGAGCACAGGAAAAGGAAACCTGCGACCAGCTAATATATCTCATTTTGGTCAGATGTCTTTTTCATACTGGGGTCCTGGATTCCGCCTTATCACCCTACGGTTTAAAGAAACCATTGCCTATTGGCTTTTTCTCGCCATCGACTTCGTCAAGTTGCCCAGATCCTCATGCACAGGCTGTACACTGCGGTCTTGCGCTACGTTCCCAAACATGACCAGGAACGTGCGGTCGTCATTCTTGGCGAAGCCGAGAATCCAGCCGCAGTAAAGCCGAGAATTCGCTGAAATTGCGCTGCTTCAAGGCGGAGAGACTGGATTCCCGCCAATACTGGGTTTCAGAAAAATTCCCACGGTCTCGAAGAAGCAGTTTGTGAATAATTCCCGGCTTAGGCATAATTTTTTTTCATAATCTTCGGTCTAATTTTTCTCAGATTTTTTCTTTTCCTATGTGAATAAAATTCGATGTACGAGGAAGTTCCAGCACTTTAGCTAGCTCGTGGCGTGGAGTTTTTTCCACTCCCCTAAGGATGGAACATATCATATCCATAGCGGATCCTTCTTGGTTAGCAAAAGCTGCAGCGGCGTTTTTCAAATATTCGACATTGGACTCGGATGAATCATCCATTGCCATATGCTCCGGAGGCAATTTCATTTGGATTCTTGCAAAGTAAATTTCTTTGTTGTAGAGAGCTCCGAGTGTTTTGAGAATATGGAAGGCCATTTTCGATTCACTTCCCATAAACATCTCGGGTAATTCTGTTGCCCAGCCAAAAATGCTGGAGGGAGCTTTTTTCACGGACACACTTTCGCACTCACCGGTTCCAAATGACATAATGAAGAAGGCGTCGGCGTTGGGATAAAGACTCACGGCCTCTGTTATACCGCACAAATACGGATGATTTACGCCTATACCTCCGTCCAGAGCTGTCACGAAACCCGCCGACGGCTCTGCTATTTGCTTAAGGGTGCGCAATTTGTAGGGAGCAAAATAAGACGGAGCAGAAGATGTTGAAATAGCGCAATCTTTCACGTAGTAATTGTTTCTCTTGCTGATATTTAAAATGCCACCATTGGAATTTATCGGAGGTGAAGCCATGGCATTGACCAGAGAATCCATCGATGCACTAGACGATGATGAGTTCGCAAATGATGCCTCGAGATTTCGTTTGGTCAGTTCCTCATAATCTCGCGCAAACGAAGATTTCAAAAATTCCGGCGATCCCTTTTCCATGTTGTAGTAGGTAAGAATTACATCGCCCACCAGCTGATGCATCATGACATCGCCAAAAATATCCTGGGCCATTTTATCCAGGGGACCCGAAGAGTATTTATCTCGAAAACAACAGCTCAATCTTTGGAGAAAAGACATTTTTTGAAATACTTTTGCGCCTCTATTTATATATATGTCAAGCACGTCTCGGGCGGTATAGCGGGAAACGTTGGGATCGGTCTCGCTTGGCAATGTTAGTAGAGCCGTCACTAACCCCCCCGTCGATGTGCCTATCTCCATATGAAACGCTTCGGACACCGACTGCCCCACTTTTTCTTCGAATGCCGCCGCAAGACTTGCCAATATTACCCCCTTTATGCCTCCTCCGTCAAACGATGCAATTCTAGCAACTTTGCGGGTTTCCAGTAATTCCCTCAATCTTGCCAATTTGCATTCGTCGGTGTCTAAAGACATAACAGTGCTGTCCGAATACAGTAGCCCGTCAGCTATCGGTAATGTCAATGGAGAAGGTATGTTCGTTTGCAATTCCACCATGGGAATATTCTTGGTATCTCCAGAATCTTCCAGCTGCAAATCGGTGGCACCGGCAAAATTAATAGCAGAACATAAACAAGCAGTCAACGCGAGATATTTTACTTCCATGATACTTTTTTCCTTATTATTGCAATATATAAAATGTAAAATATAAAAGTAAAAAAAATATTAATATTCATAACTTTTTTGAAAAAATATTCATCGCTAAATCTTTTGCGAAAATTCTAAATTTTCGTATTAATTCATCTTTTTTTTATTCATTATGTATTATAATCGATATGTTGAGTGAAGTTCTGCCTCGGTCCAATTGTTGAGGCATGAACATATATTAAGGAGAAAAAAAGCATGAATAAAAAAAATATATTAGCGGCCATCATCCTGAGCATATTTGTACCGCAGTGCTCCAATTATACTATGGTAGGCGCAGAAGACAGATCAGAAGCATACGCGGAAAATCAAACAGACTTCGATGAAGACTCGGTGCCAGTAAAAAAAGTAAAGAAAGAAAGAAAAGATAATAAAAAGAAAAAAAATAAAAAGAAAAAACAAAAGAAAAATACCAAAAATACCAAAAATACTAAAAATAAAAGCAAAAATAAAAATGTAAAAAAGAATAATACACAAAAAAAGAAAAATAACCGTCATTCAACACAAAATGACGAAATAAAAATTGAAGATGAAATAAAAATCGAAGATGAATAGCTTATTCCCCGACTATATAGGAAAAAGTTAACTAAATAATTACTAAGAGCTGTAATTGTCTAAACTACAGTATGAGGTGGCCCACCAGGACAGGACATGACATAGAAAAATATAGTTGAGTTAAAAAAAACATAAAATTCATCTCCCCCTATACGCTTCGCAAAAAAATTAGGAAACGAAATGAAAACAAAATAGAATCTCCAATGTCCCATTGGTTTTTCAGAATTAAACTTTCATTTCGTTTTTCTACTAGCATACCATGCTAGTGTTTTTTCACAGTAGATTTTCCGAAAAAAAATATATAACTCTGGATTTGTAATTCGATTTTGGGAAGCAGATCCATGGTTAGGACCAATAGCAAGAGAAACAGCACAGATCACGGCAACAAAAATATAAAAATCGACCGAAATTCGATCAAGGCAAATCAGTTTCTAGAAATAACTACGGCAAAAAGCATCCCTATAGAGTCGATAAGGTGTAGCGGCATGGGGATCCTTGCAAAGAAGACGCGTCTCGACGGAGAGATAATTTCTTCCGAACCAATTATCCTGGCCGCAATGAAGATTCATCTAAATCAAGGAGACTCCGGCAATGTAAAAAAATTCAACACAACCATAAGTGGTTACAGTAGGCGATTTAATTTACACGGGCACGAATACATTCCCAAAGTTAGTCGCCCACAAATACATTTTGTAATTTTGGAAAAAATCTGGAAAATAATTTAAAAGAAAAGATTTTATTTCCTCTCCCTTGCTTTGCAAAAAAATATTCGTTACGCAACGCTTTTTGTTATGAGGATCCAAGCTGCAAATCTTGTGTTTTTCAAATTGCCGAAGAGTAGGTTTCAAAAGAATTTTACCTTATAGGCAATGTTCCTCTAATTAAAAGTATGTAAAAATATTTTTTGCAATAATTTATGAAAATCACAAAAAAAAGCTATTTCTTTTTATTGTAACTTATGCAAAAGTACGGGAGCAAAAAATATAGGATAAAAATAGAATGAAAAAAAAAGCTATAATATTTTCAGCAACATGTTTTTGTATTTTTATTCATAAAAATATCAGCAATGTAGTGGCTCTCTCCCGCCCAGATTGCTCTAAAAATAATCCTGTTCAGAGCGTTAACTATTCTACAAACCCTTTTTTCGGTTGCTCCGCCAGAGTTAACTGTTTTACAAGCCCTCCTCCCGGTTGCTCCGCCACAGCAGGCCCTGTTCCCCGGAGAACTAACTCTTTTACAGGCCTTCCTTATTGCTACTTTACAACAAAAGATATAACTCATCAGAGATCAAATACATGTGGACCATTGGAGGAAAATAACACCACAGCAAGCTACCCTTATGCCTCTTGCTCTGACGTGGCACAGGATAATAGTTGTCACCAAGTAAATGCCGACGAATCATTGAGGGAAAATAATAATGCATCATCTTTGAAGCAAGAAGAAGAACTAAGATTACCTGAAAATCAAAAACATTTTCCCGCTGCTTTCCCATTGGATTTATACAAAGACGGAAATCTCGTTTCTCTGCTGGAAAGCGCCTTGACGTCATCTCACGAAGTCATGAATCCGCTGCGCCAGAGTGCAGAATACTCTAACCTTCTGGAAAGCCTGAGGCCATTGAAGGAATATTCCCAAGCCGATTTTACAGATGAAAAATATCTGCAGTGTTTTTGGAACACCAGAAATGCTCTACTGAACTTAACAAATTCCATAAAGACAAGATCATTGCAAAACGTTGATTTAAAATTTTTTGAAATTGCAAGTAATTTGTTTATTTTGCCACTGGTTCGTCATGAAACGGAAAACGTGTTTTTGCAAGTAAGAAGGAGAGTGGAAGACAATATACAAGATCTCTATGGATCATCAACACACAAGGCCATGTTCAAGATCTCCATAGGTTTTCCTTTTAACATTAATATTTCCATAGCACCGGAACGCCATCAGGAATGTTTTACCAATTTGCGCTGCTTTTTTACCAACATTGACGCCATCAAAGGAAGCCTAAAAGGAAGCTTGGGCATATTAAATAATGCCTTTGACGTTGGTCTGAAATTAGCGATAGCAAAAGCCAAAGTAACACTTTTTTATTCGCTGGAAAGCTATTTGGACTTTTTGAATCAGCGGCATCCGTGGCTTCATTTTGCTATGCTCAAAACCCAAAATACTTCTCTGCGAAATACGGATGACTACAGAATCGAGCTGCAGGAGCTGGAAAAAGAGAATCTATTGGATAGTTCATATTTTGAATCGAGATTGCACATACTTGGAGCATTACCCTGGGACACTCGTCTAAAACTTATCGATGTTACGGAGGCAACATCAACGGAAAACATAGACGAAATCACAGAAACTGCAGCAGTAGAGGCTGACGCAGGTCTTAGGATCAACGATGGCACAAGTCTTATAAATTTTGGTAGCAATATCCGCGTTTCGAGAACTCTAAAAAAATATAAAAAAAAGACATCTATACTTGCTCTGCTCAACGACGACTTGTCTCTAAAAGAAGATTTTGCCATGATGAAGCAGAATCTCAAAGCCATCATGGACAAAAATAATGATAAGCTCAAGAACGATTTTTTATCGCTGACCCTGGACAATGCGAATCCACCCAATGGAGAAAAAATAATAAACATACTCCATGTGTTTTCTAAACAATTGCAGGGATTCGTATCCGCCGTTACGGAAATAATCACAGCGGAATACGCTAAAAAACAAACAAAAAAACGCCTTGAAGAAGCAAAAGACATTGCAAAACAAGCGCAAAAATGCCTTAAAAAAACTACAAAGACAATGAAACTCTTCCCACAGGTTCCCAACCGTCTTTCCGCTATGGTAAAATGCATTACTGATGGTGTGAAACAAAAGTTGACCTCCCAAAGGCCAGAAGATACCCAAGAGCTTCCAATGCCTGATTCTCCGGAACAAGAACGAATCGACCAAATGAAGAACAGAAAAGAAACCGAGACCGAGCGTTGGCAAAATGCAAAAAATGCAATAACAAAACTAGAAGAGCATCTGAAATTTCTGCAGAAAAATAAAAAAAATGACATAAAAAAACTGTGGAAAAGTTTTTTTTGCGCAGATATGGGGATAACTTCATTGAAATCTGCCTGCATGATGGGATATCTTTTTCGAGAAAAATTGGTGGAAAAAATACCCGATACGGATAATCGCAGAGCCGAAGGCCTGCGGCTTTTGAAGCGCATACGTAGCTATCTGGAGAAACTCGAAAAATTATGTCTTTTGAGGGAGGCCTCCGTCGATAAAAAAGATAACGTCATCCCGAAAAACGCAATAGCTAAAATATGGGAAGCTGAAGCTGTAGGTAATGTGCAAGCTAAAAACCAAGTCATAGAATTTTCCAGCATCTATAGAAGTGTAAAAGATAGTCCAATTTTAACGGAGAATGGAAAATATATTATTATTAGATTTACGGCTCCTGTGGCTTTATCGGGGCAATTTGGCAGAAGATTTCTGGAGACAAATAGTTTTAAAAGTTTGCTTTCGTATCTGGATAAAGAGGATGGAGAACGGGAGCCTACGGATCAAGAAGGTACTTCTGCAAAAATAAAAGATTATGCACGAGTAATTTGTTCAGACGTGGGCAACATTATTAGCAGCCAAGCTACGGAAGCTCTCACTGGTGGCATGGTATCCGGAGGAATTGGTGCCGCTTCTGACCATGAGTGGATTTTAAAAATCCTAGAAGCTCCGAAAATAGAGTCCCAGCGTGCATTACCGTTCGTGAACAAACTCATTCCATTTAGAAGAAGAATAGTCATAGATTATATGCTTTCCACTGGCAAAAGTATAGCGAAGGCAAGTTTTGCAACTCCGACACTGTGGTTACCCGTTCCCTCTTTTGGAATATCCACCTCCAACGCCAGCGGAAAAGTAGAGAAAAGAACCGGAAGTGATACTTTGCATGATATGTTCGCCAAGTATAATTCAATGTCGCTGGGAGCTGTGGACACCAATACTCCGATAACTTCCATAAATTTACTATTTGCCAATCAATCTCATCAGCTACTCAAGATGTTTCGGTCAATTGGAGAAAAAAATATGCAGTCAAACGCATTGTTTGAGCTACAGGAAGTGTATAACGAGCTGCTACGTCTGAACGGTATTGATGAGCAAGAAATTACGAGGTTATTTGAGAGATTCATCGAAAAGTGCATAGAAATTGCTCCATTAGCTGGGGAATATGAAAATGGAACCAAGGAAAAAAGGAACCGATTAGCCTCGGAAATCGGTGTAAAAAATAACCAAGGTCGATTAGCGTATTTGTGCCGATCATTTATAGATATATGTGAAAAACAATATGTGCATATATTTAAGCCCCATTATGATAAGGCCTTTCAATATGCAGGTGATACGAATTCTGCTGTCCACGAGAGGGAAATGACGCAGTTAACCGGTGCTTTTTCAAATAGGTACTAGGAAGAGAAATTCTTGCAGTCCGGCCCCCGTAAAGCTATGAGAGACTGTTGCCTAATGAGATTTTTCTTGCAAGAACGAGGAAAAACGTAGCGCAAGACCACAGTGTACTGCCTGTACATGAGGATCTGAGCAATGGATTTGACCAAGTCGATGGCGAGAAAAAGCAATTAGGCAACTGTCTCTATGACGCCAATTTCAAATATTAAGCTTTTTTTATGGTAGATTCTGCCGCTATTCTTCGCTGGTATTGTGTTTCCGACTAATATATATTCGAGTAGTATTATTTTTTTGGAGAGTTATATGGCAAACGAAAATAAAAATGAGCAGTTTTTGGGGATTGTGTCTCAGTACACGAAGGATTTATCGTTCGAGAGCATAAATCCCATGTCTCACTTTCGTGGGATTGAGGAACAGCCGCAGATCGACGTACAGCTCAAGGTAGATGTGGAAAAAGACACCGCAAACACCGGTGAGCAAAATGCATACAAAGTATCCCTCATGGTAAACATAAATGCAAAACTAAATGAACCAATGTTTATTTTGGATTTGATTTATACCGGAGAATTTGTTCTGGGAAAATTTCCGGAGGAGATAATGGAGCCGATATTATATGTGGAATGTCCGCGTTTATTATTTCCGTTTGTGAGGTGCATTGTTGCCAACACCGTCAGCGAGGGGGGCTTCCCGGCGGTATTTTTGTATCCGATAAACTTCATAGAGCTCTACCAAGAACAGAGAGGAGCGCTCAACAATACGCTGCAATAAATGAAAAAATTAGCCGTATTGGTGGATGGATCCAGTTTTATCTACCGTGCATTTTTTGCGCTCCCACAGCTTACGACGAAAGACGGAAAAGCCGTGGGAGCCATTTATGGTTTCTGTTCCATGCTGATTTCGCTGCTGGAAACGCACCGATCAGATTTTTTTTGCGTTGTGCTTGATTCCGGCAGAGCAACTTTTCGCTCAGAATTATTTCCGGAGTATAAGGCCAATAGGGCCGCCACCCCGGAAGAGCTGAAGGAGCAGTTTCCGCTACTGAAGGAGGCCTGCCGCGCTTTCGGTGTACCAACGGTGGAAAAAATCGGATTCGAAGCAGACGATCTCATGGCGACCTGCGCCCAAAAATTCATGGACGAAGGTATTGAGGTACGAATAATTTCCTCCGACAAAGATCTGATGCAGCTGATAAACGAGCATGTCTCCATGTTTGACCCCATTAAATCCAAGGTGATCAAATCCGATGATGTATTCGAAAAATACGGTGTCTACCCGGAACAAATGGTTCATTTTCAGGCGCTCGTCGGCGATTCTTCGGATAATATTCCGGGAATTAGGGGCATAGGTCCGGTGACGGCGGCAAAGTTACTCCAAACCTATAAAACACTGGATGGCATTTACGACCATATTGACGATATCCGGCCTCTTAAATTAAAAGAAAAACTAATTGGCGGAAAAAATGATCTGGATATGTCTCTGAAGCTCGTTACTTTGGAAAAAAATGTGGCATTAGGTGATAATTTTCTCAATTTTTTGGTTTCCTACGATCATGATGCGGCTCTGCGTTTTTTAAGTTCTTTCGATTTTTCAAATTTAATTAGGCGAGTGCAAAAAAAATCCGCCCAGGAAAAAGCAAAAGAGCGAGCCCTAAAAAAAATTTCCACCCCACAGGAACTGAAAAATTTTTTTGAGCTCAGTCCGGGACAGAAATTTAGTTTTTTCTGCAGTTCGTGTTCCAGTGGAAACGGAGTTCTGGCTTTATGCGATGGCTTTTCTGTCGGCTGCTGTATTTTTTCCATTCATGGTGAAGCGGATCTTTTTAGCCAGAACCTCTGTTTAAGCTACTCCGGCGTCTGTGCCATTGTCAGATCCTACTTTGAGAATCCGAAAATTACCAAAATTGGCGTTGGCGGATTGAAATATTTTCGTTCCATCGATTTTGCCTCCTACGACGACATTTCTCTGATGTCCTATTTGCTCTATGGTCCGGTGGGGAGTCGCGTCCGGGATATTTTCCATGTCACGGATGATCCGATGGCGATATTGGCGCTGGAAAACATATGCGAGCCGGATCAAATCTGCAAAATCTCCGAAATGATATTTGACGTCTCCGAAGGCATGCGGGACGAATTGACCCGCCATAATCTATTGGATATCTATAAAAAACTTGACATCCCCATGATTAATATCCTGAAAAACATGGAGGAAAAAGGCATTAGGGTGTCGCCGGCAAAATTAAATCAGCTGGCGGACGCTTTTTCGGAAAGAATAAAGGAGCTGGAGCAGAAAATATTTGCCGCTGTCGGATATGAATTTAAAATAGGATCTGTCAAGCAATTAGCGGAAGCTCTTTTTGAAAAGCTCAACATTCCCCATTTGCCCAAAAAAACGGCGTTAGATCAAGAATCTCTGGAGGAGCTCTCGGGCCACAGCGACGTGCCGGAGTTGGTAATTGAGTGGCGTAGTTTTTCAAAATTATTATCCAGCTACACACATTCTCTCTGCAAATTAATTAATCCGAAAACCGGTAGACTGCACACGACCTTTAGTATGACATCGACCAGCACCGGAAGACTATCGTCGTCGCGTCCGAATTTGCAAAATATTCCGGCCCGCAGCGAAGTGGGAAGACTCATAAAAAGCGCCTTCGTGAGCGAGGAGGGACATAAATTGCTGTCCTTCGACTATTCCCAGATAGAATTACACGTTCTAGCTCATGTGGCCAATATAAAATCTCTTCGGGAGGCCATTGTGGCACATCAGGACATACACGCCACAACAGCGGCCGGAATTTTCAATGTTCCCGCCGACAACGTAACCGAAGAAATGCGCTCCCATGCGAAGACTATTAATTTCGCTCTGCTCTACGGAATGTCTTCTTTTAGATTGTCCAAGACTTTAGGGGTATCAAAAACCCAGGCAAACGAGTACATCAAAAATTATTTTGAGCGTTTTCCAGAATTTAACATTTTTAAGGAAGAAACCCTTGAGTATGCAAGAAAATATGGTCATGTACGAACCCTTCTCGGACGAAAATGCTATGTAAAAGACATAAATTCCAAAAACTTCCAGCTGCGGCACTTTAGCGAGAGGCAGGCTGTAAACGCTGTCATACAGGGCAGCGCCGCCGACATCGTGAAAACTGCCATGATAAATTTGAGTCCGCTACTGAAGTCGATTCATTCGTCGATGCTGCTGCAGATACACGATGAACTGATCTTCGAAACGGAAAATGATTTCGTTGACCCCGCCATCCCAATCATAAAAAATATTATGGAGGCGGCGGGAAATTTATCTGTCCCGCTTTACGTGCACATGAAAATCGGAGATTGTTTGTCATAGTTGTTTTTAAAAGATCGCCCTGCAAAAGTATCTTCTTAGGCAACGTTTTCTCAAACGGTAATTATTTTTTAATTTATTCAAAAAAATTAATCTTTTTTTAACTATTATTATGTAATTATTAATAATTGCCTAAAGTTTTTGTCTCATATCGTGGCTATTTTTTTTACTGTTTCTTAAAAATGTAATCAACGTTTGTTTGGAATTTTATGTAAAATTATAGACAAAGATATTGGAGGATATCATGATTTATTTTAAAAAAATACTTTTATCTTTTTTGTCCGGGATGCTATGTGTTTTCTACTGGGATTCTTCTAGTACAGAAGACTCTACATTTCCGAATCTTACGAAATCTTCGCAGGAATTGTTACCAAAGGACGTAGAAAAATATTTTCTCCCGGTTCCGTCGATTCACATTGCCTATACCTCCGAGAATGAGAACAAGCTTTCCAATAGCATGTTATCGATCATGGAAGGCTCTGAGCTTGATAGGAAAGAAAAAACAACGGGAAATACTAAACCACCGATTTACCATGACGACTCACCCGAAAATGAGAACCTGTATCGTTTTTCCTATATGAGCGTTACGCAAGACCTCGTAAATGATTCCAGGTCATCTAAATCTTCGCAGGTGCCAAGCTTGGCCAGTTCACCATCTACGACGCTGCAGCTACCTTCATTGCTTATTACATCGTTGGTGCCGTTCTCGGGATTGTTATCTACAAAATCAGAAGAGAGTTCCGACCCTTTTGCCAATGTTGATAATCATCCATTGAGTTCCCCTAGTTTTTCATGTTCGTCACTTGACATGGTGAACAACAATTGTCTATCAAAAGCTCACACCTCCGCCTCATCGTCAACGCTTGTTTTCGACAAAACAGGATCCCAGACGGCATCGGAGAGAGGATCACTGTCTAGTAATGAGGCACTTTCCAGGAAAACAAAGCATAACATTGGGCAGGATCGAAGTATGACTCTTATACAGGAGTACTCGAACGACGAATACGGCGAAGATCCATTTGACAATAATGTCGAGAAATCAGATTTTTTACGTTGGCCCAATATGGCGCCCATGTGCGGCGATTTTTCTCCACATAAATTAGCTCCGCCAGTCCACCGCAGCCCCTACAAAGTAATTTTATCCGTTGATGGCGGAGGTGTTCGCGGTATAATGCCGGCGGTAATTTTGAAAAATCTACGGAAGCAATTGGGAGGAGAATTTAAATTCGATCTGATCGCCGGTACTTCGGTGGGAGCTCTGGTGGGGACAGCTTTTTCATTGGGAAAAATAAGCAATTTCGTGGATAATTATAGCTCTCTTGCAAAAAAAATCTTCTCCAGGAATTGGAGTCGCTGGAATCCGCTAAATTGGTTCAGTAATACTCGAGGTTTTTCCGGACCACTTTACAGAAGCGACTTGAAAAAACGCGCCACCGAAGACTTCATCGGTACCAATGAAAACGCCTTTAGCGCAGAATCCTTAAAATCCAGATTATTTTTCCCGTTTTATCTGCAGCAGAGCGGCAACGCTGTCTTCTATAGGAATTACGATGACGTACACAACGCTAACGTCCATAAATACAAATTGCTGGACGCCCTGATGTCTACCACTGCTGCTCCGACCTATTTCAATCCGCACGTATTTATCGGATTGGATGATTGTAGATACGAAGGCATAGACGGAGGCGTATTCGCTAATAATCCCGCCGAGATAGCCTATAATGAAGCCCAAACATTGTTTCCCAATAGCAAGATAGTTCTATTTTCCATTGGAACAGGAAGCCACAGTCACATTGATCACGGTGATTACTGCGCCGACAAGGGAAAATTGTTTTGGGCCAAAAAATATTCGTCAGTGGCGAATCAGGCAATGGCTTCATACACCCACAAATCTCTGATGGGGGTGGCTAGAGCGGGAAAATTAAACTATTTCAGAGTAAATCCTTCGTTAACAATGGATATCTGCAACGGAACTGATGATGTATCGGAAGCTAACATCAGTATTCTCAAAACCTATGCCAACAAAACCATCACAGACAGTGCAGACTATAACTCTTTTGTGAAAATGATGCAGGACATGCAGAACATGAAAAACCATAGGAGAAGAAATACAATTCTTAAACTTGAAAATACTATTACGCAGGAGCATTTATCTTCAGAGTACAGTCCTTCGTCTAGGGAAGATGAAAATGAGTAATGGCAAATTTCGAGATTTTTAATTAAATATTGGACCCATTAGCGGTGGCGGTGGGTCCGGAGACGGCACTGCCGCTATATATTCCAGATGAGGGGCAGCGCCTTCGGAGTCGATGCGCTAAAAAGCTCCGTCATGGCCCAGACCATGGCATCCAGTCGATCCGGAGATTTGGATTTGGGTTCGTAGGTGGCCATCTGAGTCTCCAATTTCTGAAATTGGCGTGCATGAAATATCATCTTTTTTTGGTAGAGAATGACGATGGGTTCAGCTCTGGCAATTTTCGATTTATGAGCGTAAACCGTTTTTATTTTTACGGAAGCATCAATTGATTTAAAAAGATTTTCCAGCAGATCTCCGCCGGCATTGCGTTCTACTACGATTAGGCGAGCGGAATGTTTGTGATAGGCGTCCACGACGCGTTTGGCCCAGATATCCGGAGCAGCCGAGATGCTGAGATCGTCCAGAACGTAGGCTTTTCCGAATCCATCCATACCGGCGACAATTATGCCGGTTTCGTCACTGTCGCCGTTGCTGGTCATGGCGGGGTCGACGCCCATAACGATGTTATTCATGAAATGTGGAGGATCTCGGTGACATTTTTCCAGGTCTTCCCAGGCCCACAGCGTATTGGGATTTTCATCTACGATTTCTGCATAGATCTCCTGCGCTTCCAATCTCGTTCCCCTAAGATATTCCAGCTGCTTCAGGAACGTCGGAGATAGATTATTGGAATTTTCCAGCGATGTTCCTTTTACGGTGACAACATCACTTCTTTTCATGAGATCTTTTATGAATTGTAGGGGACGCGGAGTGGTGGTCAATATTATTTTTGGATTGCAGCCCAGTCGCAGCGAAAACGATAACTGGTCAAATGTCTCCTTCGGATAATGAAATTTCGCAAATTCGTCTATCCAGGCGGCGTCAAATTGTGGTCCCCTGAGGTGCTCGTAATGTTCTGCGCCGTAGAGAGTGGCAATGGCGCCATTGGGCCATTGCAGCAGTCTTCGCGACGGATAAAATTCCACATTTTCTTCTTTAGCGGATATGGATAAAATCCCGCTCTGGCCCTCCACCATGACCTGTCTTGCTTCCTGAATGGTGTTCGAAATCAAGGCGATCCTTTTGTATGTGCCGCTAATAGCCCATTTCCGAATCGCTTCGGCGGCGGACCGGGTTTTGCCGAACCCTCTGCCGGCGAGGATCATCCATACGTTCCAGTCGCCCAGCGGAGCCAACTGATTTTGTCTGGCGATTTTTTCCCAAGGCATTTTTTCTATTTTATTTGTTGACATTGTATTTTTCCTGTATATTTTTGCTAAATCTTAACTTTTTCGAGGGATACTCTATTTGTTGGATTGATAAAAGAGACTGCCTAATGAGATTTTTCTTGCAAGGACGAGAAAAAACGTGGCGCAAGACCGCAGCGTACTACCTGTACCTGAGGACCTGAGCAACGGATTTGACGAAGTCGATGGCCAAAAAAAGCCTCTAGGCAATGGTCTCCCAAAGAGGAAATAAAGATCTTTTCACTGATAGGCACTTGCAGATTAAAGACTACTCCTTGATTACTGGAAAGAAATTTATCCCCAAAGCTTCCTTCGGAAAGCTTGACACAGTTTCGAAATGAAAGAGAAAATAAGCCATTGGCCGCAGAAAAAGCAAAACCCGACTTATTCGGGCAACTCTAAAAAAGGTCTGTAATCGAGCTGGCGTTTCTCAAAAACGGCGAAACGTGATCCAAGAAATACAGTTGTTTTTTGTGCTCATAACAATACTGTTTCTGGATATAAAAATCAATCCAACAAACTATGAATTTTAGCATACAAAAAAATAGAAATCAAGAAAAATATTAATAAAAATTTTGTTATCCCGTGACCTCCTAATTTTTGCCTAAAAAGAGATATAATGAAAAGGTAGTTTTTAAAGAAATAGCAAAAACTTACGGAACACGAATACGGTTTCGGCAGTACATTTGCTATCGGTAGCCTAAGAGCAGGTCACAACATCGGGGGAAAACCCTGCAGATATCAGATTTTTCGCAAAATCTCGGTTAAGCCACTGGAACGCGCAATATTATTACGGAAAATTAAATTGACCTGATCTATCACGATTTCGAAAAAAAGGCTGGACACGGGAACCAAATTAATTTATATGATGATAGATACCTGCGCTAGCCCAGGTAGCTCAGTTGGTAGAGCAGAGGACTGAAAATCCTCGTGTCGCTGGTTCGATTCCGGCCTTGGGCACCATCTTCTAATCAAATATGCCTATTGTTGTGGCTGTAGATGTTTGTATTTTTATGATTAATTGATTGTAATGGCGTATGTTAACTATTGTTTTATCCGAAAATTTTTAAAGAGATGATATGCGTTTAAAAGATATAAAAACAAAGATGCCAGCCGAACTTTTAGCATTTGCCGAAAGTCTAGAAGTAGAAAATGCCGCGGCCCTAAAACGACAGGACATGATGTTCGCAATACTGAAAAAGCTCGCCGAGAATGATGTTGAGATTCTCGGAGACGGCGTATTGGAAGTGCTCCAGGACGGATTCGGCTTCCTAAGATCGCCGGAAGCTAATTATATGGCCGGCTCCGACGATATATACGTTTCTCCGTCCCAAATCCGGAAATATAGCCTAAAAACCGGAGATACATTGGAGGGAATTATTCGATCTCCCAAAGAGGGAGAGCGCTATTTCGCCATCTCCAAGATAAACTACGTAAACGGAGATTCGCTCGAGGTGGCCAAACACCGCATAAATTTCGACGATCTTACGCCGCTGTATCCGAATTCCAAACTCACGCTGGAAATCGATAATGGCGTAGAAAAAGATCTGACCACCAGAGTAATTGAAATAATTTCTCCACTGGGAAGAGGCCAAAGAGCTCTCATCGTAGCTCCGCCGAGAACCGGAAAAACCGTCATGCTGCAGAACATTGCCCGGGCCATAACCGCTAATTCTCCGGAAACCTATCTCATTGTTCTTCTCATCGATGAGCGTCCGGAAGAAGTTACGGACATGCGTAGATCTGTCCACGGCGAAGTAATCAGCTCCACCTTCGACGAAGTTCCTACCCGTCACGTCCAGGTGGCCGAAATGGTCATAGAAAAAGCCAAAAGATTGGTGGAACATAAAAAAGATGTAGTCATTTTACTGGATTCCATCACAAGATTGGCAAGAGCTTATAACACAGTGTGTCCATCCTCCGGAAAGGTGCTCACCGGAGGCGTCGACGCAAACGCTCTCCAGCGTCCCAAAAGAATATTCGGAGCCGCTCGCAACATCGAGGAAGGCGGATCGCTCACCATCATAGGAACCGCCCTCGTGGAAACCGGTTCAAAAATGGACGAAGTTATTTTCGAGGAATTCAAAGGAACCGGTAACGCAGAAATTGTGCTGGATAGAAAATTGGCAGATAAAAGAACATTCCCCGCCATCGACATAACAAAATCCGGAACACGCAAAGAAGAATTGCTCGTGGATAAAAGTATTTTGTCCAAAATGTGGGTACTCCGGCGCATACTTATACCAATGGGAACCTGTGACGGAATGGAATTCCTTCTAAACAAAATGAAAACTTCCAAAAATAACGGAGACTTTTTTATAACAATGAATCAGTGATAATCTAAAAATACCTCCGCAAATAAAATTGCGAGCTAATCATTTTCTTGATAAAATAAAAATGGATGTGACATGATATAAACATAGCAAATGCAAAAAAATGATTAGGTTAGCGCCCGCTTCCGCGCCTTTAATAAAGAGAAAGTTACAGTGAGGTATTATGGATAAGTTCTCCGCAGATTTGTCAGATGATGTTATTGAAAATTTGAGAACCAAGTGCAAAAACGAAAGCGTAAGAATGTCCAGTCCGGAATTGGAAAAAGTTCTCTACAAATTGATTCCGGTTTTGGATCATGGATTTGTTCGGGTAATCGACTACATGGGCACCGACGCCTCCATTGTGCAAGCGGCGAGAGTTTCCTACGGCATTGGCACCAAAAAAACCCAGGAAGATAAAGGTCTCATAAATTATCTCATGAGGCACGGCCACTCCACTCCATTTGAAATGTGTGAGCTTAAATTGCACGTCAAACTTCCGATATTTGTCATGCGCCAGTGGGTGCGGCATCGTACCGCCAACATAAACGAGTACTCCGCCAGATACTCCGTTCTGAGCAACGAGTTTTACTTGCCGGAAATAGATCAAATCGCTCGACAATCGGAGGTCAATAGGCAAGGAAAAGCCGACGACGCTTTTTTCGATCAGGCCCAAGCTCAGGAAATATTGGATATCATCGGAAGCGTTCACAACGACGCCTATGAAAAATATTCCCATCTGTTGAACAACAAGTCTCTTGCGCGAGAGCTCGCCCGCACCGTGCTGCCCGTCGGCATCTATACGGAAATGTACTGGAAAATAGATCTGCATAATCTGCTGCATTTTTTAAAATTAAGAACGAATTCCCATGCCCAGTACGAAATAAGGCACTACGCAAACATAATATCAGACATCGTAAAAAAATGGGTGCCCTATACCTACGACGCTTTTGTTAATTATAGGCAAGAATCCGTCTCTGTGCCACGCCATTGCGTCGATCTCATAAATAGAGCCCTCGGCGGCGAAAAAATATCCCAGGAAAATAGCAGACTTAGCAAAGGGGAATGGCAGGAATTTACAAAAATTTTTCCCATTGATAAATAATGAGCAGCCCAATAATAATTTGTCCCTCCATGCTTTCCGCCGATCCCACCAGGTTAGGACAGGAACTGCTGGCGGTGGAATCCGCCGGAGCAGACCGCATCCACTGGGACATAATGGACGGAAATTACGTCGAGGCCATTACTTTCGGCTCTCGGACGGTGGCCGCCCACAGAAAATTGACTCCCCTCCCCTTCGATGTGCATCTCATGGTGGATAATCCCGATCGACATATCGAAAATTTCGCCAACGCCGGAGCTAACCTGATTATGGTGCATCCGGAAATGTGCAAACACCTGCACCGTACCCTGCATAAAATAAAAAATTTAGAGAAAAAAGCTGGAATTGCACTCAATCCTGCAACTCCCGTCGAAGTAATCTCCTATTGCATTGAAGTATTGGACGTCGTTTTGGTTATGACCGTAAATCCCGGCAGTTCGGGACAGGAATTCCTGGACTCTCAGCTGAAAAAAATTTCCACTCTCCAAAAAATACTCCCTCCCCCAATAAAAATCTACGTTGACGGTGGCATAAATCCCCGTACCCTAAAGAAATGCATTGAAAGGGGAGCAAGTGGCTGCGTAACGGGATCTTTCCTCTTCGGCAGTAGCAACTACACAGATACCCTAAATGCATTAAAAAATATATGAAATAGCGAAAAAATTGAAGGAAAAAACTCCCAAATATGAGCCGATTTTATTTTTGGGCGCGGTGCATCCGACCATGGCCACAAAAGTCGCCTACGGTTGGATAAAAAAGGCTCCCGCAAGACCATTGATACGACAGGCAATAGAACCTGACTGAACATTAGCGAAGCCATTGAACCCCTCGGAAACCAGCTATATCCGATTTTTGTGTGCGTTCGTCACGAGGCGACCAAAGGAGCAAGTGCGCACTTAGTGTAATTTTAACAATGCGATGTTCATTCAGGAGTGAAATAAAACAGAGGTCTCATCTTCATTTATGAAAAGGAGACCTCTGTTTTATGTATTTCTGAACTTGGATACTCAACTAGAGAGTTTTATTTTTTTTTATAAAAAATACATATTGAAATTCTAAAGAGAATGGTTCTTTAGATGTGGTGGTGCGGCCATC